>DATMVG010000090.1:0-29906 GCA_035563315.1 Allosphingosinicella sp. | reverse complement strand
GCATCGCCAGGTTGAAGTCGCGTTCGCCGTCGATCTGCCCCGGATCCGCCGCAGGATCGACGCGCGGCTGCGCATAGGCCCAGCGGGCGGAGAATATGCCCGGCCGGTCGCCGAGCGCCTCGACGCACAGGCCGCTGTCGTCGGCGAGGGCGGGCAGTCCGGTGAGATCCGCCGCCGCGCGCGCCTTGAGGTCGGCATTGTCGATGAAGGTGGCGCCGATCTCGTCCGGCTCGGGCAGATCGAGCTCGGCGGCGGAGACGGGCTCGATCCCGTATGGCCCGAGCAGCTCGGCGATCTCGCGCACCTTGCCGGGATTGTGGCTGGCGATGACGAGCCGGCCCGGCTCCAGCTTCCTCATCGCCCCGTCGCCCGGTCCTGCGCGGTGAAGATCTCGGCGCAGCCGATCCGGGCCAGCCGAAGCAGGCGAAGCAGCTCCTCCTCGTCGAAGCATCCGCCTTCCGCCGTGATCTGAGCCTCGACCAGCTTGCCGTCGTCCGTTAGGACGAAATTGCCGTCGCAGCCGGCCGAGCTGTCCTCGGCATAATCGAGGTCGAGCACCGGCGCTCCGCCGTGGATCCCGCAGCTTACCGCCGCCACTTTCTGCCGGATCGGATCGCGCTCGATGAGCTTTTGCGCCGCGAGCCGGTCGACGGCGAGGCGAAGCGCCACCCAGGCGCCGGAAATGGCGGCGGTTCGGGTGCCGCCGTCGGCCTGGATGACGTCGCAGTCCAAGGTGACCTGGCGTTCGCCCAACGCCTCCATGTCGACGACGGCGCGCAGCGAGCGGCCGATCAGGCGCTGGATCTCCTGGGTGCGGCCGCTCTGCTTGCCGCCGGCGGCCTCGCGCCGGCCGCGGCTGTGGGTCGCTCGCGGCAACATGCCATATTCGGCGGTCACCCAGCCGCGGCCCTTGCCGCGCAGCCAGGCGGGGAGCGACGTCTCGACCGAGGCCGTGCACAGAACCCGGGTGTCGCCGAAGCTCACCAGGCAGCTCCCCTCCGCGTGACGGCTGAAGCCCGCCTCCATGGCGATGGCGCGCATCTGATCGGGGGCGCGGCCGGACGGGCGCATGAGTTCGGCTCCTCGAGCGTTGAAGCGGCGGCTTTAGACAGCCGCCGTTCAGCGGTCCAGTCGCAAGGGGCGAAGCGAGGAGAAGGCGCGATGCGAAGCCTGGGAATCGGACCGATCGTGGCGCTTGCCGCCCTCGCCGGCTGCGCGACGGCGACTGAGGGCGCTCCCGGGCCGGCGCCGGCCAGCATCAGCTACGAGACAGGCCCCTGCTTCGGCGCCTGCCCGGTCTACCGGGTCACCGTCAGCGCCGACGGCCGCGGGGTCTTCGAAGGCCGGCGCTTCACCGCGGTCGAGGGCGAGCGGCCGTTCCGCATCGCCCCGGACCGGTTTCGCGCGCTCGTCGCCCACCTCGAGCCGATCCGGCCGGCGGGCGCCGAGATGCGCTATTCCGGCGATGCCTGCGAGGCGATGGCCACCGACCTTCCTTCGGCCGAGGTGACCTGGGACATGCCGGCCGGCCGCCAGCAGCTCTATTTCTACCATGGCTGCGACATGGAGAAGAACCGCGCCATCGCCGAGCGCCTCGACGCCGTCCCGTCGCTTCTGCCCATCGCCGAGCTGATCAGCCAGGACGACTGAGCCCCGAATAGGGCGCGAGCTTTCGGGCCCGGCCGGAATTCATTACATCGCCCCCATGACCGGAAGCATCCACGAGATGAGCGATCGCGCCCGCGACGTCTTCCGGCTCGTCGTCGAGGCCTATCTCGACACCGGCCATCCGGTCGGGTCGCGGACCATCTCGCGCACCTCCGCGCTCAATCTGTCGCCGGCGTCGATCCGCAACGTCATGCAGGACCTGGAGGAATCGGGGCTGCTCGCCGCTCCGCACACGTCGGCGGGGCGAGTTCCCACCGAATCGGGGCTTCGGCTGTTCGTCGATGCGATCATGCAGGTCGGCCAGCCGCGGCGCGAGGACCAGGTTGCGATCGAGGCTTTGATCGACCGCGGCGGTCCGATCGAGGAGGCGATCAGCAACGCCACCGCCGCCCTGTCCGGGCTTTCGGCCTGCGCCGGTATCGTGCTCGTGCCCAAGGAGGAGCCGGTGCTGAAGCAGCTGGCCTTCGTGCCGCTGTCGCCGCGCCGGGCCGTGGCGGTCGTGGTCGGCAGCGACGGCAGCGTCGAGAACCGCGTCCTCGATCTGCCGGCCGGCGTGACCGCATCGACGCTGAGCGAGGTCGGCAATTATGTCAGCGCCCGCCTCTCCGGTCTGACTCTGCGCGAGGCCCAGGCCAGGCTGGCGAGCGAGATCGAGGCAGGCCAGGCCGCGCTCGACCGCGCCGCTCGCGAGCTGGTCGCGCGCGGGCTCGCCGTCTGGTCCGAGGACGGCGCCCGCCGGCCGGTGCTGATCGTGCGCGGGCAGGCCAATCTCATCGACGAGACCGCCGCCGCCGACCTCGAGCGAATCCGCCAGCTGCTCGACGAGCTCGAAGGCAAGGAGGAGATTGCCCGCTTGCTCGACCGCGCCCGCGCCGGCGAGGCGATGAAGATCTTCATCGGGTCGGAGAACGAGCTGTTCGCTCTGTCGGGTTCGTCGGTCATCGCCGCGCCCTATCGCGGCCAGGACGGCAAGGTCGTCGGCGTGGTCGGAGTGATCGGACCGACTCGGCTCAACTATGCGCGGGTGGTTCCGATGGTCGATTTCACCGCCAAGGCGTTATCGAGATTGCTGGCCTGAACGACCGGAAGAAACGACAGGCCGGGCCATCGGTGGCTGGCCGGCGAGCTTGCCTTCGCCTCCTCCGTCGACTAGGCTGCCGCCTCTTCCCACAGCCCCGGCCGATGGGCCGGTACCCGAGTGGACCTCAAGGATTTCTGGTTCCTGGATGCGGCAGCGGAATTCATGCTGCCCATGGATTGGCCCTGCGCTCCCAATGTGGGCGAGATACTCAGTCGCAAGAGCCATGGCCTGAGCGGCGATGAAGTCGCCCGGCGCATGCGAAGGCTGCTCGATTCGGGTCTGATTTCGATTTTCGCCCGTGAGAGCGGCGAGCCGCTCTCTCCACCCTCTGACGGCGAGCTCGCGGCCATGCTGAATCCGCCGCCGGACAAGGTCGCGAGGCCCCATTATTTCGCCGGATTCGCCTACGGCCTGACCCCAACCGGCGGCCTCGAATGGGAGAAGATCGCGGAGCCGGACTGGAGCCGATTCCACGGCATCGCCTACGGGATCGACCCGGACGAGTGCGTCATGGAAGCTGCCGGCGAAGCCAGGCTGTTCGAAGCGATAAGCCATACGGGCCTGGGCCGGGAGCGCTTCCGCTGGGACCCGCGCGAAATCGAATTCACCCTCCTCGAGCCTTGGCGGCCTGTCTATTGGAAGGAGCTGCCCCGGGGCTGGCGCGCCGAATATCCGCTCATCCGCCTGGGCGGGGAGGATCGTCCCTGCGAGCCCGAGCGCCAAATGGCGCTGGACCGATATTGGGAATTTGCCCGCTGGAAGAGCCGCCCCGGAGATCCGGCCGACCGGGCTGCGCGCAAATGACGCTGTGCAGGACTGGGTGCGGGAATCGCAACCCGCCCGCGCCGGCGAACCGAAGACTTTTTCGTCGGACCGGAGAATGCGCTGTTCGAATTGCCGGACCCGTCGGTCATCGACGCGCCTGGGCGGCGGCGACGGCTAGGATGCGGCCGCGGCAGGGGTTATCGGACCGGCGCGGTTGAACTATGGGCGGGTGGCTCCCATTGGTGGATTTCATCGCTCAGGCGTAATCGAGATTCTTGGCATGGACGAAGACCCGAACAGCGAAGTGGAGGAAGGCGCCGAGGCCGGCGAGGAGTTCAACCTCGATCGCCTGGGCGAGCTCGAGAAGGAGCTCGAGGAGGTGCGTCAGCACGTCCTCTACGCCCAGGCCGAGACCCAGAACGTCCGCCGGCGGCTCGAGCAGGAGAAGGTCAACGCGGCCCAATATGCCGCCACCGCCTTCGCCCGCGACATGCTGAGCGTGAAGGACAATCTGGAGCGCGCGCTGGCGGCCATCCCCGACGAGCTGCGCGAGGACGAACGGATGAAGCCGCTGGTCGCCGGCATCGAGGTCACCGGCCGCGAGCTCGAATCGGTGTTCCAGCGCCACGGCATCAGCCGCGTCGAGGCGATGGGCAAGAAGCTCGACCCGCACTTCCACCAGGCGATGATCGAGGTGCCGAGCGACGAGGAGCCCGGCACGATCGTGCAGGAGATGCAGTCCGGCTACACCATCAAGGACCGCCTTCTTCGCCCGGCTTTGGTCGGGGTGGCCCGCAAGGGCTAGCCGCGCCAATCGAAAAAAGCTGGATTCCCGCTCTTGCGGGGATGACGATCGCTGCATGGCTCGGCGCCTCATCCTAGCTGTTCTGCTCGCCGCCTGGGCGGGCCCCGCATGGGGGCAGGCTCCGTCTCCGGCTTTCGCCTGGGCGACCTTCGACCGCGGCGGCATCATCGCTTCCGGGGCGTCAGGCCTCGCCGATCGCTCCCGGGGCCGGGCGCTGACCATCGACGATCCGGTCCGGATCGCGTCGATCACGAAGCTGGTCGTGGCGCTCGGCGTTATGCGGCTGGTGGAGGAAGGGCGCCTGGACCTCGACACGGACGTCTCCGCAACGCTCGGCTGGCCGCTCCGCAACCCGGCCTTTCCGGACCGGGCGATCACGCTCAGGCTGCTTCTTTCCCACCGTGCCTCCCTCAGGGACGGGATCGACTTCGTCCTTCCCCTCGGCACCGACTTGCGCACCGCCTTGGCCGATCGGGCCGCCTTCGACGCCGATCGTCCGCCGGGCGCCTTCTTCCGCTATGCCAACCTGAATTTCCCGGTGGTCGCCGCCGTGATGGAGCGCTCGACCGGCGAGCGCTTCGATCGCCTGATGGCCCGGCTCGTGCTGTCGCCGCTCGGCCTCGACGCCTGTTTCAACTGGACGACCTGCAGCGACGCAGCCGTCGCCCGGGCGGTGGTTCTGTATCGGCCCGATGGCACCGCGATCCGCGACGATCTCGGCGGCCGGCGGCCGCCCTGCCCGGTGCGAGTTCCGGCCGGGCGGGCGTGTGAGCTTTGGGACTATCGGCCGGGCAGCAACGGCGCGCTCTTCTCGCCGCAAGGCGGCCTTCGCATCTCGGTCCGCGATCTCACCGTCATCGGCCGGATGCTGCTCGATGGGGGCCGCCATCGCGGTACCCGCTTCCTCTCCGCCCGAAGCGTCGCCGCGATGCTCGCCGCGCAATGGCGGTTCGACCCCGGCTCCGGCGCCGGCGGGAGCAACGGCGACTCGGCTGGCGGCTTCTACTGCGCCTACGGCCTCGCCGTGCAGAGTCTGCCTGAGGCGCGTCCCGGCTGCCGCGACGACCTGTTCGGCGACGGCAGGAAGGTCAGCGGCCATGCCGGCGACGCTTACGGTCTGCGTGCCGGCCTGTGGGTCGACCATCGCCGCGGCACCGGCATCGCCTATTTCGCCACCGGCAACGGCGACGACCCGCCCCGCGGCCGCTCCGCCTACCGGGCGATCGAGGAGAGGCTCGCACAGCGGTTGCGAGCAGAGTAACCGGAATAGACACGGTATTAGGCAATATGGGAGGGGGGTCTATGGCTGGCCGGCTGGTGAATTCGACTAGGGGACTACCGATGCTCGGCTGTGTGTACTTGTCACGCGCCGTCCTCGCCTTGGCGCTGGGATTTTCCTCGGTTGGCGCGCCAGCGCAAGACGCCAACGACCGCCGCATCATCTCGGCTTTGCAAGCGAGAATGGATGCTGTCAGGCGGACTTCAGCGTTTGAAGCGAGCGTCATCGAACCGCTCGAAAGCGCGCATCTGCAAGTCGTTTCGTTCATCCGGCGCAAACACTATGGGCCAGCGTCAAGGGCCGCATTGCGGATCGCCGATATCATGGTTGATCTCATTGCCAGACGCCAAAGGCTCGCCAATTCCGCGCTCCCCGAAGGGGCTCCAGTTGGAACGCTTCTGGTTTCCCTGGCTGGGGAGAGGAACGAAATCAGTTGCATGTACCTGATGAACGAACGGCTCAGGCCACTCTTTTCAGTCGAGAGGGCTTGGCGGGATCGCCCATTCGGCTCGTGCACAAACACGTCGCTGAGGGACCTGAGATCGAGGGTGGGACGGCGCGCCATTGTCACGCAGCGAGATTTCATGAACGCATTCAGGATCCCATGACGGCCCGTTCTAATCCAGCTTCCCCGCCAGCAGGATAAGCGTAGTTCCTGATCCGTGACCGGGTAGGAGCTAGATGTCCTCGTGCACCATGTCGATTTCGCGGACCCGGCGTTTCTGGCGCGCGGTGTCGACCAGCCGCCTGAGCTGCTCGCGCCGGTCCTGCGCGCTCTGGACGTGACGCATGACGAGATCGCCGCTGCGCGTCGTCTCGTCGCTGGAGCTGATGCACAAGGTGCCGATATTCGCCATCTGGTTGATCAGGGTGAAATCGAGCCGGACGTCCTTGACCCGGTAGAGCTCGATCTCGTCGACGCTCTTGAAGATGATGCCTCGGCGTATGATCAGCCGTTCCTCGGTGATCGCGAAGGTGGCGGCGAGATTCTGGACCCACTTGACCAGGATGATGGCGAGGCTGACCCCGACCAGCACGAGCGGATAAAGGCCGGCCCCGACATCGGCGACGGCGAGAACGACTCCGATCGGAATCAGCAGCAGCGTGCCCCAGCCCGCCAGCGTGCCGAGCAGCCAGCCCGAAGTGGACGAGCGGAATGTATCGAGCGGTGCTTCCATCGCATTTCCTCCCCCGCCCTTATAGGGGGCGCACCGCCGAACCCGAAGCCTAATCCGGCGCTCCGAACCGGGCCCTGCCGACCAGGCGCTCGCGCGTCGGATCGTCGGGCAGCAATTCGATGTCCACGACTTCCTCGCGCTCGGTCTCACGGCCGAAATCGCGGATCAGCCGTGCCGAGACTCGCTGAGCGCCATTGGGGTCCAGCCGGTCGGACGAGAAGATGTTGGCGCGCACCTCGAACGTCCCGGCCGGCGCCCGCCGGACCATATATTCCTCCGGCCCAAAGCCCTGGGTCATGTCGTTGGACAGCCGGCCGCCGATCCGGGTCCTCGGATTGTGGTAGATCGCCCGCTCCCCGCTAGGCTCGTCGACCCACAGGTCGACGTCGGTCGCCTCGCTGCCCCATTCGATCACGACCCTGAAGTCGACGTCGAGAAGGGCGACCAGCCGTGGATCCAGGTTGATCTGGTCGCCGCCCAGCGCCCGGTAGCGGGGGATCAGCCGATTGGCCTCGACCAGCGAGATCATCTCGACGCCGTCATAGGCCGGATCCCAAGGCGTCATCACCACTTCGGTGAGCAGGGACAAAGCGCGGGCCAGGTCGGCCCGCGCCTGCTCGGGCGGCGCTCCCCGGGCGCGCGCCGCCAGCGCCAGCGCAAGCGAACGGCGCGGCTGCGGGCGGTCGTCCTCGGCCGCGAGCAGGCGCTCGTAGAGATAGATGGCGCGGTCGATCTCGCCGTAGCGAATCAGCCGGTCGGCGACGATGGACAGAGTCCGGTTGTTGCGCGTCGGCAGTTCGAGCGCGGAGAGCAGCATCGCCAAGGCTTCGGCGCGCCGGCCGCGCCGGAACGCCCAGTCGGCGACGTCGAGCCAGAAAGCGGGAAGGGCGCCGTGCTTGGCCTGCTCGGCGGCGAACACCCGGTCGCGATCGGCGGCGGCCGCCGAGTCGAGCGCCGCGAGATAGGGCCGGTTGGGCGCCCAGGGTGCAACCGCGATCGTCCCGCGCGGCCGGCCTCCTTGGGTTCCGCTGGCGGCATCGGCCCCCCCGGCGCTGCTTCCGGTGACCATGATCTGATCGAAATTCTGGCCGCTGACCGCGCCCTCCTCCTGAACCGGCGAAGTCGTGGACGGCGGCGGCGGCGGCGGCGGCGGCGGCGGCGGGGGCGGCGGTGGAGCCGGGACCTGCACCACGACCGGGCCCTGGATGGTCGTCGGCAGGTCGTCGTCGCGCTGGAGCCGCGCCCGCGGATCGAACCGAGCCGACCACCAATGCCGCATTTCCTCCCACTGGGCCAGAATGAGCTGAAGCCGCTGGCTTCGGAGCTGCTTCTCATTCTCCTCCAGGCTCGCCCGGACGGTTCGATATTCCTGGATGAGCTCGGGCGGCAGATTGGCCGGCGGAGCGAAGCGGGCCGTCGCATAATCGCGCCCGGTCTCGAGCACGACGAAGGAGACGTCGGGACTCGCCACCGAATAGCGCCGCGAGAAATCGACCAGCGCATCGCGGTCGCGCTCGTCGTCGGCGGCGCGGACCGCGACCCGGTCGGCCGCCCAAAGCGCCGCTGCCCCTGCCGACTCGACCGGGGTGGAGCGGGCGGAATAGAGGCGCTCGACGATGCTGTCGCCAAGGCCGGCGAGGCTGACGACCACGTCGCCCGTGGCCGGCATCGGCCCGACCAGCCGCCAGCCATATTCGCCCCCGTCGAGGAGCGTGTAATCGATCGCGGCGCCTCCGCTCGAGCGCACTCGCACGATGCGCGGAACGCGCCGAGTCAGCCGGGTCAGGATTTCGCCGGCCGCGCGAACGGCCAGGTCATAGGCTTCCCCTCCCGACGCGGCGGCGAGCGACGCGAGATAGGGGCGGTCGGCGTCGCCGGCGCTGGACAAGGCGAATAGCGGGCAGTCGGTGCGGAAGGCGTCGCGCCGGTCGATCGTGACGAGGCCGTCGGAAAAGAGCAGGCAGGCGTCGATTCCGGCGAGCTGCTGTTCGGCGAGAACGGCAAGGCTGGTCGCCCCGCGATACCGGACCTCGCGGAGCCGGGCGGCGACGGCCGCCGAATTGGGGAGCCTGAGCCGCTCGGCGCCGCCGCTGTCGAACAGGATGAGGTCGATCGACGCCGGCCGCACCTGCTCGAGATATTGGGTGAGGATCGAAAGCTCTTCGTCGAGATCGTCGTCGGCGCGCGACAGCGACCGGTCCCAGAGGATGGCGACGCTGCGCACCGGCGCTGCCGCGCCGCCCGGAGCGCGGGCCGTGTCGGCGATCTGGAAGAAGTGCTCGCCATTGGGGTGCCTGCTGACGAGGAGGGGCTCGGCCGGGCGCGCGGCGGCGATCGACAGGTCGCCGTCGAGCCGCACGTCGCGCTCCGTCGCGTCGAGCCGCCAGGCGCCGTTCGCGCGCATCCATCGGCCTTCCACGCCCTGCGGCAGCCCCAGCTCGGGCGCGCGTTCGAGGCCGCTCGCCTCGATCGAGAGGGAAAAGGCGCCGATGCGCGCGCCGTTGGCGATGGGCAGGACGTAGCCGGCACGCGGGTCGAGCGGAGTAGCGAATTGCAGGCGCACCGTCCGCCCGGAGCCCGGGAAGATCGGAAAGATGCGGGTCCTGAACAGATTGTCGCGGCTGACCTCGGCGAGGCCCGGGTCGATGCCCGCGCGGACCCGAGCCTCGTAGGCGATCCGCCCTTGGCGCTGGTCGACGAGGACGCCGTCGACCAGGCGGTCGCCGATGTCGAGCGCGTAGCCGGTGACAACCGAGCCGGTCGGCATGATCAGGGTGAAGTCGCCCTCCAGCACCTGCTGGCCGGGATTGGCGAACTTGGCGGTGATCGTGGTCTCGGCAACGTTTCCGTACAGCCTTACCCTCATCTCCAGCGATTCGATCTCGAGCGCCCGGCTCTGCGCGGAGTCGCTGGCGACGCCCTGGACTCGCGCGGTGAGGGCCGGATTCACCTCGGCCGCCGGCGAGGGGGAGGGCGCGAGAGCCAGAAACAGCAGGACCAGCAGGATGAGCGGGGCCGAGGGAGTACGCACAAACAGCATCGGGTTCGCCTTCCAAGCCTGACCCCGGACAGGCTGATGACATTGCGCCTTCCCGTCAAGCATCAATGTGATAAAGTTACATCAGCGGGGTGGCTTCGGCTTCGGCTACCCCTCTATGTCTCTGATCCGAATGCCGCTATGGAGGGGCGCGGAGGGCGTCCATGCAGACACAGGCCGAGGAATTCGACTTCGTGATGATCAAGCCGTCGCATTATGACGACGACGGCTATCCCATCGTCTGGTGGCGGACCCTGATCCCGTCCAACTCGCTGGCCGCGATCAACGGCATCGCCCGCGACAGCGTCGCCCGGCAGGTCCTCGGGCCTGACGTCAAGATCAACCTCGTCACGATCGACGAGACCAACACCCACATCGTTCCCGCGCGGATCGCTCGCGACCTGCGGCGCCGCGGCGCCAGGGCCTTGATCGGGCTCGTCGGGGTCCAGTCGAACCAGTACGACCACGCCCTCGATCTGGCGCGCGAGTTCCGCGCCCTCGGACTTCCGGTGATGATCGGCGGCTTCCACATTTCGGGCTGCATCTCGATGCTCAAGGCGCTCCCGGCCGAGATCCAGGCCGCGCTCGACATCGGCTGCTCGCTGTTCGCCGGCGAATGCGAGGAGGGCCGCCTCGACGAGGTGCTCCGCGACGCCTGGAACGATCGCTTGAAGCCGGTCTACAATTATCTGAAGGATCTGCCCGGCCTGGAGGGGGCGCCGCTGCCGGTGCTTCCGCCGGACGCTCTGAGGAAGAATTCGCAGAGCTGGTCGAGCTTCGATCTCGGCCGCGGCTGCCCGTTCCAGTGCAGCTTCTGCACCATCATCAACGTCCAGGGCCGCAAGAGCCGGTTCCGAACCGCCGACGATCTCGAGGCGATCATGCGCGAGAATCACGCGCAGGGGATCAAGGCCTTCTTCATCACCGACGACAATCTCGCCCGCAACCGCCGCTGGGAGGAATTCTTCGACCGGCTGATCAAGCTTCGCGAGGAGGAGGGGATCAAGGCGAACCTCACCATCCAGGTCGACACGCTCTGCCACAAGATCCCCAACTTCATCGACAAGGCGATGCGGGCCGGGGCGATGCGGGTCTTCATCGGCCTCGAGAACATCAACCCCGACAACCTCGTCGCGGCCAAGAAGAACCAGAACAAGATCACCGACTATCGCTACATGCTCCAGGAGTGGCGCAACCGCGGCGCCTTCCTGTTCGCCGGCTACATCCTCGGCTTCCCGGGCGACACGCGCGAATCGATCGTCCGCGACATCGAGATCATCAAGCGCGAGCTCCCCGTCGACGTCCTCCAGATCGCTTTCCTCACCCCCCTGCCCGGGTCGGAGGACCACAAGAAGATGCTCGAGGCGGGCGAGTGGATGGATCCCGACCTCAACAAGTACAACCTCCACCACCGCGTCAGCCGCCATCCGCGAATGTCCGACGCCGAGTGGGAGGCCGCCTATCACGATTGCTGGAAGCTCTGGTTCAACGACGAGCATATGGAGCGGGTCGCCCGTCGCCACGCCGTCCGCCAGGGCGGCCGCCCGAAGAAGGCGGTCCAGTATATGAACGAATTCAAGATGCTGTGGGAGGTCGAGGGCCTCCACGCCATGGAAGGCGGAGTCCTCCGGCGCAAGCGCCGCAAGTCGCGGCGGCCCGGCTTCAAGCGCGAGCTGCCGGTCCTGTTCGAGCTCAAATATGCTCTGGAGACGGCCGGCAAGGCCTGGCGCTACTGGCGGATGTACCGCAACGCCGCCCGCATCGTCAGGAAGGTCGAGGCCGATCCCGAGCGCTACAACTACACCGATATCGCCATCCAGCCGGTCAGCGAGGAGGAGCTGGCGACTCTCGACCTGTTCCACGAGACCGCCGGCGGCGAGGCGTTCGTCGCCAGGAAGCTGAAGCAGGACGCGATGCTCGAGGCGGTCCACGCGGCGCATCAGAACGCCGCCTGATCACGGCCCGTCAGTAGCCGACATTCTCCGGCTCGGCCTCGCCGGCCGCGACCAGCCGGGCGCGCGTCGTCGCCGGCGGCGCGTCCCGGAACCTGAAGGTGAGCGCGATCTCCTGCCCGGGCCTCAAATCCTCATTGAGGCCGAACAGCATCAGGTGGGTCTGACCGGGACTCAAGACGAGCGGGCGCGAGCCGATGGTCTCGACGGCGTTCAGGCGCACCATCCGGGTCCGCCCGTTTTCGGTCAGGCTGTTGTGGATCTCGATCCGCTCGGCCGACGGCGAGGCGACCGCGAGCAGCGTTTCCGACCCGTTCGCCCGGATCGTCAGGTAGCCGGCCGCCGGCCGCCCCGGGACGGCCGGCAGCCGCACCCACGCTCTGTCGACTTCGGCCCTCGGCTCGAGGCTCTGCCAACCGACGACATAACCCAGCACGATCAGCCCGATGACGAAGATGGTCCACTTGAGCACGGGCCGCGTCCTTAGGCGGGGCCGCTTCTTGTCGCAACAAATTCGCCTCCTATATCGCCTCCGAAACACCTGCGCGTCGCCGACATGGGACAAGCGGGTGCGTCGATATTGTTTGGGGCATAAGAGGTTTGAACATGGCAAGAGTGATCGGCATCGATCTCGGCACCACCAACAGCGCGGTCGCCGTCATGGAAGGCGGCAAGCCGAAGGTCATCGAGAATAGCGAAGGGGCGCGCACCACCCCCTCCGTCGTCGCTTTCACCAAGGACGGCGAACGTCTGATCGGCCAGCCGGCCAAGCGCCAGGCGGTCACCAATCCCGACAACACCATCTTCGCGGTCAAGCGCCTGATCGGCCGCCGCTTCGACGATCCCATCACCAAGAAGGACACGGAGCTCGTCCCCTACAAGATCACCCGCGGCCCCAACGGCGACGCCTGGGTCAATGCCGGCGGCAAGGATTATTCGCCCTCGCAGATCAGCGCCTTCACCCTGCAGAAGATGAAGGAGACCGCGGAGGCCTATCTCGGCGAGACCGTCACCCAGGCGGTGATCACGGTCCCGGCTTATTTCAACGACGCCCAGCGCCAGGCGACCAAGGATGCCGGCCAGATCGCCGGCCTCGAGGTCCTTCGCATCATCAACGAGCCGACCGCGGCCGCGCTCGCTTACGGGCTCGACAAGCAGGACGGCAAGACGATCGCCGTCTACGATCTCGGCGGCGGCACGTTCGACATCTCGATCCTCGAGATCGGCGACGGCGTCTTCGAGGTGAAGTCGACCAACGGCGACACCTTTCTGGGCGGCGAGGATTTCGACGCCAAGCTCGTCGACTACCTGGCCGACAAGTTCAAGGCGAAGGAGAATATCGACCTCCGCAACGACCGGCTCGCTCTGCAGCGGCTCAAGGAAGCCGCCGAGAAGGCGAAGATCGAGCTGAGCTCCGCCCAGACCACCGAGGTCAACCTCCCCTTCATCACCGCCCGCATGGAAGGCGGCAGCTCGACCCCGCTCCACCTCGTCGAGAGCATCAGCCGCTCCGATCTCGAGCGGATCGTCGCCGACCTGATCAAGCGCACCCTCGAGCCCTGCAAGAAGGCGCTCGCCGATGCCGGCGTCAAGGCCGCGGACATCGACGAGGTCGTGCTGGTCGGCGGCATGACCCGGATGCCCAAGGTCCGCGACACGGTGAAGGACTTCTTCGGCAAGGAGCCGCACACGGGCGTCAACCCCGACGAGGTCGTCGCCATGGGCGCCGCGATCCAGGCCGGCGTCCTGCAGGGCGAGGTCAAGGACGTCCTTCTCCTCGACGTGACCCCGCTGTCGCTGGGCATCGAGACCCTGGGCGGAGTCTTCACCCGGATGATCGACCGCAACACCACGATCCCGAGCAAGAAGACTCAGACCTTCTCGACCGCCGAGGACAATCAGAACGCGGTCACCATCCGCGTCTTCCAGGGCGAGCGCGAGATGGCGACCGACAATAAATTGCTCGGCCAGTTCGACCTCGTCGGAATCCCGCCGGCGCCGCGCGGCGTGCCTCAGGTCGAGGTCACCTTCGACATCGACGCCAACGGCATCGTCAACGTCTCGGCCAAGGACAAGGGCACCGGCAAGGAGCAGCAGATCCGCATCCAGGCGTCGGGCGGCCTTTCCGACGCCGACATCGAGAAGATGGTCAACGAGGCCGAGCAGTTCGCCGAAGAGGACAAGAAGCGTCGCGATTCCGCCGAGGCGAAGAACAATGCGGAAAGCCTGATCCATTCGACCGAGCAGCAGCTGCGCGAGCATGGCGACAAGATCGATGCTTCGCTCAAGGCCGAGATCGAGGCGGCCGTCCAGGAGGCGAAGACCGCCGTCGAAGGCGGCGACACCGAGACGATCAAGGCGAAGGCGCAGGCGCTCGCTCAGGTGGCGATGAAGATGGGCCAGGCGATCTACGAGAAGGAGCAGGCATCGGCGGCTTCCCCGGCCGACGCCGGCGCCGAAGCCGCCCAGGGCAGCGACGCCGATGGCGGCGAGGAGGTCGTCGACGCCGAATTCTCCGAGGTCGACGAAGACCAGAAGGGCTGATCTCCCTCCCTCTCCCTTCAGGGGAGAGGGTCGGGGAGAGGGGGAGACGGGAGAGATGAGCGCCGTGGATTGTGATCGATCGCTGCTCCTCTCCCTTCGCCGCTGCGCGGCTCTTCCCTCTCCCCTGAAGGGGCGAGGGATTCATGACTGAGACCGATTATTATTCGCTGCTCCAGGTGCCTCGCGATGCCGACGACCGGGCCATCAAATCCGCCTATCGCAAGCTGGCGATGGAATGCCATCCCGACCGCAACGGCGGCTGCCGCGATGCCGAGGCGAAGTTCAAGGCGATCAGCGAGGCCTATGACTGCCTGAAGGACCCGCAGAAGCGCGCCGCCTACGACCGCTTCGGCCATGCCGCCTTCAGGAACGGCGGGTTCGGCGGCAACGGCAGCGGCGGCGGCGCCCAGGACTTCGGATCGTTCGCCGACATTTTCGACAACATCTTCGGCGAGTTCGTCAACGGCAACCAGGGCGACCGCCGGCGCAACGTGCTGCGCGGCTCGGACCTTCGCTACGACCTCGAGATCAAGCTCGAGGACGCCTATTCCGGGCGCGAGGTCGAGCTTCAGGTCGACACCAGCGCCGCCTGCGAGCCGTGCGCCGGAAGCGGCGCCAAGGCCGGCACTTCGGCGCGCGGCTGCACCATGTGCAACGGCCGCGGTCAGGTCCGCGCCCGGCAGGGCTTCTTCGTCGTCGAGCAGACCTGTCCGAGCTGCCGCGGAGTCGGCCAGGTGATCGGGGATCCCTGTCCCGCCTGCCGGGGCGACGGTCGCGTCCAGAAACGCAAGTCGCTGACCGTCAACATCCCGGCCGGAGTCGACGAGGGCACCCGAATCCGCCTCGCGGGCGAAGGCGAAGCAGGCGTTCGCGGCGGCCCGCCGGGCGACCTCTACATCTTCATCCACCTCGCCCGGCACCCGATCTTCCAGCGCGAGGGCACGACCCTGATCGCGCGCTGTCCGGTCAGCTTCACCACCGCCGCTCTCGGCGGCTGCATCGAGGTGCCCGGGCTGGACCGGCAGAAGCATCAGATCCGGATCCCGGCGGGGATCCAGTCGGGCAAGCAGCTGCGCCAGCGCGGCGCCGGCATGCCCGCGGTCGGCGGCCGCGGCTATGGCGACATGATCATCCAGGTCGAGGTCGAGACCCCGACCCGGCTTTCCTCCCGCCAGAAGGAGCTGCTCGAGCAGTTCCGCGAGACCGAGACCGGCGACGAATGCCCCGCCTCGCAAGGCTTCTTCCAGAAGCTCAAGTCCGCCCTCGGCGGCTGACCGCGTCCGATCCGGTCCGCACGCGCCGGTCCTCGTCATTCGACCGCAAGCCGGACCCCCCGGGCCGACTTGCCCTGAGCTAACGTCATGCCGGACTTGATCCGGCATCCACCTTCCTTCGCCCCGACCGCCGAAGTCACGCCCGTACTCCGCGACCCGCGCCGCCCACCCCCTCTCCCACAGGGAGAGGGTCGGGGTGAGGGGTTACGGCCCCCGCTGGTTCACCCTCAACGCACGCAACCGCTACCGTCCCCCTTCGGGGGAGGAGATTCAGGGCCCTACAGCTCCGCGCCCCGCCCTATCCGGTCATGCCGGACTTGATCCGGCATCCACCTTCCTTCGCGCCTTGGGTCGAACCCCCGCAAGAAGGTGGACCCCGATCAAGTCCGGAGTGACGAAGGATCACGTTCGGGGTGACGAACGGTTTAGGTCGGGGGTGACGATCCAAGCCACGCGCGCCTTCGGCGAGCCGCGGCGAAAAAGAGGCTCCGCCACCCCTCAGGGTCGCGGAGCCCCCCCCGTTTCCGGCCTGCAGGGTCAGGCCGGGGTAAGCGTCACGGTCGTCGTCTCGCACAGATTGACTCCGCGCCAGTCGCCGGACTGGCCGTCGTCGAACGTGGCGCGAAGGTCCCACAGGCACTGGTCGTTGCCGCGGGCGAAGGTCACCTGGCCGCTGCCGCCATTGGCGAGCGTGTCGGCGCCGAGAATGTCGGGGCCCCATTCATTCTCGTCATTGGGCGAGACGTTGAGGGTCATCAGCGTCCGGCCGGTATTGTTGACGATGGTGAAATCCTGCTGCGAGCCGGCGGCCGCGGCGGCGTCGCCGCCCTCTTCGGCGGGCATCGCCTCGTTCGTCCCCTCCTCGGCTGCGGCGGCTTCCTCGGCGGGCGCGGCCGCGTTGGCGCTGTCATTGGCCTCCGCCGCTTTCTCCTCGGTCCCCCCGCAACCCGCGATCAGCAACGCGCCGGCAACGAGCGCGCCGCTCAAGCAAAGCTTCCTCATGCTTCTTATCCCCCTTTTCGATGGAGGGTCCTCCATACATGAATTTTCGGAGCCTGTAACGGGGCCGTAATGGGTTGGCGCCCGCTTTTTTCGCGCTCCGTCGGCTTCGCCCCAGGCAGGCCGGAATTGCCCTGACGGTCCCCGATCAGCCGCGTTTGGGTATCTCCAGCCCGCGCTTGACCGCCGGCCGCGCCAGGCCGCGCTCGAGCCAGGCGGGGACGTGCTCGAGGCGGTCATAGTCGACCAGCTCGCGCGCGCCGTAGAAGGTGATCAGGTTGCGAACCCAGCCGAGGAGCGAGATGTCGGCGATGCTGTAGTCGTCGCCCATCATCCATTCGCGGCCGTCGAGACGGGTGTCGAGCACGCCGAGCAGGCGCCTGGCCTCGCCGACATAGCGCTGGAGCGGGCGCTTGTCCTCGATCTCCTTGCCGGCGAAGCGGTTGAAATAGCCGAGCTGACCGAACATCGGGCCGACTCCGCCCATCTGGAAGAAGACCCACTGGATCGTCTCCCAGCGGCGGGCCGGATCGGCCGGAATGAAGAGCCCGGTCTTGTCGGCGAGGTAGAGCAGGATGGCGCCCGATTCGAACAGGCCGAGCGGCCTTCCGCCCGGTCCGTCCGGATCGACGATCGCCGGAATCTTGCCGTTCGGGTTGAGCGACAGGAACTCGGGGAGGTGGCTCTCGTCCTTGCCGATGTCGACGAGGTGCGGCTCGTAGGGCAGCCCCGTCTCCTCGAGCATGATCGAGACCTTCACCCCGTTGGGCGTGTTCAGCGAATAGAGCTGGAGGCGATCGGGATGCGATGCTGGCCAGCGCCGGGTGATGGGGAAGTCGGAAAGGTCGCTCATTCTTCTGCTCCTCTTCGTCGCGTCTAGAGGCTGATCGACTTTCCCAGAACCGCTCATCCTGAGTAGCCGTTGAGCCTGTCGAAACGGCGTATCGAAGGACCGTCCTTCGATAATGGATCGGCTCGCCATGCCCCCGGCATGGCTGTGGATTGCCGGGGGCAATCCACACCGATCCATCCTCGCCAGGCTCAGTCCCTACTCAGGATGAGCGGGTTGGGGTCGAGCTCACCCAATCACACTCTAGATAAGGCGCTGCTCGGTCGCCTAGAAGCCAGACGCGTCGTGTTTCGCTCTGCCCAGGGGGATCCTGATGACTCGCGCCGTTGCCGCCTTGCTCCTCCTCGCCGCCGAGCCGGCTATCGCTCAGTCGGCGCCGCCGCCGGCGGCGGTGACCGTCGAGCGGGTCGCCCCGGGAGTGGCCGTGCTGTTCGGCCGCGGCGGCAATGTCGGCCTCTCCTACGGGGCCGACGGCAACGTCCTGATCGACGATCAATATGCGCCGATGACCGAGCCGATCCTCGCCGCGGTGAGGGCGATCGATCCCGATCCGGTCCGCTTCGTCGTCAACACCCACTGGCACGGCGACCATACCGGCGGGAACGAGAATCTCGGCCGCGGCGGCACGATCGTCGTCGCCCACGACAACGTCCGGCGGCGAATGTCGATGGAGCAGCTGGTGCGCACCCAGATCGTGCCGCCGTCGCCGGCCGGGGCGCTGCCGGTCGTGACGTTCAGCGAAAGCGTCACCTTCCACCTCAACGGCGACGACATCCGGGTCATCCACGTCGCCGAAGCCCATACCGACGGCGACGCGCTGATCTTCTGGACCAGGGCCAACGTCCTCCACATGGGCGACGTCTATTTCCGCGGCATGCTGCCGTTCATCGACCTCGATTCGGGCGGCTCGATCGACGGCATGATCGCCGCCATGTCGCGCGCGCTCGACTTGGCCAACGAGCGCACGGTGATCATCCCCGGCCACGGTCCGGTCGCCAGCCGCGCCGATCTCGAGCGCGACCGCGACACGCTCATC
Source organism: Allosphingosinicella sp. (assembly GCA_035563315.1). Lineage (GTDB taxonomy): Bacteria > Pseudomonadota > Alphaproteobacteria > Sphingomonadales > Sphingomonadaceae > Allosphingosinicella. The sequence continues at coordinate 11,438 of DATMVG010000090.1, read as the reverse complement.
GCGCTTCGCAACCGGATCGGCCAAGGCATCGCGATGGGACGGACGCTCGAGCAGCTGATCGCCGAGGGTCACGCCGACGGCCATGGCCGGGACTCCGATTTCATCTCGCCGGCGGCCTTTACCGAAGCGGTCTACCGAAGCCTGAGGCGCGACGTCGGCCGCCTGCCCGATTAGAGTCGGTGCGGTTGAAATTGAATCGCGTCCCGGCGAAGGCCGGGACCCAGTCCTTTCGTTCGCGCCGCTGGACCCCGGCCTTTGCCGGGGAACGAAGTGCTTCAATATGAGCAGGACCGGCTCTAGAGCGTGATCGTCTTTCCCAGGACCGCTCATCCTGAATAGCCGTTGAGCGAAGTCGAAACGGCGTATCGAAGGACCGTCCTCGGTACCGGCCTTCGCCAGGCTGCCCGATCACGCTCTAAGACCCGCCGAACACCCGCTCGAACACCGAGTCGACGTGCCGGTAATGATGGTCGAGGTCGAACTGCGCCTCGATCTTCTCGGCCGAGAGCAACGCCGTCACTTCGGCATCCTGCTTGAGAAGCTCGAGCAGCGACAGGCTCCCGTCCGCCTCCCACACCTTCATCGCGTTGCGCTGGACGAGGGCGTAAGCCTCCTCCCGCGCCGCTCCGGCCTGGGTCAGGGCGAGCAGCACCCGCTGGGAATGGATGAGGCCGCCCATCCGGTCGAGGTTCCGCCGCATCCGCTCCGGATAGACGACCAGCTTCTCGATCACTCCGGTGAGCCGGGCGAGGGCGAAATCGAGGGTGATCGTGGCGTCCGGGGCGATGAAGCGCTCGACCGAGGAGTGGCTGATGTCGCGCTCGTGCCAGAGCGCGACATTCTCCATCGCCGGAGCGACGTAGGCGCGAACCATTCGGGCAAGGCCGGTCAGATTCTCGGTCAGCACCGGATTGCGCTTGTGCGGCATCGCCGAGGAGCCCTTCTGGCCGGGGGCGAAGAACTCCTCGGCCTCGAGCACCTCGGTCCTCTGCAGGTGGCGGATCTCGGTGGCCAGCCGCTCGATCGAGGCGGCGATCACGCCCAGGGTGGCGAAGAACATGGCATGGCGGTCGCGCGGGATGACCTGGGTCGAGATCGGCTCGACGTTGAGCCCCATCCGCTCCGCGACATGGGCTTCGACCCTCGGGTCGACATTGGCGAAGGTGCCGACCGCTCCGGAGACGGCGCAGGTGGCGATGTCGGTGCAGGCGGCGACCAGCCTCGACCAGTGGCGGCGGAACTCGGCATGGGCGAAGGCGAGCTTGAGTCCGAACGTCGTCGGTTCGGCGTGGATGCCGTGGCTCCGGCCGATCGTCGGCGTGTATTTGTGCTCGCGAGCCCGGCGCTCGATAGCGCTCATCACGGCTTCCAAATCATCGATCAGGAGCTCGGTCGCCTGCTTGAGCTGGACGGCGAGGCAGGTGTCGAGCACGTCGGAGCTGGTCATGCCCTGGTGGAGGAAGCGCGCTTCCGGCCCGATTTGCTCGGCGACCCAGGTCAGGAAGGCGATGACGTCGTGCTTCACCACGGCCTCGATCTGCTCGATGCGCTGCACATCGATGCGCCGCCCGCCCCCCCACCATCCCCGGACCTTGCGGGCGGCCTCGGCGGGCACGGTGCCGAGCTCCGCCATGGCATCGAGCGCGTGCGCCTCGATCTCGAACCAGATGCGGAATCTGTTTTCCGGCTCCCAGATCGCCGTCATCCGGGGCCGCGCGTAGCGGGGGACCATATCGAGCTCCGTACCGGCGTGGGCGCCGGCCTTCGGCCCCTCTCCCCCAAGGGAGAGGGCATTTCAAGCAGGATGCCGGCGATCGGCTAGATCAGCCCCATGCCCCTCAGGCTCGAATGGCCGTTGGCGCCGACGATGACGTGATCGTGCAGGGCGATCCGCAGATGCCGGCCGGCCTCGGCAAGGTCGCGGGTGAGCCGGATGTCCTGCTGGCTCGGCGCGGGGTCACCGCTCGGATGGTTGTGGACGATGATGATCGCGGTGGCATGATAGTCGAGCGCCCGGCGCATCACCTCGCGGATATAGACCGCCGACTCGTCCACCGAGCCGCGCCACATCGGCTCGTTTCGAATCAGCACGTTCTTGGCGTTGAGGAAGAGAACTCGCACCTCTTCGACCGGATTGTGGGCCATCGAGGCGTGGAGATAGTCGAGCAGCGCCTGCCAGGAGCCGAGCACGGGCCGCTCGACCGTGCCCTTCTCGAGCAGCCGGAGCGCCGCGGCCTGGGCGATCTTGATCGCGGCCGCCGCGCCCTCGCTGACTCCGCCGATACGAACGATCGCCTCGGCGTCGGCGGCCAGCAGCGGGCCGAACCCTTCGAAATCGCGGATCAGCTTCTTGGCGAGCGTCTTGGTATCGCGGCGCGGGATCGCCAGCGCGAGCAGATATTCGACCAGCTCGTGGTCGAGCAATGCGTCGGGGCCGCCCTCGATCAGCCGCTGCCGCAGACGGGCTCGGTGCCCGCTGCCGTCATTCGGGGCGTCTGCCATGAGCGCAGACTTAGTATCGGCCAGGGCTTTACGCAAACCGACGAGACGGGGACTGAAATTGCCCGGAAACGATGAGGAAGGCGCGGCTTGGCCAGGCCGGGGATCGCTCATGCCGGCATCGCCGCCACGGCTTGGCGTCACGCCATAATCATGGATTAAGGCGCGCCGTGGCTTTAGGCGAACGGCGGCCGTCGTCGCGGCGTTGGGACGAAGCGGAGCAGATACTCTGGAGAGGACGGATTCGGCAGGCGTGGAAGAGCAGCCCATCCAGTCCGTGAGGCCGCGGCGGCGGTGGGGCCGAGCGCTTCGCCGGTCCCTGGCGGTGCTGCTCGTCCTGCTCATCGCCGCGCTCGCCATCTTGTGGCTGATCCGCGTCCGGCTCGCCACCGACTATATCGATCGCGAGCTGGCGCGCCGCGGAGTTCAGGCCACCTACCAGGTGAAGCGGATCGGCTTTCGCACCCAGATCCTCGAAAATCTCGTGATCGGAGATCCGCGCCGCCCGGATGCCACCGCGCGCCGGGTCGAGGTGCAGGTCCTGCTCGGATTGCGCGGCCCTCGGATCGGGTTGATCACGGCCCGCGGCGTGCGCCTGTTCGGTCGGGTGGCGGGCGGCCGTATCAGCTTCGGTCAGATCGACCGGTTGCTGCCGCCGCCGACCGGGCTCCCGTTCCGGCTGCCCGACCAGCGCGTCGACGTCGCCGACGCTGCGATCGTCCTCGCCACGCCGGCGGGGCGGGTGGCGCTGGGCCTTGCCGGTCGCGGCAACCTCGCCGACGGCTTTCGCGGGCATCTCGCCGGCGTGGCGCGCGAGTTGCGCCTCGGCGAGTGCGCGATCGCGCGCCCGAAGGCGAGCGTCGCCGTTCGCGTCGACGATCTGCGCCCCAGCCTGCGCGGGCCCGTCGCCATCGCCAACCTGCGCTGCGGGGGCGATCTCGCCATCCAACGCTCCCTCTTCGCGCTCGATGCGACGCTCGCGCCGGCGCTCGATTCGTGGCGCGGCGAGGCGGCGGTGCGCGCCGCTCGGCTCGAGGCCGGACCGCACGGCATGGCCGACCTCAATGGACGGCTCGGATTTGCCGGCGACGCCCGCCGGACGTCGGGAGCGATCGACCTTCGTTCGGCGGCTGCGGCGGTCGACGCGTTCCGGGCAGGGCGGACGCGCTTCGCCGGATACTATGCCGTTTCCCCGCGCCATGGCGACCTGGCGCTGAACGGCAATGTCGATCTGGCCGACCTGACGCTTGGCGGCGAGGACGCGGACGCCCTTGCCGGTTCGCTGCGGGCCGCCGAGGGGACGCCGCTCGGGCCGATCGGAGTCGCCCTGGCCGACGCCGTCTCCCGAGCCGCGCGCGGCGGCGGCGACGCTTCCGCGCGAGTGCGCCTGGTCAACGGCCGAGGCTTCGGCGCCCTGCGGCTCGAGCAGCTGCGCTTCGCGGGCCGAAGCGGCGCGCGCCTGCTCGCCGTCGGCGGCGAGGGTCTCACTTACTACTGGCCGGCCGGGATGATGCGCCTCGACGGGGATTTCGCCCTTTCCGGTGGCGGCTTCCCCGACGCTCGCTTCGTTCTGCGCCAGGCCCGGCCGGGCGCGGCGATGGAGGGCGTCGGCCGCATCGCGCCGATCGCCGCCGGCGGGGCCCGGCTTGCGCTCGATCGGATCCGCTTCACCGCCAGTCCCGGCGGCCGCACCAGCTTCGACACGCGGCTTCGGCTCGACGGGCCTTTCTCCGGCGGGCGGGTGACCGGCTTGACTCTGCCGGTGAGCGGCTGGTTTGGCCGCGACGGGCTGGCCGTGGGCGACGGCTGCGTCGCCGCGGGCTTCCAGGCGCTGGAGGTCGGCGGCCTTCGGCTCGGACCTTCGCGGCTGCCGCTCTGCCCGGCCGGTCCCGCCCTGGTCTGGCAGAGGGGAGGCGGCCCGCTTCAGGCGGGAGTGGAGCTGCGCTCGCCGCGCTTCGCCGGCCGCCTCGGCGAATCGCCGATCCAGCTCGCCGCCGACCGGTTGCGCGTCGGCCTGGACGGTTTCGTCGCCGCCGGTCTGGCGGTGCGGCTCGGTGCCGCTCAATCGGTGACCAGGCTCGACGTGGCAAGCCTCGACGGCCGTTTCGTCGGCGGCGGCGTCGCCGGCGACTATGCCGGCCTCGCCGGCAAGATCGCGAATGTGCCGCTGCTGCTCAGCGAGGGCGCCGGCCGCTGGCGGTCGCGAGGCGAGGACCTCCTGCTCGAAGGGCGCCTGAGCGTGGCCGACGAGCAGGCGCCGGCGCGCTTCCATCCGTTGGCGAGCGAGAATTTCCGCCTCGCTCTCGCCGACAACCGGATTCGCGCCACCGGCTTGCTCGTCCATCCGGCAAGCGGCACCCGAGTCGCGCAGGGGACGGTCGACCATCATCTGCGCACCGGCGCCGGCTCAGCCGTGCTCGACGTGCAGGGCCTCGCCTTCACCGAGGATTTCCAGCCCGAGGCGTTGACCCCCCTCACCATCGGCGTGGTCGCGCTGGTCAGCGGCACCGTCACCGGCCAGGGGATCATCGAATGGGACTCCCGGGGGTCCCGCAGCCGGGGCAGCTTCGGCACCGCCGACATGAACCTCGCCGCGCCCTTCGGTCCGGTCGAAGGCCTGACCACGACGATCGAATTCACCGACCTGCTCGGGCTCACCACGGCCCCCGGGCAGGTCGCCGAGCTCGACCTGGTCCGCGCCGGCATCGACGTCCATGACGGCGACGTCCGCTATCAGCTGCTCCCCGACTACCACGTCGCCATCGAGAGCGGGCACTGGCCGTTCGCCGGCGGCGAGCTGCTGCTCCAGCCGACCGTGCTCGATTTCAGCCGCCCCGCGACCAAATATCTGACTTTCCGGGTCGTCGGTCTCGACGCGGCCCGCTTCATCCAGCAGATGGAATTCTCCAACCTCGCCGCCACCGGAACGTTCGACGGGTTGATCCCGATGCAGTTCGACCAGAGCGGCGGGCGCATCGTCGGCGGCCAGCTCAAGGCGCGAGCGCCGGGCGGCACCCTGTCCTACGTCGGCGAGCTCAGCGACCGCGATCTCGGCGCCTACGGAATCCTCGCCTTCAACGCCCTCAAGTCGCTGCGCTACAGCCGCTTCGATCTCACCCTCGACGGGGCTCTCGACGGCGAGTTCATCACCACCATCGATCTCGACGGCATCGCCCGCGATCCGGAGCTGACTACGGTGCCCTCCGGAAGCGGCCTGCCCGGCATGGTGGCGGGCCGGGTGTTCGGCCAGCTCGCCCGCATCCCGTTCGAGTTCAACATCCGGATCCAGGGCCAGTTTCGTGCCCTGCTCGCCACCGCCCGCTCGTTCAGCGACCCGACGCCGCTCATCCAGGCGGTGCTGCCCGGGCTGCTGCGCGACCGCGACACCACCGTCACCGACGTTCAGGATGAGGAAAGCGAGCCCGTGCCATGATGCTGCCGAACTTGACGAAAGAAGGCCGCGATGCGAGCCGGAAGAGGATGGGAAGGATCGGAAAGGGTCTGGTCGCCGCGGCCGCGCTGCCCGGCTTGGGAGGGTGCGTCGAAGTGACCGCCCCGGAGCGTCCGATCGAGATCAACCTCAACATCAACATCCGCCAGGAGGTCGTCGTCCGGCTCCAGGAGGATGTCCGGGAGCTGATCCAGCAAAATCCAGGAGTGTTCTGATGAACCGCCGTATGAAATTGATGGTCGCCGCTTTGCTCGGGGTCGTCCTGGTCGCGGGCGGCACGGCCTACGCTCATGCGATGCAGGACGCCGCCGCCCAGCTGCGCGCCTCCGGCGTCGTCGGCGAGCAGGCCGACGGCTATATGGGCCTGGTCGGGTCCGCCGCCGCCGACGTCCGCGCTCAGGTCGACTCGGTCAACATCCAGCGCCGGGCCCGCTACACCGAACTCGCTTCGCAGCGCGGCGCCACGATCGAGGAGGTGGCCGCCGCCACCGCCTGCCAGATCTTCGCCAGCCGAGTCGGCCCGGGCCAATATTACCGCCTGCCCGACGGCGTCTGGCGCCGGCGCAACGGCAGCGAGCCGGTTCCCCGCCCCAGCCATTGCGGCTGAGACCACGCTCCGGGTCCGTTTTCCCGGCCAAGGGCAGCGGATCAGCTGGCGGGTCCGTCCGCGCCGGCGCATCGGCTCGCCGCCGGCACCGGCGTGGGCGCCTGGCTCGCCGCCTCGAAAGCGCTGCGATATTCGGGCTTCAGGGCAGCCAGGATTTGCGCCGTGACGGGGAAGGCGACGTCGTAAGGCCCTTCGGCCCAGCCGCCGATCACATAGGGATTGAGCAGCGCCAGCATGACGTCGATTCGCGGCCCCGACGCGCACAGCAGGGTCACCGGCTGTTCCGCCGCCGACGGACAGTCATATTCCTCCTCGCTGCCGCCTCGGCGCTCGAACACCGCCGCCGCGAGCGCCGGGCAGAGGCTCGCCTGCACCGCGGCGAGGCCGGCGCGGCGATCGGCGAACAGGTCGCCGAGCCGGATCCGCTCGCCGCGCCGCCGGTCGAGCAGGATCGTGTCGTAGGCGATTCCGCCATGGGCGCCGCCGGTATAGGATTGCGCGCTGCCTGAGGCGGCGACCAGCTCGGGAAGGTTGGCGTCGACCGACCAGGCCTGCTCGTAGCTGAAGCGCAGCGGCTGCTCGCGGTCCGCGGTCCGCTCCGCGGCCGCCTCGTCGGCTTCCCGGCGCAGCCACTGCTCCTGGCGCTCCGCCTCCCGGCGAAGCAATGCGTCGAGCGCCTCGATCCGCGCCGCCTCGCCGGGCCACGCCATGGCGAAGGCATAGCTTTCCGTCAGCCGCCCGGCGCAGACCGAGCCGGGCCCGCGCGGCAGCTCGATGTCGGCCTCAGCGCAGCGCGCATCGGCCGGGTCGGTCGCGGGGGCCGCGCCCGCCTGCGGCCGCTCCGCCTCGAAGGCGGAGCGATAGTCGGCGGGAAGACCGGCCAGGTCCCGAGCCTCGAAGCGGATTTCGGCGAAATAGGCGCCCTCGGCATAGGGGCCGGCGACATAGGGCGCGATCAGCACGTCGAGCGCGTCGAAGCGGCCGTCGCCGTCCTCGTCCTTGGGCGCCATCACCTGCTCGGCGAGCGGAGGGCAGCGCGTGTGGCTGTCGTGGGGGTCGCTGCGGACCGGCTCGCCGCGCCTCTGTTCCCGCTCGGCGTCGAGCGAGGTGCAATAGCGCTCGGTCATGCCGTCGAGGGCCGCCTGGCCGAGCAGCTCGGCGACGGCGACCCGCCGCTGCCCGGCGAGGTCCCAGAGCAGGGCGTCGAAGGCGAGATTGCCGTGGGCGCCGCCGGCGAACGCCTCTTCCGAAGCGGTGAGGCTGAGCAGCCGCGGCGTGCGGCCGGCGACGCTCCACGTCTTGGCATAATGGTGCGGCATGAACTCGGGGCCGTCCTCGCGTGCGGCGGCCTGGCGTTCCTCGACATATTCGAGGGCGAGCGCGCGCTTGGCCGCCAGGTCGGCGCGGAGCACCTCCCGAAGCGCCGGGACGGCTTCGGCGGCCGCCGGCCAGCCGTAGCTGAAGGCGAGCGGCTCGCCGGCTTCCTCGTGGAGGAAATCGGCGGGCTGAAGCGTCGCGGCGGCGAGGGCCAGCAGGGCATGGAGCGGCGTCATCGAACCGATCATAACGCAAGCCGGACAAAGGCCAAGCGCGTCCATTGCTGCGCTGCGGCATGGCTGTTGACTTGGCTCCGGCCCCTTCCTAAAGGAACCGCGCCTTGGCGGGTTCGTTCGCCGGTATGTCCCCCTGACGCGTGCCAAAACGGCTGGTTCCTCGGGAGAACGGCATGGCGGAGAACGAGCCCTGGCAGGACCCTCGGCTTCCGGAAGATGCTCGGCTTACATCGCTCGACCAGCGGTTGAAGCAGGCGCAGATCGAGGAAGCGAGGCGGACCGGCGGGCGGCACTGGAACGCGGCGAAGTTCACCAAGTCTCCAGAATGGCGCATCCTGTCGGTCCTGCTCGGCTACCCGGCGGGCAGCGCGATGATCGGCCTTGCGATCGATCGGTTCGCCGGCACGTCGGGAATCTGGGTGGCGATGCTGTTCGTTGGGTTCGGCGTAGCGGTCTGGGAAGTCTGGAAGATCTCGAAGCAAAGCCCGAAATGACCGGGCACAGGGAAGCTTAAGCGTGGCGGCCGAATCCACTATCGACCCGATGCACCAGTTCCAGATCGACTCGCTCGCGGGTCCTCTGTCGGGCAATCCGTTCGCCTTCACCAACAGCGCGCTGTGGATGATGATCGTGCTCGGCTCGATCCTCGTCTTCATGCTCGGCGGGATGAAGCGCGAGCTCGTTCCCGGCCGCTGGCAGGCCGCGGTCGAGGGCATTACCGGCTTCGTCGCGGCGATGATCGACACCAATATCGGGCCCGAGGGACGGCGCTATCTGCCCTGGGTGTTCACGGTCTTCATCTTCATCCTGTTCGCCAACCTGATGGGGATGATGCCGTTCGGGGTCATTCCCGGAATCCATCCCTTCACCGTCACCAGCCAGTTCTCGATCACCGGCGTTCTCGCCGTCATCAGCTTCTCGATCGTTCTGATCGTCGGCTTCTGGCGCCACGGCTTCCGCTTCTTCGGCCTGTTCATTCCGCACGGCACGCCGAAGCCGCTGCTTCCCCTGATCTTCCTGATCGAGCTGCTCTCCTTCCTGGTGCGTCCCTTCAGCCTCGCGTTGCGGCTGTTCGTGGCGATGATCGCCGGCCACATCCTGGTCAAGGTGTTCGGCAGCTTCGTCGTCAGCGGCCTCAACGCCGAGGGCGTGATGGGCCCGTTCATCGCGGTGCTGAGCTTCGTCTTCATCGCCGGCGTCAGCGCGCTCGAGCTGCTCGTCTGCGCGATCCAGGCCTATGTGTTCGCGCTGCTGACCTCGCTCTACATCAACGACGCCGTCAATCTTCACTGATCCCAAGCAACGCCCCGCTTTTCAAAAGGAGCTTATCATGGACTTCGCATCTGCTCAGGTCATCGGTGCCGGCCTCGCCGCCATCGGCGTGGGCGCCGCCGCCGCCGGCGTCGGCAACGTCTTCGGCTCGTTCCTTCAGGGCGCGCTCAGGAATCCGGCGGCCGCCGACAGCCAGCAGGGCCGGCTGTTCATCGGCTTCGCTGCCGCCGAGCTGCTCGGCCTGATCGCCTTCGCGGTCGCGATGATCATCCTCTACGCGCGCTAAGGACAAAGGGGGGCACGTCCCCGTACGTGTCCCCGATCCGACATGCCTCAGATCAACCAGCTCGCCGACGTCCTCTATTCGCAGCTCTTCTGGCTGTTGCTGACCCTTGCCGTCATCTATTTCGGCATCGGCCGCGCGATGCTGCCGAAGATTCAGTCGACCATGGCGGCGCGCAGCAGCCGGATCGCGGAGGATCTGGCTTCGGCCGAGGCGGCGCGGCGCGCGGCCGACTCGACCGAGGAGGCCTATCGCACGCGCATGGCCGAAAGCCGGAGCGAGGCGCTGAAGGTGACCGCCGCCGCCAAGCAGGAATCGGCCCGGGCCAACGAGCGGCGGATGGCCGCCGCCGATTCCGCGCTCCGCGAAAAGGCGGCGGCGGCCGAGGCTCGGCTGCGCTCGGCGACCGACGCCGCCCTCGCCGACATCGAGACGGTCGCCGCCGAGGCCGCCCAGGACATGGTCGCCAGGCTCGCCGGCCTTTCGGTCAGCCGCGAGGAGGCCGCGGAGCGCGTCAAAGCGGTGATGGTCCATGGCTGAAGCGCATCCCCCGGCCACCGACGCGGTTCGGGTCGGCGACGAAGAGGAGGGGCATGCCGCCCCCGGCCATACCGAGATGACCGCCGGCACTCAGGACCATGGCGGCGGCCATGTCGAGCCGACCGCTTTCGGCTTCGACGCCAGCGCCTGGGTCGCCTGGGCGATGATCGCGGTCTTCGCGCTGATGATCTGGAAGCGGGTGCCGGCGGCGATCGGCAAGGCGCTCGACCGCAAGATCGCCGGCATTCGCCAGCAGCTCGACGAGGCCGCCCAGCTGCGCGCCGAGGCCGAGGCGCTGCGCGCCGAATATGAAGCCAAGGCTGCCCAGGCCGACGCCGAGCGGGCGACCATGATGGAGCGCGCCCGAGCCGAAGCCGACGGCATCGTCCGCCAGGCCGAGGCCGATGCCGCCGCTCTCGTCGAGCGCCGGACCCGGATGGCCGAGGACAAGATCGCCGCCGCCGAGCGCGCCGCCGTCGACGAGGTCAGGGCCCGGGCGGCCGCCGCCGCCGCCGCCGCCGCCGAGCGTCTCATCCGCGACCGGCTCGACGCCGGCGCCGACAAGGCCATGGTCGACTCCGCGATCGCCGACCTCGGCAGCCCCCGCTGACGCCCGCCGCCGTGCGGCGCTTGCGCTCCGCGCCCAATCCGTCACCCTGAACCCGGTTCAGGGTTCAGGACTTCGCCCGCCCCGCTGTTGGACGGTCGTACGCGGAGCCACGTTCAGTCGGACGGCCGGTTCCGGGGCCGAGCGGTCCGCCGCGCTCGGCGGCGCCAGGCCCATTCGAGCGTGCGGGCCAGCCATTCCTGGGAGACCGCCTCGAGCTTCACCAGGGTTGCTCCGCGGCGGCCCCATGCGCCGGCGGCCGGGCTGAATGCCTCCGGCTCGGCCGCAATCGTCAGCTCCTGCTCCTCGGGGAGCAACGCGACCATGCCCCAATCGCGGCCCGGGACCCCGAGCGTCGCGAAGATGCGCCCCCCGACCCGGAAATCGGGATGCGCCATATGCGCCTTTTCCTCTGCGCCGGGAAAGGCGAGGGCGATTCGCCGGAAATCGTCGGGCGTGGCCATCGGTCCAACCTACAGCGTCCCGGCCGCGCGCGCGATTCCATTGCGGGTCCGCGGTCGACCGCGCAGGATGGCGACCTTCGTCCAAAGGAGGATCCCATGCTTGCAAGAACGATGGTGGCGGCGGCCTGGCTCGCCGCAGCGGCGGCGGCGGCGGCGCCGGCG
>DATMVG010000089.1:0-2083 GCA_035563315.1 Allosphingosinicella sp. | reverse complement strand
ACCGACGAGATCGGCGTGTTCGCGATGGGCGACGAAGGGCTGGCCGAGGTCGCCAACCCATCGGCGCTTTTCCTTACGCAGCGCGGCGAAGCGGTGCCCGGAGCGGTGGTGTTTCCAGCGCTGGAGGGCACTCGTCCAGTGCTGGTCGAGATCCAGGCGCTGACCGTCCGCCTCGCCAGCGGCGCCACGCCGCGGCGCGCCGCCGTCGGCTGGGATTCGGGCCGCCTGGCGATGATCCTCGCCGTGCTCGAGGCGCGTTGCGGCCTCAGTTTCTCCACCGCCGAAGTCTATCTGAACGTCGCCGGCGGCTATCGGGTCATCGATCCGGCCGCCGACCTTGCCGTCGCCGCCGCGCTGGTATCGGCGCTGGCGGAACGGCCGGTGTCGCCGGAGACGGTCGCGTTCGGCGAGGTCGCGCTGTCGGGCGAGCTGCGCCCCGTCGCCCACTCAGCTTTGCGGCTGAAGGAGGCCGCCAAGCTCGGCTTCGAACGCGCCCTCGTGCCCGCGGCCGTCGCCGGCGAGAAGGGGGGCATGCGCCTCGTCGGCTTCGCGACCCTCGTGCACCTCGTCGACCATCTGCTCGGCCGCTAAATCCCCGTCGCCCCCGGGCTGCGGAGCGGGCGACACTTCCCAACCTTCCTAACTGGCTCTACTTCCTCGCTCCATGGCTCTCACCGCCCTCGACATCCTCGTCGTCCTGCTGGTTGGCGCCGGCCTCGTCCTCGGCTTCCTGCGCGGTTTCGTCGCCGAGATCCTGTCGCTGTTCGCCTGGATCCTGGCGATCATCGCGCTTCGCTACTTCCACGCGCCGATGGTGGAGGTGCTGCGCGGACCGGTCGGAAGCGGCGCCTGGCTGCTCGCCCTCATGATCGTGTTCGGCCTCGTCTTCCTGCTCGGCAAGCTGGCTTCGCGGCGGCTCGGCGGGCGCGTGCGCAACTCGGTGGTGGGGCCGATCGACCGCATCCTCGGCGCCGGCTTCGGCGCCTTGAAGGGGCTGATCGGCGCGACCTTGCTCTATCTCGCGCTCACCTTCGTCTACGACATGCTTTGGGGAAGGGCGGCGGCTCGGCCGGAGTGGATCGCGCAGTCGCGCACTTATCCCCTGCTCCACGCCAGCGGCGAGGCGATCGTCGAGCTGGTCGAGGCGCGCCACGGCCCCGCCCCGGAGCGGCCGCCGTCCAAAGCCGATCCCCAGAACGCGCAATGACCGAAATCCGTCTCCACGACACGATGGCGCGCGGAAAGCGGGTCTTCACGCCCGCCGACCCGAAGCGGATCACGATGTATGTCTGCGGACCCACGGTCTACAACCGCGCCCATATCGGCAACGCCAGGCCCGCGGTGGTCTTCGACGTCCTCGCCCGGCTGCTTCGGCACGTCTATGGCAGGGATTGCCTGGTCCATGCCGCGAACGTCACCGATGTCGAAGACAAGATCATGGCGGCAGCCGCGGCTGAGAACGTCCCGATCGAGGTCATCACCGGTCGATACGCGCGATTCTATTTCGAGGATTTGGCCGCGCTGGGCGTCCCTCGGCCGGACGTGGTGCCGCTGGCGACCGAGCATATCGCGCAGATGATCGCGATGATCGGACGGCTGGTCGAGGCCGGCCACGCTTATGCGGCCGAAGGTCATGTCCTCTTCGACGTGCCGAGCTGGCCCGCTTACGGGAGCCTCTCGAAGCGGCCGATGGACGAGATGATCGCCGGCGCGCGTGTCGACGTCGCGCCCTACAAGCGCTCTCCCGCCGATTTCGTGCTGTGGAAGCCGAGCGCCGAGCGACAGCCGGGCTGGGAAAGCCCCTGGGGGCGTGGTCGTCCCGGCTGGCACATCGAATGTTCGGCGATGATCGAGGCGCATCTCGGCGAGACCATCGACATTCATGGCGGCGGCATCGACCTCGAATTTCCGCACCACGAGAACGAGATCGCCCAGTCGAGCTGCGCCCATGGCGGCGCCCCGCTCGCGCGCTACTGGCTTCACAACGGCATGCTTTCGATGGCCGCGAGCAAGATGTCGAAGTCGCTCGGCAACGTCGTCAGCGTCGGGGATCTGCTGGAGCAAGGCCACAAAGGCGAGGTGC
>DATMVG010000088.1:0-2608 GCA_035563315.1 Allosphingosinicella sp. | reverse complement strand
CGCGCTCGGCCAGGGCCGGGCTCGCGATCGTCGTCGCCAGCAACAGGGCGATGATGGTCTTCCTCATGCGACTTACTCCACCGTCGATCTCGGCCGGGAAAGTGCGGCCGGGCGGCTGAGTCGGTCCTGAACCCGTCGTTCATCGCCCCGCAAGCGGCGCCGCCCTCGCCCTCGTCCGCCGCGGAAAAGCGCGCCTTCGACGGCGTCACCGTGCCGGCGGGGCAGGGCGCGAAGCGGCGGGCCGTGGCGGCGGCCCGACGAGCGGACCGGCACGGACCCTCAATCCTGCATGCGCAGGGCGACCTCGTTCATGAAGCGGGCGTCGTCGCCCTCGGCCAGCCATGTCGCCTCGGCCGCGATCGCGGCGAGCAGGTCGCTGAGCCGCTCGGTCTCCGCCTTGGCGTAGTTGCCGAGCACGTGGCGGGTCACCTTGTCCTTGTGCCCGGGATGGCCGATGCCGATTCGGACCCGCCGGAATTCGTTGCCGATATGGGCGTCCAGGGAGCGGATGCCGTTATGGCCGGCGGTGCCGCCGCCGACCTTCACCTTGACCTTGAACGGGGCGAGGTCGAGCTCGTCGTAGAAGGCGGTGACGTCGCCGGGCGCCTTCTTGAAGTAGCGCATCGCCTCGCCGACCGAGCGGCCGCTCTCGTTCATGAAGGTCGCCGGCTTCAGCAGCAGGATTCGGCGGCCGCCGATCCGGCCCTGCTGGGTCCAGCCGGCAAAGGCTCGCCTGGGCGGGTCGAAGCCGTGCACCTCGGCGATCGCGTCGGCGGCCATGAAGCCGACATTGTGGCGCTGCATCGCATGCTGAGCGCCGGGATTGCCGAGGCCGACCCAGATCTGCACGGGATCGAAATCCCCCCAGTCTTGCGCTTCCGGCCCCTGCGCCGGCTGGCCGTGAACCTCGACCCGCCGGGGCGCGAAGAGGGAGGCCAGCCAGCGCAGCGGCACGATCGCGGCCTAGGCCTCCTCGGCCTCGTCGCCCTGATCCTCGCCGACCAGCGGGACCTCGGCCGATTCCGGCGCCTCCGCCGCGGCTTCCTCGGCTTCCGCCTTGATCCCGGACGGAGCGACGATGGTGGCGATGGTGAAGTCGCGGTCGGTGATCGCCGACTGGGTCCCTTCGGGAAGGGTGACCTGGCTGATGTGGATGGAATCGCCGATGTCGGTTCCGGCGAGGTCGATCACCACCTCCTCGGGGATCTCGGCGGCGTCGCAGACCAGCTCGAGCTCGTGGCGGACGGCGTTCAGCACTCCGCCGCGCTTGAGGCCGCGGCTCTTCTCCTCGCCGACGAAGCTGATCGGAACCGCGACCGTGACCGTCGCATGCTCGGCGATGCGCAGGAAATCGACATGCATCGGGCGGTCGGTGACCGGGTGGAACTGGACGTCCTTGGGAAGGGTCCGGGTCGTCGTGCCGCCGACGTCGACCATGACCACCGAGTTCATGAAGTGACCGGTGCCGAGGATCTTGACCAGCGCCTTCTCCTCGACGTGGATGGCGAGGGGTTCCTGCTTCTCGCCGTAGACGACGGCGGGCACTCGGCCTTGGTTGCGCAATGCCCGGGAGGCTCCCTTGCCAGCCCGTTCGCGCGCTTCGGCCGACAGCGTAAGCTGTTCGCTCATGGCATGTCTCCAAAATTGCGGGTTCAAACGATCCCGCTCACGCCTCCAGGGATGACCATGAGCGGGGAAGCGGCGGCCTATAGGGGATGGGCCGCCGCCGCGCAAGCTCGCGCTCCCGGGCGGGCGCCTGGGGCGGTCAGGATTCGGGCGGATCCTCGCGATGGGGGACTCGCTCGACCGAATGCCCACGCCGCTGCAGCGCCGCCTGGACGCTGTCGCCGCCCGCCAGATGGCCGGCGCCGACGGCGAGGAAGACGGTGCCGGGCCGAGCCAGGCGCTGCTCGATCCAGTTCGCCCAGGTCGCGTTGCGGGCGGTGAACAGCAGCCGGTGAAGCGCCGGATCCTGCTCGCCATGCTGGTTGATGATCGTCACCAGCCCGTCGACGTCGCCGCTCGACCAGGCGGCCAGCATCGGCGCCAGCGACCGGCCGAGATTGTCGAGCTCGTCGAGCGCCTGGCGAAGCTGGGCGAGCTGCTGCTCATCGGGCATGTCGTCGAACAGCCGGATCTGCCACTCGATGCCCTCGAGCTCGGTGACCGGCATGGCGCGCGCTCGGGCGGCGCGGACGAGGACTCCTTCCGGGCCGTGCTTGGCGCTGATTCCGAGCTGCTGGCTGGCGACCGCGGACAGGGTCAGCGAGACGAACCACGGCTCGAGCCGGTCGAACGCTCCGGGCGGGGCTCCGAGCAGCGCCAAGGCGCGGCCGAGCGCCGCATTCTGCTCGGCGGAAAGGCGCTGCGACAGCCGCCGCCCCTGCGGGTCGACGGCGTAGCGCATCAGCAGCGGCTGGAGCTCGGCCGGATCCTCGGGGACGATCGCCTCGACGACCAGCTCGTCGGACGAGTCGAACGCGGTCCTGACCTCGTCGTTGAACCAGGGGCGGGAGTCGAGCAGGTGGAAGGTGCCGAACAGGTAGACGATCGTGTCCTCGTCGCGCACCACCCACAGCGCCGGGTCGGCGTCGGTCGGCGCTGCCGC
>DATMVG010000087.1:0-5268 GCA_035563315.1 Allosphingosinicella sp. | reverse complement strand
TCGGGGCTCGACCTCGTCATCACCGTCCTCGGGGCGGCGAGCACGGTCACCGTCAAGAGCTGGTTCGCGGCGACGACCGGAACCGCGCCGTCGACCAACGCGGCGCGGCGGATCGTGGTCGGCGACAAGGCGATCACCCAGTCCGACGTCGCCGCGATGCTCGCCCAGATGGTGCGCATCGGCGGCGGCGAGCCCGACGCTCAATATCAGGCGGTGTTCGAAGCGCTCTGGCAGCCGCTCGACAGCTTCAGCGACAAATATGTCGTCCGCGGCACCACCGGCAACGATACGATGTCGCCGGGCAATCTGGTCGGCGGCGGCCGCTTCGAGGGGCTCGCCGGCGACGACATCATCGCCGGCTCGACCGCCGACGACGTCATCGTCGGCGGAGCCGGCGCCGATTCCCTCCAGGCCGGCGGCGGCGACGACGAGCTCCATTACCTTGCCGAAGCGGGCTTCGACTCAGTCGACGGCGGCATCGGCGTCGACCGGATCGTCGCCCAGGCCGACGGCGCGGTCATCGGCCTTTCGTCGCTGACCGGAGTCGAGATGATCGACGGCAACGGCAAGGCCAACGTCCAGATCCAGCTCGCCGCAGGCGCGACGCTCGACCTCAGCGCGATCGCCGTCGAGGACATCGCGAAGATCGTCGGCTCGACCGGGGCCGAGCTGATCGTCGGCTCGACGGGCGCCGACGTCATCGACGGCGGCGGCGGCACCGACACCCTCGCCGGCGGCATCGGCGGCGACACCTACCATGTCGACAATGTCGGGGATGTCGTGACCGAAGTCGCGGAGCAGGGGGTCGACAAGGTCGTCACGACCCTCGCCGCCTACACGCTCGGGGCCCATGTCGAGAATCTCGCTTATGGCGGGAGCGCCGCCTTCAGCGGCACCGGCAATTCGCTCGCCAACGCCGTTTCCGGCGGCGCCGGCGCCGACACGCTCGACGGCGGAGCCGGCGTTGACACGCTGAGCGGCGGAGCCGGCAACGACGTCTATCTGGTCGAAACCGCCGCGGACGCGACGATCGAGGACGCCGCCGGCGGCACCGCCGACGAGGTGCGCACGGGCCTTGCCGCCTACACCCTGCAGGCCAACGTCGAGAATCTGACCGCGACCACGGCCGTTGCGCACAGCTTCACCGGCAATACCGGCAACAACCGGATCACTGGCGGGGCCGGCGCCGATACGTTGCTCCTCCAGCAGGGCGGCAACGACAGCGGTCTGGGCGGCGACGGCAACGACGTCGTCTATGTCGGCGGCGCGATGACCTCGGCCGACGCCGTCGACGGCGGCCCCGGAAGCGACCGGCTGGTGCTGCAGGGCAATTATGCGACCGAGCTGGCGCTCGGGGCCGGAGTGATCAACGTCGAGACGCTCGCGCTGCTCGCCGGCAACGATTCCGAGTTCGGTTACGGCGTCGCCACGAACTTCAGCTACAACCTCAGCGTCGTGAACGCCAACGTCGCCGCGGCCCAGACCCTGGTCGTCGACGGCGGCGGGCTGCGCTCCGGCGAGAGCCTCACCTTCGACGGCTCGGCCGAGCTCGACGGCAAGTTCACCGTCTATGCCGGCACCGGGGCGAACAACCTGACCGGCGGCAGCCTGGGCGACGCCTTCGTCTTCGAGGCCGTGGGCGCGTTCGACTCCGCGGACGTGGTCGTCGGCGGCGCCGGCGGCGGCGACTGGATCGCCCTGCGGGGCAATTACTCGATCGTCTTCAACGCGACCCAGATCCAGGGGATCGACGGCTTGGCCGTGCTGTCCGGGCGCGACGTCGCCGCGAACGTCGACCATGATTACAACCTCACCACCAACAACGCGAACGTCGTCGCGGGTCAGCGGCTCAACGTCGACGCTAACGCTCTCAAGGTGGGCGAGACCCTGACCTTCAACGGCGGCGCCGAGCTCGACGGGACGTTCCTCATCTATGGCGGCGCCGGCGACGACAACGCCACCGGCGGCGCCGGGGCCGACACGATCGAGGGCCGCCTCGGCAATGACAGCCTCCAGGGCGGCGGCGGCGGCGACACTCTGCGCGGCGAGGGCGGCCACGACTCGCTCGACGGCGGCACCGGCGCCGACACGATGATCGGAGGCGCCGGCAACGACAGCTACGACGTCGGCGACTCCGCCGACATCGTCACCGAGCTTGCCGCCGAGGGCACCGACACCGTCGTCGCGACCCTCGCCAGCTACACTCTGGGGGCGAACCTCGAGAATCTGACTTATGGCGGCGCCGCCGCCTTTGCCGGAACGGGCAACAGCCTGGTCAACACGATCACCGGCGGCGCCGGGGCCGATACGCTCGACGGCGCCACGGGAAGCGATACTCTGATCGGCGGCGCCGGCGGCGACACCTATCATGTCGACACCAGCGGGGACCAGACGGTCGAGCTCGCGGCCGGGGACGGAGCGGACGAGGTGCGCACCGCCCTGGGCACCTATGTCCTTCAGGCCAATGTCGAGAATCTGACGGCGATGTCGGACGCGGCGCACAATTTCACCGGCAATAGCCTCGGCAACGTCATCACCGGCCGCGGCGGAGTCGACACTCTCGACGGCGGCGCCGGCGACGACACGCTGATCGGCGCCGCGGGCAACGACATCCTCGAGGGAAGCGCGGGCGCCGACACTTATGACGGCGGGCTCGGCATCGACCTGCTCGACTTCAGCGCCGCCACCGCCCTGGTGCGACTGAACCTGTCGGCCACGCTCAACAACGGCATCGCCGCCTATAGCGGCACCGCCGGCGACGCCGCCGGGGACAGCTACACGCCGGACTCGATCGAGAACGTCACCGGCTCGGCCTATAGCGATCTCATCGTCACCGGCCTCGGCGACAACGTCGTCTCGGCCGGCCTCGGCAACGACATCGTCTATACCGGCGAGGACAACGACCTCGTCATGGGCGGCACCGGCAGCGATTCGGTGTTCGCCGGGATCGGCGACGACGACGTCCGGGGCGATGCCGGCACCGACACCCTGAGAGGCGAAAACGGCAACGACGCGCTCGCCGGCGGCCTCGACAACGACACCGTCTACGGCGGCATGGGGATGGACGTGCTGCGCGGCGACGACGGCGACGACTCGCTGTGGGGCGAGGGGGATCTCGACACCGTCTATGGCGGGCTCGGCAACGACACTTTGTCCGGCAACGCGACGAGCGGCGCCTACGTCACCGACAGCGCCGAGGATGCCCTGTACGGCGAGGGCGGCGACGACACCTTCTTCCTCTATGCCGATCCGGTCCGCGACCGGGTCTATGGCGGCGACGGCATCGACACGCTCAGCTTCGCGAGGGTGACGAGCACCGCCTCGGCGATCACCGCCGACCTTGCCGATACCACCAAGGTCCTCGACGTCGAGAACCTGATCGGCGGCAGCGGCGCCGACACGCTCAGCGGCTCGGCCGGAAACAACGACATCGACGGCGGCGCCGGCAACGACGTGATCGACGGCCGCGCCGGCGCCGACCAGCTGATCGGCGGCACCGGAGCCGACCGCCTGATCGGCGGCGACGGCGCCGACACGCTGGCGGGCGGCACCGGCAATGACGACCTCGAGGGCGGCGCCTCGGCGGACTCGCTCGACGGAGAGGCCGGCGACGATACGCTCGAAGGCGGCGCCGGCGCCGACACCCTGACCGACTTGGACGGCATCGATACGGCCAGCTATGCCGGCTCGGCCGTCGCCGCGTCGCCGGTCGCCTCGGCCGCGGTCGGCGCCGTCTCGGTGCCCGGCCTGACGGTCGCCGGAAGGACGATCAGCCTGAACGGCGTGCGCGTGGACCTGGCGGCGGGGACCGCTTTCGGCGCCGACGCCGAAGGCGATGTCTTCGTCGGCATCGAGAAGCTTCTCGGCTCGGCGCACAACGACGAGCTGCGCGGGCTGGGGACCGGCGCGATCGTCGACGGCGGCGGCGGCGACGATATCATCTACGGCAGCGGCTCTGCCGACACGCTCACGGGAGGCAGCGGCGACGACGTCATCTATGCGGGCGACGGCGTCGACAATCTGTGGGGCGGCATTGGCAACGACCGGCTGTTCGGCAGCGAGGACGGCGACTTCCTCTACGGCGAGGCCGGCGCCGACATCCTCGATGCCGGCAATGGCGGCGACGTCCTCGACGGGGGCGCCGACAACGACAAGCTCGCCGGCGGCAACGGCTCCGACACCTATCTCTTCCGGCGCGGCAGCGGAGTCGACGAAATCTACAATTACGACGACGATCTCGCCCGCGACGCCGTGGAATTCTTCTATAATTCGGCGAACCTCGCCCAGTCGATCGTCAACACCGACCTGTGGTTCACCAAGAGCGGGAGCGATCTCGTCGTCCGAGTGATCGGCACGCTCGATCAGGTCACCGTCAAAGGCTGGTTCACCAACGCGGTCGCGGGCGACTGGTCCGCCGACGACGCCTTCCGAGTCGATATCTTCATGGCCGGCTCCGAATCCTTCGCCGGGGGCGTCTACAGCGACTGGGCGGTCAACATGCCGACCCTGCTCTCGCTGATGGAGAATCAGTCGGTTCCGACCAGCGTCGCGACCATGGACTCGACCCTGAAGAGCCGGATCGATTCCGCCTGGTCGAACAATACGGCGCCGACCGTGACCTCGGTCGTCGGCAATGCGGTCTCCGTCGGCGAGGATCCGGTGGGGCCGATCTACCTCAAGTTCCGCCTGCACGACGCCGAGACGGTCACGGCCTCGCTGGTCAACCTCTCGGTCAGCGTCGCCGGCACCGCGATTCAGCCGATCGCGGCGGCCGACATCACCACCGATTCCGCCGATCCCTGGGTTCGCATCGTCAAGCTGACCGCGGTCCCCGACGCGCACGGGCTGGTGACGCTCTCGCTGAAGGCGGCCGACAGCTATCTCGAATCGTTCGATCCGCTCGTCTACAATTTCCGGGTGCTCGCGCGCGCCGACGCGGTCCAGATCAGCACCGCGACCAGCGCCAACACCAATGCCGGCCTGCTGGTGACGCTGCCCGGCTCGCTCAGCGGAGCGCTCGCCAAGATCAAGGACACGAATTCGGAAATCTTCAACAGCGTGACGGTGTCCGGGATACCGGTCGGCGCAGTGCTCTCCGACGGAGTCAACAGCTTCACCGCCACCACCGGCTATACCAGCGTCAACATCGCCGGCTGGAACACCCAGTCGGTCACCGGCCTTCGGATCACGCCGCCGGCCGGATCGAGCACCGATTTCACGCTCACCGTGACCGCCTCGTCGAAAGAGAATGTCCCGGCCGCGGACATC
>DATMVG010000086.1:0-4046 GCA_035563315.1 Allosphingosinicella sp. | reverse complement strand
GTGCTCGCGCCGGGCGGGGTCTGCCCGGCCCTGTGCGACGCGCTCGAGGCGGGCGGCCCCTATGGCGCCGGCTGGCCCGGCCCGCGCGTCGCCGCCGGCCCGATGGCCGTCGTCAAGGCCGACGTGGTCGGCGACGGCCATTTGCGGGTGATCGCCGCCGGCGACGACGGCCGCCGGGTCAAGGCGATCGCCTTCCGAATGGCCGCCGGCGCGCTCGGCGAGGCGATCCTGGCCGCCCCCGCCTACCGCAAGCTCTGGCTGGCCGGCCGGGTCGCGCGCGACGCATATCAGGGCAATGTCGGCGCCGAGCTGCACCTCGAGGACGCCGCTTGGGCCGATGCTTGACCCCTGCCTGCCCAGGACCTAAGTCGCGGCTCGCTTCTGCGGCCCCATCGTCTAGCGGTCTAGGACGTCGCCCTTTCACGGCGAAAACACGGGTTCGAGTCCCGTTGGGGTCACCATCCCGGGCTCTCGGCGAACGGGCCCCGCGGGCGCTATCTCAGGAATCCGAGCTTCAGCAAGGCCAGCCCGGTGCGGCCGGCGCCACGAGTCCGCCGCTGCTCGGGCAGGCGCCAGCGCCAGTTGGAGAGCGCGAAGACGGTGAACAGGGCCGCGATCAGGAATTCCAGCATCTCGTCGTCATAATGAGGCGCATGGTTGGAATAGCTGATCGGCAGCGGCGTCGGGGTCCCCAGGCTCATTCCAACGACCAGATAGGCGGCGACCATGACGATATAGAGACCGGCGCAGACGAGGGGCGCCACCGGAAGCTCGAAGGCGTGGAAGATCCGCCGGAAGTCCGGGCTCCTGCCCTCGAGGAGCGGAGCGACGAACAAGAGCAGCGTCGTCGTCGCCAGCGCCGGATAGGTGAAGATCGAGATGGAATAGATGTTGTGCAGCGTGAACTCGCTCTGCAGATTGACCGCGGCGATGCTTTCGGGCGTTCCGAACCCGATCAGCCGCTGGCCCCAGCTGATCTCCTCGCCGCCGACGATGACGAAGAGGGCGGCGAGCAATCCCAGGGAGACCCGAAGCCCGCGATGGCCTCGGGCCCTGAGCGCGAGCAGGACGCAGGCCGCTGCTGAGACCGCGTAGCAGAGCGTCGTGCCGGTCTCGAACGGCCCGTCTTCGGACAGCAGACGCACGAAGGCGTCGGGGGCGAAGATCGCCGTGCCGGTGAGGAAGGCGCACAGCGCGAGGAACAGGCCGACCAGGACTCGCTCGACCCCGCCCGCTTCCCGCCGGCGCAGGAGCGGCGAGCGGCGGCTCTGCTCGGCCCGGATCGCCCAGGAGGTCAGGATCCTGATGACGGGCTTCCAGGCGAGCCAGGCCGACCAGAGGGCGGCGATGCTTCCCCAGATGAGTCCACGCGCGAGCAGAAGCTTGCGGCCCGCGGCGAGATCGGCGACCGCCTCGTGCATCCAGCCGCCCAGGGCCAGAGTGCCGGCGGCGATCAGGGTGATCGAGACTATTCCCATGGCGCGCGCCTCCGAAGCAACCTTACAGGGCCAGCGGTGGAACCTTCGTTAACCGGCCGCCGACCAGCCCCGCGGGGCGTCCCCCCGGCCGCCGCGAAGCACGCGGCGAGCCGGGCGCCGAGCCTTCCCGAGCGGACCTCAGGACCGATGATTCCAGGGCAGGGGACGCCGGCGAACATCGCCGGACCCATCCGCAAGATCCGTTTCGAATCAAGGGTCAAGCTTGAGCTGTGCTGAGCTGGGACAGCTCCGGCCCATTTCTTAGCGGGCCGGCCGCGTCGGCGACGCGGTCACCGTTGCCGGCCAATCCGTCTCATCGGGGAACAGTCGGAATCGCGCGGGTTGACCCGGCGTCCGCTCGGGCGGAAGGGCAGCTGCCTCATCGCCATCAAGGAGGCGAACATGGGAAGTGAACAGACCCTGGCCTTGATCCTCTGCGCCACCCCCCTGCTGCTCATGGCGCTCTACGCCTTATGCTGGGCGTTCGAGAGCAAGCCGGGGAGCTCGTCGGCCCATCCGGGCTGAAGCCGGCCGCGGCCGGACCGCTCGGCAGCGGGCGCGCGGCTCGCCCCTGCCGCCTGCCGCCTCGCGCCAGGCTCAACGGCAGCCGCGCCAGCCGAAGGCGCCGCGCCCTGCCTGGTCGAGGTGCAGATGGTCGCGATGGGCGGCGTTGTAATCGGGCGACAGCACCGTCGCGAACAGGCCGCACGCGCCGTCGCGAACCTCGCGCAGGAAGCGGCCGCGGGCGCCTTCCTCCGTCCAGTCGCCAACGACGCTGATCCGGGTCCCGTCGGCCAGGGTGAAGGCGGCCACGTCGACCGCATTGGCCCGGGCATGCTCGCTCCAGGCGCCTTCGCCGCGGCCGTAGAGGCGCCGGCAGCTATAGCTTCCGAAATGCTCGATCGTGGCGACCTCGCTGCCGAAATGGCGAAGCGCCGCGGGCTGCACGACGTGCCACTCCCACAGCGCCAGCGCCGCCGCGACGGCGCAATTGGTGCCGAGGTCGGCGGGGCGGTAGCCGATCCGAAGCGCGCCGCCGCCGGCGAAACGAACGGCGCTCTCATATCCGCATTGCGGGCCGGCGGCGCGCGGCGGAAGCGCGGTGAACCGCACCCCCGCGGCGTCGAGCAGGGCGAGGCAGCGGCCGCCCTCGTCGGCGAGGTCGGCGAGCTTGCGCCCGGTGAAGGCGCCGGGCGGGCGGGCGAGGTCGAGCGCCGTCCACGGAAGGTCCTCGGGGTGGGCCCGGGCATAGCCGTAGAGCAGGAGCGCGCCGAGGCCCGCCAGGCCCAGGGCCAGCAGCCACGTCGCCATCCGCCTGAGCCGCTTCATGTCCTGCCAACGCCTAGCGCCGCCGAGCGGTCTCCAGCGGCTCGGCGGTGACCGGATAGCCGATCCCCTCTGGAATGCAGACGAAGCGCCGGCCGGCTCGCTCCTCGACCCAAGGCGTGATCTTGGCCACCTCGTGGCGGGCCGCGTTGGCGCGGGCCTCGGCGATCGAGGCGAAGGAGGCGAGCCGCTCGAGATTGCGGCGGGTCGGGAAGATGGCGTGGGCCCGCCCGGCGTCGATCTCGGCGAGGATCTCCGCCGCGCTCGCCCAGAAGGCGCGCACCGCCTCATGCTCCGCCGCAATCGGCGGCGGCGCATCGGCCGGAGCCTCGGCGAGGTAGAACAGGGTGTCGAACCGCCGCGCCTCCCGGAAATTCGGGCACCAGCGCGCGAACGGCGCCAGCGCCGCCAGGTCGAGCGCCAGGCCCCGTTCGGCGAGCAGGCGCAGGAACGGCTCCTGGCGCTCGATCCCCTCCCTGAGCGCCCGCGCCGTTTCCGGATCGGGCGCCGGGACGACGGCGGGGGCGAGCCCGGTCTCCTCGATCGTCTCGCGTATCGCCGCGATCCGAGCGGCGGCGTCGGCGAAGTCGGGAAAGGCGGCGGCGGCGCCACGGTCCTCGGCGTCGATCCGGCCGCCGGGGAAGACCAGGGCTCCGGCGGCAAAGGCCATGTGCCCGCTGCGCTCCATCACCAGCAGCTCCGGAGCGGCACCCGGCCGCTCGCGCATCAGCACCAGGGTCGCCGCCGGAATGGGCTCGGGAAGGTCCGACATGGCGCCCTGCTAGGCGCTGGCGTCGCCCCCGAAAAGCCGCTTTGTCCGACGCATCGCCGAAGGGCGCCAACCCGTCATGCCGAACCAATTTCAGCATCCAGCTTCGACCCGCGCGGGCGGGTGGACCCCTGGACCCTGAACCAAGTTCAGGGTGACGCCGGAGGAGCGGCGCGCCCCGGCCGGGTCCGACTCGCCCGGACGCCCGACCCAAGGCGGTCATGCTGAACGCGTTTCAGCATCCACCGACGAACCGCTCGGCGGGCGGAGGCCTGGACCCTGAAACAAGTTCAGGGTGACGGTGCACGGCGACCGCAGGCGCGTCGAACAAGGGGGTCGCCCGAGCGCTCGGATTGCGGCATGAGCGCGGCCATGGCCGGATACGACCGTCGGACCTTCCTCGCCCTCGCCGGAGCGGGCGCCTTGCTGCCGGGCGCGGCGGCCGGGCAGTCGGACCCGCCCGCAGACGACAT
>DATMVG010000085.1:0-6905 GCA_035563315.1 Allosphingosinicella sp. | reverse complement strand
AGCCGCCGCCCCCAAGCTCACCCCGCCGAACGAAAAGTGACTGTCCCCCTCACGCCCCCCCACGCCCCCTCGCCCCCCTCACGCCCCCGGATAGCGGGTCAGCAGGTCGAGCCCGGGCAGATGCGGCTCGCCGCGGAAATTGGCGGCGTTGCCGAACCGGCCGGAGCAGGTCGCAAGCCTCTTGTCGCAGCCCTCGCGGACCTCGACCAGGTCGCCCGCGGCCGGCGCCAGCGGCGGCGGCTCGCGAAGCTCGATCCGGGTCCCGTCCGAGCGCCGGACGGCGCTTTCGAGGCCGCTATTGACGCCCCCGATCCAGCGCAGCCGGCCATAGCCGTAGGCGTCGCCGCCCGCCGCCTCGGCCAGCTCGATCACATCCTCGCCCAGCACCGCGACGACCCGGGTCAGCAAGGTCCGGCCCGCCATGTCGACCCGGCATCTGCGGTCGCCGAGCTCGGCCCGGCATTCGGGCGAGGTCTGCTCGACCACCGGCCGGTCGAGCGCCGCCGTCGGCCCCCTGAGCTCGGCCTGGAAGGAATCGCCTTCGACCGCGATCTCGCCGAGCTCGCCGCGCGCCAGCGCGAGCCGATCGCCGCCCGGATCCTCCCAGTCGACCATGAAGACGGCGAGCGACGCCCCGTCCCAGCGCCCCGCGCGAAGGTCGGCGGCGGCGATGGCGCGGTCGCTCAACGCGCCTTCGACGTCGAGCGAGTCCGCCTCGAACCCGTCCGACAGGCTGATCGAGGACGGCAGCATGCCCGGCGCCGCCCGATAGGCGAGGCCGTCAATCTCCAGGTCGCCATCGTGGGTGGTGAAGCCGAGCGCGACTCCGTCGCGCCGCTCGAGCCGCCAGCACAGGGCGATGGTGGCGAGAGGCTTCCCGACGAATGGCGGCATCGGGCTCACTCCCTGATCTCGATCAGCGGCACCGACGCAATCTCTCCGGCGGCGAAGGTCGCCCGGCTCAGGCTCAGCCGGTCCTCGGCGAAGCGCACCGGAACGTCGAAGCGGAAGCCCGCGGTCACCGCCTCCCCCGCCGCCGGCGCCGTCTCGAAGAGGACGACGCCCTTGTCGCCGAGGGTCCAGCCGGCGAGCCGTTCGACTCCGCCGACGGCGACCCGGACGCTGCCCGCGACCGGGCGGGTGATCCGGCGGACCTGGCCGCCATAGGCCTTGACCAGCGGGAAGTCGGTCCTCTCGCCGTCGCCCGTGCCGAGCGCCTGGTCGAACGCTCCCGGCTCGCCGGTCATCGCGTTCGAGCTGTGGTCGAACGGATCCTCGAAGCGGAAGCCGACCGCGGCTCCGCGCCGGGCGCGGAAGAAAGCGAGCAGGGCGTGAAGCTCCGCCTCGCCGCGAATTCCGGGCCCGGCGTCGAAGCGAAGCCGGGCGTCCGCCCATTCCGAATTGCGCTGCTCGGCTCCGCTCGCGGTGGTGACGATGGCGGTCGAGAAAGCCGGCTCCACGCTCGCCTCGCGGCCGAGACCGATCGGGAAGCGCACGTCGTCGAAAGCCTCCACTTGAACCTCTCCCTTGCCGAACCAGACGAAGCCGTCGCGAGCGACCTGAGGCAGCGCCCAGACGAAGGTCTCCGCCGTGCCCCGCGCCATCGCCGCCTCCGCCGCGCGGGCGATCCGCGGCCACGACGGCCGGTCGGCGGGCGCCAGGACGAAGCCGGCGAAATAATGCTGCCCTTCGACCGGATAGCCGAGCCGAGCGGTCATCTCCGCGATCCCGCGCTCGGTCGCTCCCGACCGCCCGCCGGTCACCCAGTCATAATCCTCGAGCTGGAGCACGTCGAAGGCGGGCGCGGCCCAGCCGGGCGGGACGTTGGCGCGCTTGATCTCGGGCCCGTCCAGCACCGTCGGCAGGTAGACGAGGAGAAGCAATTCGGCGCCGGGCGCCTCGTCGCGAACCGCCGCGCCCAGGGCCGCCGTCGAGCCGGCCAGCGCCGCGCCCGCGGCATCGAGGGTCGCCCGCTGAGCCGGGTCGAGCGCCGCTCGGACGTCGGCGATCGGCACCGGATCGAAGGCGGCGACGGCGGCTTGGTCGTAGAGGCAGATTGCGCCGCCCGCGGTCACCCACCACCACGGCTCGCCGACCTGGAAGCGCACCGGCTGGCCGGCGCCCAGGGCGAGCGCCGCGAACGCCCGGGCCACGCCTTGCAGATAGGCCATCGCCCCCGCGTGGCACGGCGACAGCAAGGCCGACGGCGGCTGCCACCCGGTCAGCGCGGGCTCGCCGTTGGCCGCTCGCTGCTTCCACGCTTCCGGGCAATGCTGGTCGAGCAGCTCGTAGCTCAGCGACAGGATCACCTCGAATCCGAGCGCCTTCGCCCGCGCCAGCATATCGGCATGCCAGGCGGCGCAGGGCGGGTTGAGCGCGCCCTCGACCTCGAGTCCGGGACCGAGCCGGAAATAATGGCTCATCCCGACATAATGGTTGATCGTCCCCCGGTAGCCGAGCTGGAGCACGCCGCGGAGCATCCGCGCCGGGGTCAGATGGTAGAGGTCGTCATAGCCGGTGGCGAGGCGAAGTCCGTGCTCGGGAACGACCGTCTCGCCGATCGCCAGCACCGATCCCGAGCCGTCGCAGCCTATCTCGCTGAGCTCGGCCCACCCTTGCGCCGGCGCCTCGAGCACCGCGTCGACGCCGCTATAGCCGGGCGGGACCAGCGACACGAACATTCGGTCGACGTCGCCGGCGAAGACCGGGTCGTCGGCGTCCCACCCCCCGGCCAGGTCGGCGAAATCGAGGACGATGGACGAGTCCTCGGGGGTGCCCTCGGCATAGTTCCAGAGCCTGACGAACCAGCTGCGCGCCGCTCCGGCCGGGTCGCGGCCCTCGATGGTCAGCGTCGGGCCGTGAACGGCGTCGAGCGCGACGATCCCGCCCGACCGCCAGCGGAAGCTCAGCCGGCAGCGCCGGAAGTCGCGCGCCGTCTCGTAGGCGAGCAGCGGATGGTCCCAGCGGTCCTCGGCCTCCCAGATCAGACCGGCCAGGTCGTCGGCCTTG
This sequence comes from Allosphingosinicella sp., assembly GCA_035563315.1. Classification (GTDB taxonomy): domain Bacteria; phylum Pseudomonadota; class Alphaproteobacteria; order Sphingomonadales; family Sphingomonadaceae; genus Allosphingosinicella. The sequence goes on along the minus strand of DATMVG010000085.1, from coordinate 3,896 downwards.
TAGAAGAGGACCTCGATCCGAAGCGCATTCGGCCCCGTCGTCACCGCCGAGGCCATCATCGGCCGTGGGAAATCGACCGTCCAGAAGCGGGCGTCGAATCTCTTCACCGTCCCCCAAATCCTCGCCGCGCCGGGCGGCGCCAGCCAGTGTCCCATGGCTCAGTCCTCCACCCGCATCAGCGCCTGCCTGACCGCCCGAGCCACTTGCCGGCCCGAGGCCTTGAGCGCCTGCGGCTCGGTCCCCGCGGGCGCGTTGACGGTGATGCTGAGCCTGATCTCCCTCGCCCCGCCGCCGCGCATCGTCTCGATCCGCCCGCTCGCGGTCGGAACGAACAGCTCCGGCCCGCGCTCGCCGACCAGATAGGGCCGGCCCGGCGCCACCGGGCCGCCGATCGCCTTGCCCGGAGCTCCTCCCAGCGCCGTCGCGAACAGGCCGGCGAGGGTGGCGCCGAGGCCGCCGCCGCTCTTGCCGCCGCCGAGCATCGAGCCGATGCCGCCACGGATCGCCGCCTCGGCGATCTCGGCCATCGCCGACAGCGCCACGCGCTTCAGGTCCTCGAAGCCGATCCGGCCGGTCCTCAGCGCCCGGACCAGCGCATTTTCGAGGACCCGGCCGGCCCGCTCCGCGCCGGCGGCGAACGGCCCGTCAAGCTCCGCCCGCATCGCCGCCACGTCCTTGGCGAAAACCGAAGTGTCCGCGCGAACGCTGACCAGCAGCCGCTCGATCTCCTCATCCATCGGGAAACCTTTCCATCAACCGCGCCAGATCCTCGGCCGAGGCCGCCTCTTCCGGCTCGCCCGCAAAGGCGCTCAGCACCGCCGCCAGCTCCGCCGGCGTGGCGCCCCAGAACTCGTCAGCCCGCCATCCCAGCCAGGCCCCCGCCAGCCCCGCCAGCCGCGCCGCGCTCTCGGCGAAGCGCCCGGCATGTTCCCCTCCCTGGAAGGGAGGGGTTAGGGGTGGGTGCGAGCGCAGCGAGCTTCCGCTTCCCCGACCATAAGCGCCGTCGGCGCCACCCACCCCCGCCCCCTCCCTTGCTGGGAGGGGAGTCACGTGCGCCCCTGCAGGATCTGCTCGAGAAGCACGCGCAGCACCGGCGTCGTCCGGGCGAGCCCGGCCTCGGCCAGGGCCTCGCCCAGCCGCTCGCGGGTGCAGCCCTCGGGCCGGTCGGCGAGGCAATGCCAGAACAAGGCCGCCATCTCCCCCAGCCTCAGCCGGCCCTCTGCCGCCCGCTCGACGAGCGCGAAGAGCGGCCCCAATTCCTCCTCGGCCGCGACCAGAGCGGCGAAGCTCGGGCGAAGCCGGAGGACCTCGCCGCCGAGGCTCAGGCTCGCCTCGCCGCGGGCGGCATTGGCCGGCCGGGTCACAGGCTCGCCACCTCGCCCGAGCTCTCCAGGCTCAGGCCGTAGGTTCGCTCGCCATTATAGTCGCCGGCATAATCGAGCCGGGTGACGAGGAATCGGCCGCGAAGCCGCTCGCCGCTCTCGAAGCTCAGCTCGTAATCGTCGAGCAGCCCGGCGAGCGCGTTGGCCTTGAGCCGCGACTCGGCGGCCGAGCCGGTGAAGATGCCGCTCGCGGCGACCGAGACCGAGCGCAGCCCGGCGCCCGAGAGCAGCTCGCGCCAGCCGCCGGAATCCTTGCTGGTGACGTTGACCGCCTCGCCGTTGACCGACATCTGGGTCGTGCGCATCCCCGCCACGGTCGCGTAAGCCGTTGGCTGCGAGCCATTTCCGACCTTCAGCAAAAAGGCGCTTCCTTTTTCAGCCGTCATGTGACATTCTCCACATCTTTCAAGCATTTGGGGGATTGGCTATGTTCTCATCCATGGTCGCGATGGTGGCCGCCGCCACCGCAGCCCAGGCATCGGACACGACCCGCGCCGCGCGCGAGGCGTTCACCGCCTGCCTTCGCACCTATGTGAACCGAAGCATCGAGGGCGGCATGACTCAGGCCACCTTCGACACCGAATATCCGCAGCAATGCACGGCCCAGCAGCAGGCGTTCCGCGACGCCGTCATCAGCCGCGAGACGGCGCTTCGGGCGACCCGCGCCAACGCCCAGGACCAGGCCAATCTCGAGATCGAGGACGCCCGAGTGAACTTCAGCGAGCGCTTCGTCCCGGCTCAGGCCGGCCAGGCCCAGGCGCAGGCGCAGGCTCCCGCCGCCGCCGCACCCGAGGCCCAGGCGGCGGCCCAGCCCGAAGCGCAGGCGGCGGCCCAGGCGCCCGCCCAGCCGCAATAAGGCCGCCTCGAGTCATTCGCTGAGCATCCGCGCCCGATAGTCGAGCGCGGCCGTCCATTGCCGCTCCGCTTCGGCGAAGAGCCGGCTGCGCAGGAAGGTCAGCGTCACGATCCGCCAGCCGCCGGCCGCCGCTCCGGCGGCGGCGATCGCCGTCTCCGCTTCGCCGGCCAGCCGCCGAAGCCGCGACGGCTCGCCCCGGTCGCGCAGGATCACCGTCAGCCGGACCTCGCGGCCGAGCCCGCTCTTGTGGCTCCAGTCGGTCTCGAGCCCCGCCTCGACGGTCGCGAACGGAAAGGCGGCCTGAAGCGGCGGCCCCTCGTAGCGGCCGTTGAGCTCGCTCAGTCCGGCCAGCGCCTCGGCGACCAGGGCGGCGAGCGCCTCGCCGGCCGTCATCGCCCGCGCCCCGCGAGCAGCCAGCGCAGCCGCGGCTCGAGCGCGAAGCGCCGGCCGATAGCGCGCCCGGAAAGCCGGACGCCCTGCTCGGTCTCTTCGACCCGCACCCCGTCGCGCAGCTCGGCCGCCAGCTCCTGCGCCAGCTCGCTCCGCCGCTCCTCCGCCCGCCGCCGGGCCAGCCGCCCGGCCCGGTCCGCCATCGTCTCGAACATGCCTCCCTCCGGCAACCCTTGATCCTGATCTGAAACCGCTCATCCTGAGTAGCCGTTGAGCGAAGTCGAAACGGCGTCTCGAAGGACCGCTCTCACGACCGGCCCTCCACGATCATCCCTAGCCCAGCCTCAGCCGGCGCCACGGCCGCCACAGCGCGGTCACCGCCGCCGGCGGCGGGCCGGCCTCGGCCGCCTCGCGGTGGACGTAGAGATGGGCCGCCAGCCGGACGATCCCCTGCCGGACCGCTTCCGGCACTCCGTTCGGCTCGGCCGCCATGCCGGCGGAATAACCGATCCGAAGCCGCTTGCCGGGCCTCGGCTCGAGCAGCCGAACCCACCCCTCGCCGGCGGCGTCGATGTCGATGCTGTAGCTCGAGACCGGCAGCGCCTCCGCCGACCCGTCGGCGCCGATCGCGGCCGCTCCGTCGATCGAGCGCACCGGCGCCGCTCCCAGTCGGGTCCAGGCGGTCGATGCCGCGATCAGCTCGGCGACGTCGCGCGCGATCAGCACCCGGCCGAGAAAGGCCTCGCAGGTGTCGGCGGCGGCCCGCACCAGCCCGGCGAGGAGGGCGTCCTCGTCGCTCGCCGCGATTCGAAGGAAGGCCTTGACCTCGGCCAGCGACACCGGCGCCAGCGGCGCCGGCGAAAGCAGGATCTCGCCCATCACCTGGCCTCCACCCGGATGACGATCGAGCGGTCGTCGCTGCGCCCGTCGGACAAGGTGACGTGGTTGCACAAGGCATAGACCCGGCCGGCGATTCCGCCGCTCACAGTCGCCGCGGTTCGCCCGGCATCGAAGCTCGCCGAATCGACGGCGAGGCCGCCCGGCTCCTCGGGGCTCACCGACCAGCCGCTTCCCGCGATGGTCGGGCCGGCGAGGTAGAAGGCGGCCCAGTCGATGGCATAGTCGACCCGCGACTGCGGGTCCTTGAGGAAGTAGCTCATGGTCTCTGGTCCTCCTTAGGGCCGCGTGGCCCGGAGCGGACGGGGGCCGGCCGCCGCGGTCGCCAGGCGCGGGTCTCCCCCGACCCGGGCCAGGCGCCGGCGCCGCTC
>DATMVG010000084.1:0-8836 GCA_035563315.1 Allosphingosinicella sp. | reverse complement strand
GATCAGCGGAAGGCCTTGGCTCGGCGGGCGTCGCGGGCGTCGGCTCGGGCGACGTCGCTCTTGGCGGCGGCACGGGCGCGAGCGCCCGCGGCCTGGAAGCTCGCCTCCCGCCGGTTGGTCGCCGCGGCCTCGTCGCGATCCTGGCGGGCGACGCTGTCGCGCGCGGCGACGGCGGCCTCGGGCGAGGGTTCGGAGCGGGCGCAGGCAGCGAGCGCCAGGGCCAGGGCGAAGGCCGCGATCGGCGCTCCGGGAGCCTTCATGCCCGCGCCTCCCGGCTGCGCGCCTGGAAGCTCGCCTCGATCCTGGCGAGCAGGTCGGCTCGGGTCGTCCAGGCGGCGGCGCTGTGCTCGAAGCGCCAGCGGCCATGCTCGCCGGTCAGTCCGGCGGCGCGGTCGAGGTCGGCGGCGGCGAAGGCGCGGCAGCCTTCAGGCGTGTCCTCGGGCCGCTTGCGCCGAGCGGTTCGGGCCGCCGCGGCGGGCGGGGAATTGCGGTCGATCATGGAGGTTCACCTTTTCCGGCAAGCGGGAGCGCGCGGGTCTCTCAGTCACGCGCAGGCTTGCGAAGCGAACCGGGTGATGGTCCCGCTCTAGCACGGATCGGCGGCAATAGCGAACCGCCCGGCCGGGCTCAGGCAGCGGGCACCGGCGTCGGCGCGGGGGCGGCGGCCGCCTCGAGCGACTTCTTGGCCTCGGCCTCGGCCCGCATCCGCTCGGTGCGGGCCGCGCGGGCGGCCATTTCGTCCCAGGCGGCGGCGGCGCGCATGCACCGCTCGCGGACGTTGGCGAGCGTCGCCTCGTCCGCGTCGCGGCGAGCGGCGGCGGCGCGCTCGCGGTAGAATTCATGATGGGTGGACATGCACTCTTCTCGCTACAAGACGGCCGCCGACGACCAAGGGGGAGGATTCGGGGGCGGACGCGATGGCGATGCATAGGCCCGTCGGCCCGGAATCGCAAATCGGCGCCGCGCCGTCACGGCACCGCCGCGCACCGCTAAAAAAAGTTAAGCGCGAGCGACAGGAAGACACGCCCGGCGAGACTGTGATCTCGGGAGGGACGGCGATTGGCCCGCTACCGCTACCGAACCCCCGTGCTGACGGGGCCCTGGCGCGATTCGCGCGACGCGGCGCTTCGCGATGCCGTCGCCGCCAAGCAGGCCGCGGCCGATGAAGGCGCGCCCGGCGGAATACGCTGGCTGGTTCCCGGCGACGTCGAGGAAGAGGCGAGCGGAACGCCGCTCGGCGCCTGGGCGCGGCGAAGCTGAGCTAGGGGCGAGCCGCCACGTTCGCTTCTTCGGATTCCATCCGCGCGTCGGCCGCGGCGGCGCTCGCTTCGGACTGAGCCTTGGCCCGCGCCGCCGCGACCATGGCGGCGTCGTGATTCTTCGCCGCGATCAGGTCGAGCGTCGCGGCCGGCGCCGCGGGTTCGTCGTCTCCGCCGGTCAGCAGCGCTCCCGCCGCGACGAGCGCGAGGAGACCGGTCGCGAGATAGGCGCGGCCCAGGCGGCGCGGTCTCATCGGTCGATCCGGAGCGGAAGCGGGGCCATCGGATGAAAAATCCGCGGCGGGGGGCAAGGGTTCCGCCGCCCGGCTAGAGCCGCGCGAAGAGCAAGGCGATATAGACCGAGAAAAGCCCGGCGGTGAGCACCGCCAGCCCCTCGTGCAGGCGCGGGCGCCGGGTCACGGCGGCGGTCGCGGCCATGGCGAGGAAGATGCCGTGGAAGAGGAGGTTGAGCGGTTCGGGCAGCCGCCCCTCGAGCATGAATTCGCGGAACACGCTCCACAGAATCACGGCAGCCGAAATGCCGAAGAAGGCGCGGGACTCGCGGTAATAATGATCCTTGAGGTCGATCGGCTCGTCGGCCGGGATGTCGGGCAGCACGATCGCCGCCATCATGTAGATCAGGGCGGTCTGGACGAGGATCGTGGCGAACAGAGCGAACGACCATTCGGCGCGCGCGGCGAGGCTGAAGCTCGACCACCAATGCTGGGCCACCATCAGCAGCAGCAGGACCGACCAGATCAGCGGCGGCGCGTAGAAGCGAATCCTCCGGCGTGAGAGGATCAGCACGCGATAGCCCTGAAGCACCTGCTGGATGGCGAGCCCCAGGATGATCGAGATCAGGACCGAGAGATAGGAGAAAGCGTCCATGGCCTGACCGGGATGCTACTTTGCGGCGGGCGCGCTCGGCAAGCCGGCCGCCGCGATGCGGCCCCGGCAAAATTTTTCGGCCGGCCCGCAGCCGCTCGCCGCGCCTTCAAAACGGCCTGTCGCCGCGGATTCCCACGCCCCACGCGACGGCCGCCAGGGGACGCGGCGGGGCCGCCGCCACTCGGTTCACCGTAAATCCATGAAACTTCTGACTCTCCCCCGGCGTTGGGCACTCCAAGTTTGATTGAGAAGGAGCCGAAGTAATGGCGACAAACGTGCTCGAGGCCCGCGGCGGCAGCCTGGTCCCCCCCCTGGCGCAGCGCGGCTACCATATCGTCTATCGCGACCACGAGACGAACTATTGTCCCGGCTGCGGGCGCACCCACTGGTATATCGGCAGGATCATGGCCGAATGCGCCTTTTGCGGGACCGCGCTTCCGCTGGAGAGCGCCCCGCTGATCGCCGGCGGCCAGATCATCCGCACCGTGCGTCGCTATCCTTTCCACACGGGCCAGGCCTACGCGGCCTAGCCGGGCGGCGAACCGAGCCCCCCGCGAAAGCGGAGGGATCCGCCCCGCCTGCGCTTGAAGTGCAACCAATCCAGGAGAGGCGGCCGGCGCCTGTCGAAGCCCAAGGGCTTCGGCGGGCGCCTCCTTTTTGGCGACCGGTCATCGCGCGTCGGCAAGCTCAAGAGCGGCGCCGCCCTGCTCCAGGTCAGGGCCGCCGCCGCACCGGGACGTTGACGTTGCACAGATCGATGCCGCCGGCGGGCCGGATGAAGAAGGTGCCGCCGCGATTGGCCCGGCCCGTGACATAGGCCGAAAAGGAATCGCTCTCGGTCCGCATGACCTCGAAATTGGGACGCTCGGCGGCCGGCAGGTCGCTGGCGACGCGCAAGGCGCGAATCGCGATCGGCCGCTCGCCGCGCTCGGTCTCGTAGAAGCCGAGATTGCCGGTCCCGCGGGGCCGAGCGGAGAGCAAGGCGATGCCCTCGATCACCCGTCCGACCGTGGCGATGTTGCGATCGAGATGGCGCGGCGCGTGGCCGATCACAGCGTAGAGCTCGCCGCCCGTGCCGGTGTCCGGGGAAAGGTCGCGGCCGACTCCGACCGACCCGTAGCAATGGGTCAGCCAGGCGCGGCCGCTTTCGGGATCCCAGGCCATCGGCCAGCCGCCGGCATGGCCGACGGCGGGCGCATAGCTGTCGGGGAAACCGAGCGGGCGGGCCGACAATCCGGCCAGATCGCGGTCATATTCGGCCGGCGCCGGCCGGACGACTCCGGCCGGAAGCGGCACCTCGGCGTCGCCATTGCCCCACTGGGCGACATAATTGTCCTGGACCCGGTAGATGGTGGCGCCGTTCCACCACCCGCCGCGGGCGAAAGCCCGGACATTGGCGACGTGGACGGGCGCGAAATCGGGGGCGAGCTCGATGACGACGCGGCCTCCGGCAACGCCGTTGGAATCGGCGAGGTCCATGACCAGGAGGTTGTCCGGGTCGATCGCGCGCCAATCGGCGGCGGCGCTGCCGGCGACCACCTCCGAGGGCTCGGGCGCCCCCTCGACCGGGGCCGGCCGCCAGAAGGTGTAGCGCGCCGACGGCTCCGCCCCCTCCGCCGTCTCCGGGACGCAGGCGGCAAGCAGCGAGGCGGCGGCGAAGGCGGCGATGTGGCGCATCGAAGGCTCCCCTTGAAGATCCCGCCCCTCAAAGCCGTGCCGCAAGCCGCGGTCAAGCGGCGCAGTTCAGGCTGGACTTCGACCGATCTTCTGCCGAGACTGCCGCGACCGTGAAAGAGAGGCGATGAACAAGCCGATCCTGTTCGTGACGGCGCTGAGCGCCTGCGCCGTATCCGCCCCCGCCGAGGAGAAGGAGGAGGCGCGCGGCGCCGCGGCGGCGAATGGCGCGACCGTCGCGCCGGCCCCGGCGCCGGCGGCTTCGCCCGCAGCGGCGTCGGGACGCGGCGTCGAGGATCCCAGGGCGTTCGTTCAGAGCACCTACGACGCCTATCGGCGCGGCGGCACCGATACTCCGCCGGAATGGCCGGTTCACGCCTATAGCGACCGGCTCAAGGCGCTGTTCGACGCCTATGACGCCTGGGCGCGGCAGCATGACGACCTGGTCGGCTCGCTCGACTTCGACTGGTGGGTCAACGCGCAGGACTGGGAGCTGCGCGGGGTCGAGCTCAGCCAGGAAGAGGAGGGGCCGGACCGGCGCACGATCGTCGCCCGGTTCGACAATGCCGGCCGGACCGACATCAATCGGTTCAGGTTCGTCCGCGAGGGCGGCCGCTGGTATCTGGACGACGTCGTCAACGGCCACCGCGACGAGGAAGGCTGGGTGCTGTCGGAGCTGCTCCGGGAGCGGCCCGAATAGAGCGGCACTTCTCACGGACAAGACGAGGCGGACAAGCGGCTGTCCCTCCCAGCGGCTTCGGTCCGATCAGGCGCCAGTTCGGATGTTGATGCGCGTGACGGCCGAGTAACGGACGCGCAGCCTCTTCCCGGGGGGAGAGGCCATGATCAGGAGCATCGCGATCTTCGCCGCCGCCGCGACCCTGACGGTGGTGCCGCTGTCCATCTCGGAATGCGGCGCCGGGTTCGAGGCCGGCGCGCAGCGTTCCTGCTGCCGGGTGTGCAGCAAGGGCAAGGCCTGCGGCAACAGCTGCATCGCGCGCCACCTCAACTGTCACCGCGGCCCCGGCTGCGCCTGCAACGCGCGCTGATCACGAGGGGACAGTCACTTTTCGTTTGAGAGGACAGTCACTTTTCACGCGGTGGAGTGAAGCAAGATCCCGCCGCGGGTGAAAGTGACTGTCCCCATTCTGCTACGCCGCGGGTGAAAGTGACTGTCCCCGCGCTACCAGATCCGCACCCTTTGCTCGGGCGGAAGGTAGAGCCGGTCGCCGGGCTGGACGTTGAAGGCCCGATACCAGGCGTCGACGTTGCGGACGACGCCGTTGACCCGATATTCGGGCGGACTGTGCTCGTCGGTCAGCACTCGCTCGCGCAGAGTCCCTTCGCGAAGCTGGCTGCGCCAGACCTGGGCGAAGGCGAGGAAGAAGCGCTGGTCGCCGGTCAGTCCGTCGATCACGGGCGGCTCGCCATGCTGGGCGACGTGGCGGCGATAGGCGGCATAGGCCATTTCGAGACCGCCGAGATCGCCGATATTCTCGCCCATGGTGAGCTCGCCGTTGACGTTGAGCCCGGGCAGCGGCTGGTAGGCATTATATTGCGCGCCGAGCCTCGCCGCGCGCTCGCGGAAGCGCTCCGCCGAGGCCGCCGTCCACCAGTCGCGAATCCGGCCGGTGGCATCGAACTGCCGCCCCTGGTCGTCGAAGCCGTGGCCGATCTCATGGCCGATCACCGCGCCGATGGCGCCGTAATTGACCGCCGGATCGGCGTTGGGATCGAAGAAGGGCGGCTGAAGGATTCCGGCCGGGAAGGTGATCTGGTTGAGCAGCGGATTATATTGGGCGTTGATGGTCTGCGGCTTCATGTTCCACAGGCCGCGGTCGACCGGCCCGCCCAGCCGCGAGACCTGCAGGTTCCAGTCGAACTCGCTCGAGCGCATGACGTTGCCGAGCAGGTCGCCGCGATCGACCCGGATCGAGGAATAGTCGATGAAGCGCTCGGGATGGCCGATGCGCGGCTCGAACGTCTCGAGCTTGGCGAGGGCCTGCGCCCGGGTCTCCTCGTCCATCCAGTCGAGCCGCTGCAGCCGCTCCTGGAAGGCGGCGCGCAGATTGGCGATCAGCTCGTTCGTCTGGCGGCGGCTCTCGGCCGGAAAATGGCGCTCGACATAGATCCGGCCGACGGCCTCGCCGAGGACTCCGTTGACCAGGCCGATGCCTCGTTTCCAGCGGTCGCGCTGGCGCTCCACGCCGCGCAGGGTGCGCGAATAGAAGTTGAAGTTCGCCTCGTCGAAGGCGCGCGGCAGGTAGGCGGCGTTGGCGCTGAGGAAGTGGAAGGTCAGCCAGTCCTTCCAGGTGTCGAGGGGCACGCTTTCGAGCATCTGGCCGATCGCGGCGATCGCCGTCGTCTCGGCCGCGACCACCGTCGGCACTTCGCCGAGACCGAGCTGCTGAAGAGTCGGGGTCCAGTCGAACTGCGGCGCCAGCGCGTTGAGCTGATCGCGGTTCATCGGGTTGTAGATTTGCTGGATGTCGCGCTGGCGCTCGGGAGTCCAGTGCGCCTCGGCGATTCGGCGTTCCAGAGCGATGATGGCGTCGGCGCGGGCTTCGGGATTGGCGATCCCGGCGAGCCGATGAAGAGTCACGACATAGTCGCGATAGGCGGCGCGGTAGCGGTCATATTGCTCGCCCTCGCGAAGATAGTAATCGCGGTTGGGCATGCCGAGGCCGGCCTGGCTGGCGAAGGCGGTGTAGCGGGTCGGATCGGCCGGATCGGGAATGATGCCGAGGCCGAGCGGGGCGGGAAAGCCGGGAGTCGCGAAAAGCCGAAGCAGCTCCTCGCGGCTGGAGACGGAAGCGATGCGATCGAGATAGGGCCTGGCGGCGGCGATTCCCCGACCCTCGATGCCGGCTTCGTCCATCCAGCTGGCGTAGAAGTCGCCGACCTGGCGGCTGACCGGATCGCTGCCGCCGCTTTCGACGATGGCCTTGAGCTGCTGCTCGATCTCCTCGTCGAGGACGGTCCACAGGCTGTAGCCGGTCCGGTCGGCCGGGATCGGGTTGCGCCGGAACCAGCTGTTATTGGCGTAGCGGTAGAAATCGTCGCCGGGCCGGAACGCCGGATCGCGGCCCTCCAGATCGACGCCCCAGCTGCCGTAGCGCGCCTTGCCGGCGGCCGCGGCGGGCGCGGGATCGGCCGGCTGCGCCAGGATCGGCGCGGTGCCGGCGAGCAGGATGGCCGCCGCCAAGGCGAGACGTGACTTGTGCATTTGAATGACCCTCCGCGCGGTCCGGCAGGCGCCGGCCGCCCCTTGATGTGCGTCCCCGCGCGCATGCCTCAGGGAGAGCGGCGATTCGCGCAAGCCATTTTAGACGAAGCGCTGGATCGGTCTTGCCAAACGCACGCGCTCCCCCGGGCGAGTCGAGACGGGAGGGGCGAAACCGGCCTCGGCGGGAAGGCGCCCGCGCCGGCCCGAAGGCCTAATCGGCCGGAGCCCGATCCGCCGCTCCGCCGGTGAGATGGAGGTAATTGCCCTTGAACAGACCGGCCCGCTTCAGAGCATCCAGGTCGGGCACGGCGAGGCGGCGGCCGCGCAGGTCGATGAGGCCGTCGCGCCGCAGGTCCTGAAGGGTTCGGTTGACGTGGACGGCGGTCAGGCCGGTGGCGTCGGCGAGGTCGCCCTGGGTGACCGGGAAGTCGCAGCTATCGCCGTCGGTCAGGCCGCCATGGCGAAGCCGCACGAACAGCTCGCACAGCAAATGGGCGAGCCGTTCATAGGCGGTGCGCCGGCCGAGATTGGCGATCCATTCGCGCGCGATGGCGGCAGCCGCCAGCTCGCTCCACGACAATGCCCTGGCGATGGCCGGGCTCCGAGCGATCATCGCCTCGACCTCGTCGGCGGCGATCTCGGCGTAGCGAAGCCGGGTGATGGCGCCGATGCTGTGGTCCATCTCCGCGAGGATCAGGGCATTGGCGTCCGAGACGTCGCCCGGAAGCAGGAAGGAGAGGATCTGCCTGCGCCCGTCCGCCAGCTGCTTGTAGCGGCACGCCCATCCGTCCAGCATCAGGTTGACCGCCCGCGGCCGCTCGCCCTCGCGGATCAGGTCGCGGCGCGGCTCGACCTCCCGAACCGCCTTGCGCGCCGCCCGGTCGAGCAACTCCAGATCCTGTTCGGTAAGTTCGGCAAAGGCCTCGAGATTCAGTTTCAGGGCGCCCGTCCATTCTGCCAGTCCAAGGGTCGGGGCTGCCTAACCCAGGCTGATAAGGCCTGCTTTCAACTAGGTTATAGTCCGTCCCGCAAAACGGGCGGGCGGCGCCGCCGGAGCCTAGGGCCGAACCTCGGCGATGCGCTCGCCGGTGACCAGCCAGACGCGCTGCGGCTCGCCGGTCGCGACGAGCAGCGGCCGCCCGGCAAGCTGGGCGATGAGGACGTGGATCTCGGTCGGCTGCGGATCGAGCAGATGGGTGACTCCGATCGGCCGGGGCTGCTGCCCCGCCGCGACCGCCCCAGCCTCGAGGTCGAGGCAGGCGTTGGTGAAGCCGCGCGCGCCGGAGACGGTGCCGTCGGCGGCCACCGTCGAGCGGAAATGGCCGCCGAGCGGAACCCGACCGCGCTGGGCCGGAGCGGTGACCTGGTAGACGTCGATCGGCGACTGAGCCGATTCGGGCGGGACGACGAGCACGTTGAACGGCTGCGCGGAGCAGGCGCGGTGCGGGAGCTCGTCGGTCGCGGCTCGGGCGGCGGCCATCCGCGCCTGGACCGGAGTCAGCGCCGGCCGGTCGGCGCCGAGATGGACGTTGCGGGAGACGACCCGGCCGCCGAGCACGCTGGCGCGATAGACCGCTCGCGGGCCTTCGGGCGACTGGGCGTAGAAAGTGACTCCCATCGCATTGCCTTCGGGCTCGGCGATCCAGCCGGCGATGCCCGCCCCCTCGGGATCGGAGACCCGGGTCAGCATGTCCTGGGTGGCGATCAGTCCGGCGCGGGCGATCGCGACCAGCAGCCGGCCGCGCTCGGCGGTCCGCTCGACCGCCGCGAGCTCGGCCCGGGTCAGCGG
>DATMVG010000083.1:0-7249 GCA_035563315.1 Allosphingosinicella sp. | reverse complement strand
CGCCGTTCCGCGCCCGGCGCAATCCGGCGCGGCTGTGGACGATCGCCGCGATCGTCGCCGCGGCGCTGATGACGGCGGCGATCCTCGCCGTCCAATATTTCGGCCTCCCCGAGCTTGGCCAGCGGATCATTCCGGTGCAGGCCGCCGACGCGCTCGACCTCCACGGCACCGCGGTTCCGCGCCGGCTCGCCAGCGGCAACGAGCTGCTCGAAGTGCGCGGCGAGATCGTCAACCAGACCGACGAAGTCCAGCGCGTCCCCCAGATCCGGGCCGAGCTCAAGGATGCGCAGGGCCGGGTCGTCTATACCTGGTCGATCGCGCCGCCGGTGCGCGAGCTGCAGCCGCGCGGCCGGGTCGCCTTCAACAGCGCCAATGTCGACGTCCCGCGCGGCGGGCGAATCCTCAGCCTGACCTTCGGCTCCATCTCCTGAGCACCCAGGCCAGGCGGCCGAACTGCAGGACCGCGCAGACGAGCATGCCGAGGCCGGCGGCATAAGCGAGCCCGTCCGGGCCCCAGCCGGAGCGGACCAGCAGCCAGCCGAGGCCGCCGGTGACCACGAAGAAGCCGATGATCCCGTTGACCCCGGCCCAGACCTGCTCGCCAAGCGAGCGCAGCGCGGCACCGAACACATATTGGAGGCCGTCGAACAGCAGGAACGCGGCCATCACCGCAAGCATCGAGGCGGCGAGGTCGAGCACCTTGGGATCGTCGGAAAAGGGCCACACCCAATGGCGGGCGCCGACCACCAGCATCAGCGACAGGCCGCCCAGGATCAGCGCCGCCAGGCCGCCCGCGATCAGAGCGCGCGGCCAGGCCAGGGCGCGCTCGCCGGCGCCGATCGCATTGCCGACTCGGACGCCGGCGGCCGAGCCGAAACCCATCGAGAAGGCGAAAGCGATGTTGTGGATCGAGAGCATCACCTGGAAGGCGCCGGCGGCGGCGGTGCCGAGCTGGGTCGACAGCGCCATCAGCCAGGAGAAGCCGGCGAGCTCGAGCGCCGCCGCGACGGCGGGCACCAACCCGAACCAGGCCAGACGCGGAACGCCGGCCGCCGCCCGACGAAGCGAAGCTCCGGACCAGTCGGTCACCCCGCGCTGCGCCGCGCGCGGCAGCCGCCAGCACAGGAACAGCATGAAGGCGGCGCCGGCGGTCGAGACGGCGGCGGTGGCGAAGGCGGCTCCCGCCGCGCCGAGCGCCGGAAGCCCGAATTGGCCCCCCACCCAGGCCCAGGCGAGGACGGCATTCAAGGGCAGCATGCAGAGGTTGACCGTCATCACCCGCCGCGGGCGGCTGATGCCCTCGAGGAAATAGGATGAGGCGGCCAGGATGAACTGCGCCGGAAAGGCGAGCGCCATCGCCCGGACCACCACGGCGCCCGGGCCGACCAGGGGTTCGGCCACGCCGACCAGGCGCAGCAGCTCGTCCGCCCACAGCATGAGCAGGCTCATCGTCACCGCGCCGAGGGCCAGGCCGAGCGCCAAGCCGGAGCGCAGGATGTCTCCGGTCTCGAGGAATCGTCCACCGCCGTCGGCGCGGGCGGCGTAGACCAGCACTCCGGACAGGCCGGAAAAGCCGATGACGATGCTGATGAAGGTCAGCGTCCGGCTCGCCGCCAGCGCGGCCAGCTCGCTCGTGCCATATTGGCCGACCACCACGACGTCGATCAGGTGCATCAGGGTCCAGTTGAGGCTGGTCAGCATGATCGGCCAGGCGAGTCGGAAGATGCGCCCGGCTTCAGCGATCGTCTCTGCCCGGTTGTAGCTCATCGCCGCCGCCGATAGACGCTTCGGCCTACCCTGGACAGCCGAGGTTGATGGGCATGCGGATCGGAATCCTGACGGGCGGCGGCGACGTTCCCGGCCTCAACGCCTGCATCCGCTCGGTCACGCTTTCGGCCGACGATCTCGGCTGGCAAGTGCTCGGCTTCCGCCGCGGCTGGGAAGGGGTGATGGCGATCGAGCCGGGCGACGGCGCCAGCGTCGCGGCCCATACCCTGCCGCTCAGCCGCGAGAGCGTGCGCGGAATCGACCGGACCGGCGGCACCATCCTTCACACGTCGCGCGCCGACCCGCGCACCGACCAGGAGCGCGACGGCACCGGCCATGTCCTCGAGGTGCTTGAGAAGCTCGGCGTCGACGCGATGGTCACGCTGGGCGGCGACGGCACCTTGCGCTTCTCCGCCCACCTGGCGGCGCGGGGCGTGCCCGTGATCTCGGTTCCCAAGACGATGGACAACGACGTCTTCGGCACCGATTATTGCATCGGCTTCTCGACCGCCGTCAGCCGCTCGGTCGAGGCGATCAACGCCTTGCGGACCACGGTCGAGAGCCATGAGCGGATCGGCGTGGTCGAGCTTTTCGGCCGGCGCAGCGGCGAGACCGCCCTGCTCGCGGGCTTCCTCGCCCAGGTCGACCGGACCGTCATCGCCGAGGTGCCGGCCGATCTCGACCGGCTTCTCCCGCTGCTGGCGGAGGACAAGGATTCCAACCCGGCCGCCTACGCGATCTGCGTCATCTCGGAAGGCGCGAAGATCGGCGGCGAGGATGAAGCGGGCAAGGCGGACATCGCCAAATCGGCGATCCAGCGGGTCGACGCCGGAGTCGGGCACCGCCTCGGCAGGGCGATCACCGACCGACTCAATTGCGGCGCCGTCGTCCAGGAGCTCGCCTACCTGATGCGCGCCGGCGAGCCCGACGCGATGGACCGGATGGTCGGCTTCGCCTTCGGCGGCCTCGCCGTCCAGCTGCTCCAGCGCGGCGAGGGCGCTCGGATGGTGACCCTGACCGACGGCAATTACGCCCACGTCCCGATCGACACGCTGCTCCACGGCACCAAGTCGGTCGACGTCAGCGAGCTCTACGACCGCGGCAATTACCGGGCCCGGCTGATGCGGGTCGAGGGGATGCCGATGTTCCTGTACTGAGCGGAGGGACAGTCGCTTTTCCGCACTTCGTCGCCGATCCGGTCGGGGCGTGCGGGAAAGTGACTGTCCCCATTTCCGCGGGCCGTTGCGTCGCTTCGCTGCCGCTGCTAGAGGCGCCCCTCCTACCGGCCCGAGGCGTTCTCGGGCGCAGCAGACGTGCGGTCGTGGCGGAACTGGTAGACGCGCAGCGTTGAGGTCGCTGTGGCCGAAAGGCCGTGGAAGTTCGAGTCTTCTCGACCGCACCATTTGATCCTTTGAGCGACGGCCAAGCTGGTCCATGCTGCGGCATGGCATCGGCTCCCGCCCCGAAGCGCGCGTTCGGCTTCTGGATCTGCCTCGCGCTCGTCATCGGCAACATGATCGGCTCCGGCTTCTTCCTGCTGCCGGCGACGCTGGCGCCGTTCGGCTGGAACGGGGTCGCCGGCTGGATCATGACGACCGCCGGAGCGCTCTGCCTGGCGGTGGTCTTCGGCAGCCTCGCCCGCAAGTTCCCGGCCGCCGGCGGCCCCTACGCTTATTCGCGCCAGGCGTTCGGGCCGTTCGCCGCCTTCGTGGTCGCGTGGAGCTACTGGGTGTCGATGTGGATCGGCAACGTCGCCATCGCCACCGGCGTGGTCGCTCCGCTCAGCACCGTCTTTCCCGGAATCACCCGGCATTCGGCGGCGATCACGCTCGGCCTGGTCTGGTCGCTCACCGCGATCAACTGCATCGGCGCCAAGACGGTGGGCCGAATCCAGCTCGTCACCACGATCCTCAAATTCCTTCCCCTCGCCGCGGTGGTGCTGCTCGCCTTGCTGGTGCTGGGCAGTGGGGGCGGCGACGCCGCGCCGGCCCTTCGAGCCGCCGACCTCGGCTTCGTCGGCGCTACCGGCATCGCCGCCGCCGCCACCCTGACCTTGTGGTCCTTCCTCGGCCTGGAATCCGCCACCGTCCCCGCCGAGCGGGTGGAGAATCCGGCGCGCAACATTCCGCGCGCGACCCTGATCGGGGTAGCGGTGACGGGAGCGGTCTACACCTTCGCCTGCTCCTCGGTCGCCCTGCTGCTGCCCACCGAGCAGGTCGCCAATTCCGGCGCCCCGATGGCAGACTTCATCGGCCTCCACTGGGGCGGTCCCGCGGCGACCCTGATCGCCCTGTTCGCGGCCCTGGCGGCCTTCGGGACGCTCAACGGCTGGGTTCTGATGCAGGGCGAGCTGCCTTGGGCGATGGCCAAGGACGGCGTCTTCCCGGCCTGGCTCGCCAAGCTGTCCAGGCGGGGGACGCCGGTCAGGGCGCACGTCGTCGCCAGCGTCGCCGTCACGATCGTGCTCCTGCTCAACTACAGCCGGACGATGCCGGACCTGTTCGGCTTCCTTATCCTGCTCGCCACCGCGGCCTCGCTCGTCGTCTACCTGGTCTGCTCGCTCGCCGCGATCCGCCTCGGCGCCGGCCGCCGGCTCATCCCGGTCTTCCTGCTCGGCGCGCTCTTCTCGCTGTGGGCGATCTGGGGCGCGGGCTACGAGGCGATGATCTGGGGCGCGGCCCTGCTCGCCAGCGGAGTGCCGCTCTACTTCGTCACCCGAGCGCGCGGCGGCTCCAGCCCGGCGGCGGCGGCGCCTCCAGCCGCGCCTCGGGGATCAGGCGCCTGAGCTTGGCGGCGAAGCTGCGCAGGCAGACCTCGCTCGAGCCGAGCGGTCCGGGGCGGTAGAGCCGCGAGCCCATGCCCTGCTGGACGCGGCGGATCAGCGCCGTGTCCTCGGCATTGACGCGGCGGTTGATCCGCCAGTTGAGGTAGCGCGCCGCCCTCATTTCCCGACGGTCGTCGGGCAGCGAATAGCTCACCTCCCGGATCATCGTCTCGGTCGGGCCGACCGGGACGAAGTGCATGAAATCGACCTGGTCGGGATAGAGGTCGAAGGCGACGTTCGGCCAAAGCTTGAAATAGAGCCACCGCCGGCCCGCTTCGGGCGGCAGCAGCTTCTGGTAGGCGCGTTCCGAGAGGTTCCCCGACGGTCGGTCCACCAGATCGCCCGACATCCGGTCGACATGCTCCCCGGCCTCGATCCGATAGTCGCCGCCGAACAATCGGGTGAGCCCGGGATGGGCGACGGCGATATGAAGGCCGTCGGAATAATTGTCGGCGACATTCTTCCAGTTGACGTCGCGCGGCCTCAGCGTGATCCGGCCGAGCGCCCTGACCTCGTCCAGCCGGTACGGGGCGATCTCGGCTTCGAACGGCGCCATCATCCGGGCGACGCTGGGCCCGCCGCCCTCGAGCCGAACGAACAGGAAGCCATGCCATTCCTCGAGCTCGACGGGAACGAGGCCCCAGTCGGCCCGGTCGAGGCCGGCATAGTCGCTCTTGCGCGGGACCCCGATCAGTCGGCCGTCGGCGCCGTAGGTCCAGCCATGATAGGGGCAGGTGAGCCGCCTTGCGCACCCGCCGGTGCCGTCGACCAGCCGCGAGCCTCGGTGCCGGCAGACATTGGCGAAGGCGCGGACCCGGCCGTCGCCGCCGCGGATCACGATCACGCTCTCGCCGAGCAGCTCGAGCGAGCGCCAGTCGCCGGCCTCGGCAATCTCGCCGGAGTGACAGACGATCTGCCAGGACGGGCGGATCAGCCGGGCCATCTCGACCTCGAAATATTCGCGGTCGCGATAGAGCCAGCCGGGCAGGCTCAGGTCCGGCTCGGCGTCGGCGTCGCGCTTGGGGAGGCGGGCGATGTCGGACATCGCCTCAGCCTAGCAGAACGAAGATGTCGCGCCAGACGACATTGTTGATTCCCCGCTTGCGCCGACGCAAAGCAGGCTCATGGAGAAAATCGAGCTTCCCGACGAGGAATGGCGAAGGCGACTCGCCCCCGAGCGCTACCATGTCCTTCGCGAAGGCGGCACCGAGCGCGCCTTCACCGGCCTCTATTGGGACCATCATGACGAAGGCGGCTATCGCTGCGCCGCCTGCGGCACGACGCTGTTCGCCAGCGGCACCAAGTTCGACAGCGGCAGCGGCTGGCCGAGCTTCACCGAGCCGGCCGAGCGCGGAGCGGTGACCCTGCACGAGGATTCCAGCCACTTCATGGTCCGCACCGAGGTGCGCTGCGCCCGCTGCGGAGGCCATCTCGGCCACGTCTTTCCCGACGGCCCCGGCCCGCAGGGGCTGCGCTACTGCATCAACTCGGCGGCTCTCGACTTCGAGCCCGGGAAGTAAGCCGCCGTTAAGGCATTTTGCTTCTTCTTGCCGCCATGACTCGCGCCCTCTATCGCTAGCGGCCGATGGCAAGCGCCCCACCGTCCCGCGCCAGGCGGGTCATTGTCGCCACGCTCAAGATCTCCGCCTATCTGCTGGTCGTGGGGCTGGTGGCGCTCGGAGTCGCCGTCTCGGTCGCGGTGAGCCAGCTGCCGAGCTATCCCGAGCTGATCCGGCGCGACGATCTCGGCCAGATGATCCGGGTCCGAGCGGTCGACGGAAGCGTCATCCACGCCATGGGGCCGGTCTTCGGGGAATGGCTCGGCTACAACGAGATCCCGCCGATCATGCGCGACGCGATGGTGGCGGTCGAGGACCGCCGCTTCCGCTCCCACCCTGGCATCGACCTCATCGGCACCGCTCGCGGTATCTGGGTGGGCTGGTCCGAGGACGACCAGGTCCGCGGCGTTTCGACGATCACCCAGCAGCTCGCCCGCAACATCTTCCTCAGCAACGACCGGAGCTTCGCGCGCAAGGTGCGCGAGGGCATTCTCGCGCTCGCGCTGGAGTGGCGCTATTCCAAGGACCAGATCCTCGAGCTCTACCTCAACCGGGTCTATTTCGGCGGCGGCGCCTACGGCATCGACGCGGCGTCGCGGCGCTTCTTCGGCCACAGCGCCACCGAGCTCGCCACCGGCGAGGCGGCGATCATTGCCGGCCTGGTCAAGGCGCCGTCCAACTATTCGCCGACGGCGGACCGCGCCGCCGCCCGAAGCCGCGCCCGGGTCGTGCTCGACCTGATGATCCGCAACGGCACCATCAGCCGGGCCCAGGCGGCGCGCGCCGATCCCGATGCCGTCGAATTCGTCCGCGCGCCGGGCAACCAGAACAGCGCCCGCTACTTCACCGACTGGGTGCTGCCGCAGCTCGACATGCTGATCGACGAAACGGTCGAGCCGATCGACGTGTGGACGACCATCGACATCGGCATGCAGCGCGCCGCCGACGCGGCGATCAACGCCAACGCGCCGCGCGGAGCCCAGGGCGCCCTCGTCTCGCTCGACCGCGACGGCGCGGTGCGCGCGATGGTCGGCGGCCGCGACTATGTCAGCTCGATCTACAACCGCGCCACCCAGGCGACCCGCCAGCCCGGCTCGGC
>DATMVG010000082.1:0-2605 GCA_035563315.1 Allosphingosinicella sp. | reverse complement strand
GCAGCCAGGAGCAGCAGGGTGAGGCTTATCGTCTCCCAAACGTCAAATTCCGGATGCGCGGCATGAAAGGCCGACTGCTCCTCGTCGAGGACGATCCGAACCTGGTCGAGCTGCTGACATGGCATCTAGAGCGCGAGGCCTTTCGAGTCGACCACACGCCGGATGGCGAGGAGGCGCTGATGCTGGCCAAGGAAGCGCCGCCGGACCTGATCCTGCTCGACTGGATGATCGAGGGCGTCTCCGGGCTTGAGGTCTGCCGCCGGCTCCGGCGGACGCCCGGTGTGGCCCAGGTGCCGATCATCATGATCACCGGGCGCGACGAAGAGAGCGAGCGAATTCTCGGCCTCGAAACCGGCGCCGACGACTATCTTGCCAAGCCGTTCAGCCCGCGCGAGCTGGTCGCTCGCGTCGGCGCCGTGCTGCGCCGCTCCAGGCCGGCCCAATCCAGCGAGCAGCTCCGCTTCGCCGACCTCGAGATGGACCTCGCCGGCTATCGCGTCCGCCGCGACGGCCGCAACATCGCCCTCGGCCCGACCGAGTTCCGGCTGCTCCGCCACCTCATGGAGCATCCCCGCCGGGTCTTCTCCCGCGAACGCCTGCTCAATGCGGTGTGGGGGCGCGACAGGGAGATCGAGATCCGAACCGTCGACGTCCATGTCCGGCGGCTGCGGCAGGCGCTCGACGCGCCGGGCAAGCCCGAGCTGATCCGAACGGTTCGGCAGGCCGGCTATGCGCTCGACGACGAAGCGGCCTGAGCTTCGCCCGACCGCGATCGCCGGAGGAGCGATCGCGCTGGGCGGGCTCGTCGCGCTCCACCTGCTTGTGCGCGACGGCCCGGGGCAAGCGCCGGCTGCGCGCGCGGTTAGGCCGGCCTCGCCGCCGGCCTCCCAGCGCGCCGATCTTCCCGCGGCCCCCCGTCCGGGAGCCGCCGCGCCCGCCGCGGAAGGCTTGCGGCTCTACGGGCTGCTCGGCGGCGGCGCGATCATCGGCGTCGCCGACGGCCGCCAGAGATGGGTTGCGGTCGGCCGCGAAGTCGTTCCCGGCCTGCGGCTTCACGAGGTACGGCAGCACCAGGCGGTCCTCGTCTCTGCAGGGGGCATGGTCGAGCTGTCCCTGGACGGCTCAGCCGCCCCGGCCGCCGGGAGGCCATCGGCGGCGCCGGCGAGCCCGCCGTCGGGACGGGCCCGCGACGAGGAGACGCTCCACTACCGGTTCGGCCTCGCTCCGCAGCGGGACGGCGAGCGGATCATCGGATTCGCGGTCCGACCGGAGGCCGATCTGCCCATGCTCAGGCGCGCCGGGCTGCAGGCGGGCGACGTGCTCGTCAGCGTCAACGGGCAAAGCTTCGACAGCCAGGAACGGGTTCAGGAGCTGGCGACCGAAATCGCCGGATCCTTCACCGCCGAGTTCGAATTCCTGCGCGGCGGACAACGGATGCGCAGGTCGCTCGAAGTCAATCCCAGACGATGACGAAGTATATATCTCAGGCTATAAAGTCGACCTCCTATTACAAGGAGATTACAAGCGCAATTCAGAAATATTACTGCGCTTGCTGTAATAGAACCATCACAGTCACCTCCTAGCCCACGAATCGAAGGCGGCTTGCGACCGCGAGTCGCGACGCCTCAGGATCAGCAAGGGGGTCTGCATGTCCAGATATCGTTCGCTTCTTCTTCTCGGCACCGCGTTCGCGATGTCGGCCTGCAGCGGCGCCAACGACGTCGCCTCGCCAGGCGAAGGCACCGTCGTCGTCAATCCCGGCGGCGGTACGCCGCCGCCTCCGCCTCCGCCGCCGCCACCCCCGGGCGGCGGCGGCCCGGCCGCCTCCTGCCCCACCGGCACCGCCGATCGCGGCATCCTCGCTAACCGGCGCAACTGCGAGATTGCCGGCACCATTACGGGCCAGCGCCTGATCCAGAACCTCGCCGGAGTCGTCTATTCTCTCGCCGGCCGAGTCCAGGTCGGCAGCGACTGCGGGCCGGATCCCGCGGCGCCGCTCGCCGGCTGCCAGACCGGGCAGCTCACCATCGACCCGGGAGTAACCGTGTTCGGATCGGGCGGACTCGACTTCCTGATCGTCAATCGAGGCTCGCGAATCTTCGCCGAGGGCACGCCCAACAGCCCGATCGTCTTCACCAGCCGCCAGAACATCGAAGGGACCGCGAACGACAATTCGATCGGCCAGTTCGGTGGCCTCGTCATCCTCGGCCGAGCGCCGATCCAGTCGTGCAACCAGCCGAACGTCCCCGGCGGCAGCGTCAACTGCCAGGCTCAGGTAGAAGGCACGACCGGCCTCTACGGCGGCGCCACAGCCAACGACAACAGCGGCGCGCTGCGCTTCGTCCAGGTACGCTATCCCGGCTTCGAGGTCTCGACCGGCAACGAGCTCAACGGAATCACCCTGGCCGGCGTGGGCAGCGGGACCACGATCGATCATGTCCAGGTCCACAACAGCTCGGACGACGGCATCGAATGGTTCGGCGGCACCGTCAACGCCCGCTTCCTTGTCGTCACCGGCGCCGACGACGACAGCCTCGACACGGACTTCGGCTACAAGGGCGCCAACCAATATGTGGTCGTTGTGCAGCGCAATGCCGGCGGCGAC
>DATMVG010000081.1:0-18532 GCA_035563315.1 Allosphingosinicella sp. | reverse complement strand
GCCGATCGCCGGCAGGCTCCCCGCCCGCGGCCGCGCCGCCCGGGCGAGATAATGCGACACCGCCGCGGTGTCGCCGAGCCTGGCCAGGGCCCGGCCGATCAGGGTCAGGCTGTAGCTGTCGGCATCCGGGAGGTCCGCGATCGGACGCAGGGTCTCCACCGCGGCGCGGCTGTCGCCCATCCGCCACTGGGCGGCGGCGAGCAGCCGGCGCACCTTGCGGTTGGACGGCTGCCTCGCGATCAGCCGCGCGAGCCGGCGCCCGGCCCGCTCGACATTGCCCGTCTCGAAGTCGATCGCGCTTTCGAGGAGCATCCCGGCCGGGGTCGCGTCGAACGCGCCCCGGGTGCGATTGTAGAGGAGCCGGGCGAGCTCGAAGTTGCGGGCGCGCGCGGCGAGCACCGCCTGGAGGTAATAAGCGGTGGGATGCCCGCCGGTGCGCGAATGGACCTCGCGCGTGTCGCGGAGCATGTCGGTCATCCGGCCGAGGTCGCCATAGGTGATCGCGCGCTCGAGCCGCGCGGTCACGTCCTCGGGGTCGACTTCGAGGGCGCGATCGAACCAGGGCAAAGCGGCGGCCAGCCCATATTGCTGGCGGCTGAGCTCGCCCCGAAGCACCAGCGCCTCGACGTTGCGCGGGCCGGCGGCGACGGCCCGGTCGGCCGCCTCGATCGCCCCGGCGACGTCGCCGTTGGCGCGACGAAAGCGGCCGACGTCGGTCCACACCCAGCTGTCGCCGGGGTCGAGCGCGACCGCGCGGTCGAACTCGGCCTGGGCGTGGCCGGCATCGCCGAGCGCGGCGAAGGCCCGGCCGCGGATGCGCGCGGCGTAGGCGGCATGTTCGGCCGGCACCTCAACAAGCTCGGCGAGCGCGCCCTGGGCGTCGCCCTGAAGCAGGCGGGCATGGGCGAGCAGGTGGCGGGTCCGATCGGCGGGCACCCCGGACTGGCGGGCGCGAGCGATCTCCGATTCGGCGGCGACCCCGTCGCCCAGGGCCAGGTGCACCCGCGCCTGCATGATCCGGGCGGAGTGACTGGACGGGTCGGCCTGGAGGGCGTTGAGGAATTCGACCCGAGCGGTGCGGACGTCGCCCTTATCGAAGGCGGCGATGCCGCGCTCATAAGGGGAGCCCGGGCCGGCATTGGAGCAGGCGGCGGCACTGGCGGCGAGCCCAAGCGCGAGCAGGCGGCGCCCGAACCTCACGGCTGGAGCCCATATTGCTTGAGCAGGTCGTAGAGCGTCGGCCGGCTGATGCCGAGCAGCTTGGCGGCGCCGGAGATATTGTTGTCGACCTGGGCGAGCGCCTTGCGGATCACGGCCCGGTCGGTGGCTTCGCGGGCGGCGCGCAGGTTGACCGGCAGGCCGTCCTCGTCGGCGAAGGCGAGATCGAGATCGTCGGCCGAGACATATTTGCCCTCGGCCATGATGACGGCGCGCTTCATCCGGTTCTCGAGCTCGCGCACGTTGCCCGGCCAGTGCCATTTCTCGATCGCCGCGAGAGCGCCGGGCGAAAAACCCTTCACCTGCGGATTCATCTCGCGGGCGAAGCGGGCGAGGAAGTGCCTGGCGAGCAGGGCCGCGTCGCCGGGGCGTTCGGATAGGCCGGGGATCCGCACGACGATCTCGGCCAGGCGGTAATAGAGGTCCTCGCGAAACGTCCCGCCGGCGATCATCGCCTCCAGATTCTGGTGGGTGGCGCAGACGATCCGGGTATCGACGGGGATCGGCTTGCGGCCGCCGATGCGCTCGATCACCCGCTCCTGAAGGAAGCGAAGCAGCTTGACCTGGAGCGGCAGTGGAATGTCGCCGACCTCGTCGAGGAACAAGGTGCCGCCATGGGCGAGCTCGATCTTGCCCTCGGTCGTCTTGATGGCGCCGGTGAACGCCCCCTTCTCATAGCCGAACAGCTCGGCCTCGAGCAGGTTCTCCGGGATGGCGGCGCAGTTGATCGGGACGAAGCCGCCGGCGCGGCGGCGGCTCTGCTGGTGGACGCCGCGGGCGAGCAGCTCCTTGCCGGTCCCGCTCGCGCCGAGCAGCATCACCGAGACGTCGGCATTGGCGACGCGCTCGATGGTTCGGGCGACCTTCATCATCTCCGGCGCGGCGGTGACCATCGTGCCGAGGACGGTGCGCTCCTCGCCGACCTGGCTTTCGAGGCGGCGATTCTCGCATTCGATGCCGTGCAGCTGGAAGGCCCGGCGGACGATCAGGCCGAGCTGGTCGATGTCGACGGGCTTCTGGTAGAAATCGTAGGCGCCCGACGCGATCGCGCGAAGGGCGCTCTCGCGGGCGCCGTGGCCGGAGGCGACGATGACCTTCGTCTCGGGCTTCAGCGAGAGGATGTTCTCGAGCGCGGCGAATCCTTCGCTGACCCCGTCGGGGTCGGGCGGAAGGCCGAGGTCGAGCGTCACCACCGCCGGCTCGTTGGAACGCACGAGGTTGACGGCGGCGTCGCGGTCGGAGGCGACCAGCACCTCGTAATCGTCATAGGCCCATCTCAGCTGGCGCTGCAGGCCTTCATCGTCCTCGACGATCAGGAGCTTGGGCTTGACGGGCATGTTCATGCGCGCATCCGTTCGTGATGGGGGACGCAGGCGGAGTCGGCCCCGGGCAGGATGATGGTGAAGCGGGTGCCCTCGCCGACGGCGCTCTCCACCTCGAGCCGGCCGCCCATGGCGGCGATGAGGGCGCGGGCCTCGTAGGCGCCGATCCCGAAGCCGCTCTCCTTGGTCGAGACGAAGGGCTGGAAGAGGCGCATCCGGAGGAAGTCCTCGGCCATGCCCGCGCCGCGGTCGACGACCTCGATCGCGGCGTCGCCGCCGCTCTCGAAGAAACGCACCTCGACCGGGTCGGCGGGGCCGCTGGCGTCGATCGCGTTCTGGACGAGATGGCAGAGCGCCTGCTCGAGGCCGCGAGCGTCGGCGGTGGCGACCAGGCTCGAATCGCCGACCGCCCGGACCGGGTGGGCGCGGCGCTTGCCGGCGACGACGGCGTCGACGACCTGGCCGACCTGGACCGGGCGCGCCGGCTCGGACTCGCGGGCCGCGCCCGGCGAGAGGCGGGCGAGCAGCTCGTTGAGCTTCCTCACCGAGCTTTGCAGGGTCGCGATCATGTCGGCTCGGAACTCGGGATTGTCGGCGTGGCGCTCGGCGTTGCGGGCGACCAGCGAGAGCTGGCTCACCAGATTCTTGATGTCGTGCATGATGAAGGCGAAGCGGCGGTTGAACTCGTCGAAGCGGCGGGCGTCGGCGAGCGCCTGCTGGCCGCGCGCCTCGGCGATGTAGCTCGCCGCCTGGATCCCGGCGGCTCGGAAGAGGTCGAAATCCTCCCAGTCGAGCGGCCGGCGGAAGGGCGGGTGGTCGAGGATCACGAGGGCGACCAGCCGGCCCGAATGGATGAGGGGAATGCCCGCCCAGGCCCGATCGAGGCCGGCGAGCCAGTCCGGGACCGGGATCGCGGCCCGGCCCTTGGCGAGCGAGCCGCCGCGGATCGAATCGAAATCGAGGACGTAGGCGTTCGCCTCGACGAAGCGGGCGAGCGCCTCGGCGCCGGCGCCGGCCGGCGGCAGCTGGACGGCGGAGTTCCAGCGGCCCGAGGGGACGCAGCGATATTGAGCGTCGACCATCAGCAGCAGGCCCGACGGCGAGCCGGCAATGTCAGCCAGCGCCTTGACCACCCGCTCCTCGAGCGAAGCGCTGTCCTCGCCCTCGCGGCCGACCGTGTCGGTGAAGCGAAGCCATTCCTGCCGATAGTCGTAGCGATGCTCGAAGACGTGCTTGGCGACGACGACCTGGAGCCAGGCCCGGGCGCGGCCCGAAGGGAGCAGGACGAGCGCGGCCGCGGTCATCACCAGGACGACTCCGAGCTGGGCGGCCCGGCCCCACTCGCCGCCGACGATCTCCATCGCCCGCGACGCCGACATCATCACGATCAGATAAGCGAGGATGGCGATCACCGAGAGCGACTGGAACGTCGCCGCTCGCGAGACCTGGACCTTCCAGATCGAGCCACCGCGGATGCCGAGCGCGAACAGCGGCACGAGCATCGCCAGCATCGCCCCGCGCATCGCGAACAGATCGTCGGCGCCGCCGCGGGTGAAGTAGGCGACGGTGTAGAGGTGGAGGTCGTAGGCCCACATCGCGGCGAGCGCGAGCATCGGGTAGCGAAGCGCGTCGCGCGACCCCGGCGCGGCCTGGCCGTACAGGTTGTGGACCAGGATCAGCGACCCGGCGGCGATGGTGAGGCCGAGAATCTGGTTGGTCGAGACGAGGGTCTCGAAGACGATGGTGAGGCCGCGATATTCCGAGACGACTCCGCCGATCACGATCTGAAGGCCGATGACTCCGGCAACGGCGGCGTAGACCGCCTTGACCGCGCGCTGGCCGGCGCCGCCGCCGCCGCTCTGCATGAGACCGTACATGAAGGCGAGGAAGGCGAGGTTGCGAGCGCTCTCGGCGAGCTGGCTGAGCTGGTGATAGCCGTCGAGCATCGACAGGAAGATCGTCCACACCGAGACCACGGCGAAGGCGGTGATGAGCGGGCGGTTGAGATGATCGCCGTTCCAGTGGCGCAGCTGGAACACGGCCAGCGCGCCGTAGAGCAGGGCGGCGAGCAGGTGGCTCCACAGCTCGATCAGCCCGAGCATCAGCGCGCTCCCTCGGGCCAGAGGATGACCCGAGCCGTCTGGAGCAGGATCAGGATGTCGAGGAAGGGCGAATAGTTTTTGGCGTAATAGAGGTCGTATTCGAGCTTCTCGCGGGCGTCCTCAACCGAGGCGCCGTAGGGATAGTTGATCTGCGCCCAGCCGGTGATGCCCGGCTTCACCACGTGGCGCTCGGCATAATAAGGCAGGCGCGCCTCGAGGTCGGCGACGAATTGCGGGCGCTCGGGGCGGGGCCCGACAAAGCTCATCTCGCCCTTGAGGACGCTCCACGCCTGCGGCAGCTCGTCGATCCTGACCTTGCGGATCAGCGCTCCGACCCGGGTGACGCGAGGATCGTCCTTCTGCGCCCAGACCGCCTTGCCGCCGACCTCCGCGTCGACCCGCATCGAGCGGATCTTCACGACGTCGAACAGCTGTCCGTAGAGTCCGACGCGGCGCTGCCGGTAGAAGGCCGGGCCCCGGCTCTCCAGCTTCACCGCCAGCGCGGCGACGGCGATGAGCGGGGCCGCGAGGGCGAGGATGACGAGGCTGACGACGAGGTCGAACAGGCGCTTGGCCGCGCTCGACAGCTGCCGTCCCGAGGAGAAGCCGTCGGAGAAGATCAGCCAGGAAGGATTGAGGCTGTCGAGGTCGACCCGCCCTGTCTCGCGCTCGAGGAAGCTCGAGAAATCGTGGACGGCGACTCCGGTCGTCTTGATCCGGAGCAGGTCGTTGAGCGGAAGCGCGTTGCGCCTCTCCTCGAGCGCGAGCACGACCTCGCCGGCGCCGAGCTTGCGCAGATGGCCGGGAAGGCTGGGCAGGTCGGCGCGGTTGACTGCGCCGGCGGCGGCGACCGCCACCGGGCCGTCGTTCATCGCGACGAAGCCGACGACGGTGAAGCCGGCGCCGCTGGAGCGGGCGAGGGCCTCGACCCTGGCGGCCCGAGGCCCGGCGCCGAGCACGAGGATGCGCCGCTTGAATCGCTCGCCGCCGAGCAGGTCGCGAAGCAGCAGCCGCACCCCGATCATCGCGAAGACCGCAAGCCAGGTCGCGTAGAGCAGGCTCGACCGCCAGAAGCTGACCGGCGGGAGAAGAAAGAAGATGAGGGAGAGCAGGGTGATTCCGAGCGCCACCGCGACGAGCAGCCGGGCGACTGCGAACCGGACCGACTGAAGCGCGTGGGCCGCATAGACTCCGACCGCGACCATCGCCGCCTGCATGGCGAAGGCGAAAGCGAGCATGTTGGGCAGCCGGGCCGCCTCCGGATCGAGCTTGCCCTCGACCTGCCACAGCCTCAGCATCCAGCCGGCCTCGGCGCTCAGCATCAGAAGCACGAAATCGACCGCGCCGAGCAGCAGCACCGCATAGGGCAAATAATGTTTGAAGACGCGGATCATCGCGCGCCCCCGAGCGCTGCCGTCGCCGCGCCCGGCGGGCGGCGGAAGAGTGTAAGCCGGTCCGACACGAGGCGCAGTGTCGGAGAAATTGACAAAGTTTCGGTAAAGAGCGGGGCGGCGGCGCCGGTGGAGGCGGCCGTTCGCGCCTTGCCCGGCCGCCGGCAAAGGCTATTAGCGGCGCAGGCCGAACGGTCGGGCGCCGGCGCCCGGCCTCCTTCGTCGCCCAGGTCCGAAGAAAGAGTTTCGATGCTGACCAATCCCGCCTGCCCGGTTTGCGGCGCGACCGAATGGACGGTCGTCGGGGAACGCACCTACCGGCGCCCGGCCTCGCTCGACGGCAAGCAGCAGAAGCCGCTCCGGGTCCTGTTCGACGTCTGGGCGCCGGGCGAGCAGGAGTTCCGGGTCCGCTTCGCCGGCTGCAAACGCTGCGCGATGATGATCTACCTGCCCCGCCCGGGCCCGGCCGACCTGGAGGCGAAATACCGGGCGCTGGCCCAATATGGCGACGCCACGCCCTCGCTCGGCGAGGCTCCGAGGCGGACGCGGCTGCGCTCGAAGCGGCTCTTCGACCTGATGACGCCGCGCCTCGGCCGCCCGGTCGACCGGTCGCGAATCCTCGATTTCGGCGGCGGCGACGGCCGCCTGCTGCTGACCTTCGCCGAAGCCGGGGCCGCCTGCGACGTGGTCGATTATTGCGAGGAGATGATCCCCGGCGTGCGCCATGTCGGCCGGACCGTCGACGCCCTCGCCGGCGAGCCGAGCTATGATGCGATCATCTGCAGCCACGTCGTCGAGCATCTCGCCGAGCCGCTTCCGGTGCTCAGGCAGCTGGTCGGCAACCTGGCGCCCGACGGCGTGATCTACGTCGAGGTCCCGGTCGAGATGGTGAAGCGGATGCCGGCTGGGACCGAGCCGGTGACCCACTGCAACTTCTTCATACCGGAGAGCCTGGCGGCGCTGATGGAGCGCGCCGGATGCCGGCTGATCAGCTGCAAGCTGACCGCTTATCCGCACCCGAACGGAAGCTGGATGCTGTGCGCCGGCGCCCTGGCGACGCCCGGCGCGGCGCCAGCCTCGGCGACCGGCGCCGGGCTCCCGGCCCTGCGGCGCTATCTCGATCCGCCGCTCCCCTTCCTGATCCGGCTACGCACGATCGTCTGGCGCAGCCTGCCGAGGCTGGCCACCCGAAAGCTGCTGGGCAAGGCGCGCTCGCTGATGCCGGCGAGAGCCGCGGCCCGGCCTTGACCGCGCCCGCGGCTCCGCCGGGGCCGCTTTCTGGACAAGCGAAACCGGCCTCTCTACAGGCCCGGCCCGCGCACGATCCGTGCGAGCCAAGGTCCAGCGGCCGCGAATGACGACCCTGATTTCAGTGATCATACCGGTCTACCGGGATTGGCAGCGCCTTGCCCTTTGCCTTGCGGCGCTGGAGCGGCAGAGCCTGCCCCAGAGCCAGTTCGAAGTGATCGTCGCCAACAACGAGCCCGACGGCGATTGTCCGCTCGACCGACGCGCGGCCAACGTCCGCGTCGTGCATGAGCCGACTCCGGGCTCCTATGCGGCCCGCAACGCGGCGGTGGCGGCTTCGGCCGGACGGTACCTCGCCTTTACCGACAGCGACTGCCTCCCCGAGCCGGACTGGCTGCGCAACGGCCTCGCCGCCCTCACCGCCAACCCGGCCGCCCGGATCGCGGGCTCGATCGCGATCTTCCGCGAGCCGGCAGGCGGGCACCATGCCCATATCTACGACCTTCACGTCGCCTTTCCCCAGAAGGAGTTCGCCGCGGCGGGCACCTGCGTGACCGCCAATCTCCTGGTGGCTCGAGCGGTGTTCGATTCGGTCGGCCCGTTCGACCAGTGGTTCTCCGGGGCCGACCTCGCCTGGAACCGACGGGCGCAGGCGGCCGGAGTCCCGATCCTCTACGCCGAGGAGGTCAGGGTCGCCCATCCCGCGCGTCGCAGCGTGCGCGACATCTTCAGGAAGAAGCGGCGAGCCGCCGGCTCGATCCGCGACGACATCTCGCTCGGCACCGTCGTCGTCGAGGCGATAAAGCCGCCGGTCCGCCGGCTGGTCATGCTCCGCCGCAAGGGGGTCCGGTGGAAGCACGCGCTGCCCATCTTCATGATCCTGTGGGTGGGCCGAATCCTCCGCGCCCAGGAGGTCGGCTTCGTCCGGCTCGGCCTCAAGCAGCCCAACCGGAGCTGAGGTCCCGGCCCGCCTTGATCCGCGGCGGGCCCGGCCATAGGGGTGCGCGCGCAATCTTTCGGAGCTGGCAATGGACGAGCAGGCGCGGGTGACGGTCGTTATCCCGGCGTACAAGGCGGAGCGCACGATCCGCCGCGCGGTCGACAGCGCGCTCGCCCAGCAAGACGTCGAGGCGAAGGCGATCGTCGTCGTCGACGGCGTCCTCGATGCGACCCTCGACCGGCTCCAGGGCTATGATCCCGCCCGGGTGACGGTGCTGGTCAACGAGCGGAATAGCGGCGCCCAGGTCAGCCGCAACCGGGGCCTGGCGGCGGCCGAAGGGGAATTCGTCATGTTCCTCGACTGCGACGATTTCATCGAGGGTCCGATGCTGCGCGGCCTGGTCGGCGCGATGCGCGAGAGCGGCGCCGACCTCGGCTTCGGGCCCTGGCAGGTCCTCAAGGAGGAAAAGGGCGTTCGGCTGCCCGTGGTGAACCGAAATTTCGGGGGGCCGGTCAACCTGTTCTGGAACTGGCTGAGCTACGCGGAGCTTCTCTCGCCCTGCGCGATGCTGTGGCGGACCGACTTCATTCGCCGGATCGGAGGCTGGAACGAGGCCGTCCAGCGGAACCAGGACGGAGAGATGGTCATCCGGGCGATCATGCTCGGAGCGAAGTTCGTCCATTCGCGCGAAGGCCGGGGAGTCTATGTCCATCACGATTCAGCGGACCGGATCACCAAGCGCCCGGACATCCTCAAATCGCGGCTCGACGTCGGCGAGATGATCCTTGCCCGGGAATCCGCAGTGATTCCGGATAAGGTGAAGCGCGGAGCGGTCGCTCGCTACTTCTATCGGGTGGCCTTGAACTGCTATTCGAGACAGGCGACCGAGCTCGGCGACCGCGCCCTCCACCGCGCCCGCGAGCTCGGTTTTTCCGGCCATACCGGGCCCTTGTGGCACCGGATGTCGGCGCGCCTGCTCGGGGTCAAGGCACGCTACCGACTGACCAACTTCGTCAAGCGGCGCCGACTGTTCGGCTTCAGGGGTCTCTAGCGGGCGCGAAGCCCGCTTTCATTCGGTCGCGTCGGCCGCGGCGCTCGGCGGAACTGGAGCAATTGCGTGGATCAAGGCAAAGTTTCGCAGCGGGTCGGCCTCGTCGTCGCTTCGATGCGCCTGGGCGGAGCCGAGCGGATGACGCTCAACCTCGCCGGCGAGTTCGTCCGGCGCGGACTGGACGTCGACCTCGTCCTGGTCGAACGGACCGGGCCGCTTCTCGACGCGATCCCCGCCGGAGTCCGGGTGGTCGATCTCGGCGCTCGCCGGGCGCGCGGCGCGATCGGCCGGCTCAGGCGCTACATGCGCGAGGAACGTCCCGCCGCGCTGCTCTCGGTCGCCTTCCAGAGCAATATCCTGACCATGGCGGCGTCGCTCGGCCTGAGGCGCAAGCCGCGGATCGTGCTCAGCGTGCGCAACGCCTACAGCGCGACCCTGGCCGCGAACCGGCCCGCGACCCGGATCTGGCTGAGCGCGGCGACCCGGCTGCTTTACCCGCGCGCGGACTGGATCGTCGGCATTTCCAACGGAACGGCGGAAGATCTGCGGCGCAACGCCGGCCTCTCCGCCGACCGGGTCAGGACGATCTACAATCCGGTTCTGCGCGGCGACTTCGGCCTGCTCGCCGCCGCTCCGGCCGACCAGCTCGACATGAGCGACGACGGCTCGGCACGGATCATCTCGGTCGGCCGGCTGACCCGGCAGAAGGACCAGGCGACCCTGCTTCGAGCCTTCGCTGAAGTCGCCCGGAGCCGTCCGGCGAGGCTCCTCATCCTCGGCGAGGGCGAGCTTCGGCCGGAGCTGGAGGCGCTGGCCGCCGAGCTCGGCGTGGCCGACCGGGTCGAGCTTCCCGGCGTGCTGGCCAACCCCTTCCCCTATATGCGCGAGTCCGACCTGTTCGTCCTGAGCTCGGCCTGGGAAGGGTTCGGCAACGTCCTGGTCGAGGCGATGGCGACCGGGATTCCGGTCATCTCGACCGACTGTCCCCATGGCCCGAGGGAAATATTGGAGGACGGCAAATGGGGCCCGCTGGTCCCGCCCGGCGACCCGAAGGCGCTGGCCGCGGCGATGATCGATGTCCTGGACGGGGCCGGCGTCGACGCGTCGGCGCGGGCCCGGGAATTCACGGTCGAACGCGCCGCCGACCTATATCTCGGACTGATGCTCGGCTGAGCCGCTCGCGCCGCCGAGCAGCGAGCGATAGAGCTCGAGATGGGCGTCGGCGCAGGCCGCCATGGTGAATTGGCGGGAATGCTCGCGGGCGGCCGTCGAGAAGGCGGCATGCCGGCCGGCGTCCGAAAGCAGGTTGAAGAGGGCGTCGGCGAGAGCCCCGGGACTGGCCGGAGGGACGACATAGCCGCTGACCCCGTCGAGCACGACCTCGGCATTGCCGCCGACGTCGGTAGCGACGGCCGGAAGGCCCGACATGGCGGCCTCGATCAGCGTTATCGGCAGGCCTTCGTGGGCCGACGAGTTCACCAGCGCGTCCGCTTCCTGCATCAGCGCCGCCACGTCGGAGCGAGCACCGAGGAGATGGAAATGCCCGCCGAGACCGTGCTCCTCGACGAGGCGCTCGATCCGGCCTCTCTCGCCGCCTTCGCCGGCAATGGCGAAGCGGGCCGACCGGCCCTGCGCCGAAAGCCGCGGGATCAGCGATGCCGCGGCCTGCACCAAATTGCCGTAATCCTTCTTCGGCGAGAGGTTGCCGACCGCGAGGATGAAGGGATCGGAAGCCAGCTCGGCGCGCCTGCCCGCCGGGGAGAAGCTGGCCGGGACCCCGTTGGGGATCGAGACGATCGGCCGCCGGACATGACGCTCGAGCAGGTCCCGGCAGGCCGAGCCGATCGCCACGTAGCGCTGAACGCTGCGGTCGAACAGCCTGAACAGCAGGGGCGAGAAATTGGTCGTGACGTTATGGTGGGTGTAGACGGTCGGCGTCCTTACGCCGCTCAGGCTTCGGCACATCAGGCCGCGGGCGAGGTGCGAGTGAAGGATGTCGGGCCGGAACTCGGCGACGACGCGCCGCAGCCGCCGAGCGCCGGCGAGGACGTTGCGGAATTCCTTCGGCCCCATCACGTCGAAGCTGGTTCCCTCCGCCTCAAGCCCGGCGAGGAAGTCGCGCTCGAAGCCGGCCGGATTGCCGACCCCGGCGGCGTCGGACATGAACAGGATGTGGCAGGCGTGGCCTCGGCCGGTGAACTCGGCGCACAGGTTGCGCACCAGCATCTCCGCGCCCCCGGGCGCCGGCGAGGCAAGGATGGACAGGATTTTCATGGCTCTGGTTCGTGGCGGGGAGAGACGCTACCGGGCATTGGCAGAGGCGGGCTTCCGAGCTTGAGGGGGCCGGGGCTCTTCGCCTGCCGAGCCCGCCTTGGCAAGGGCCGAACCGGCGCGAGCCGGCCCGCCCGCCCGGCATCGACCGACCATCTTGCTCTGGTAAAATGATTTTATGCTGCTAGTGACGGCAGCGCCAACGGCCGCGTTGCGGACCGGTCCGCGCAAGGGGCGAAACGGGCGGGGAAAAGGCGCCCAGCGGGCGCGCCGCTGAGCCGCACCGGGCGGACAGGTCGAACGAAACAGGTAAGCTGCTCATGATCGTATCGCTGCTTGGACTGGTGATCAGCCTGTTCGCCTATATGATCGCCTTCCCCGATCCGCAGACGCGCCGCTTCGACATCTACGCGGCCCTGTTCGCGCTGCACATCCTCGGCTCGGTCGGCTTCTGGCTGATGAGCTTCGAATCGGCGATGGACGCCTTCCTCTACTATCGCGACCCGTTCCACTTCATCAACGAAGACCCGTTCGCCTCGGGCACCTTCTTCGTCGTCCATTTCGTCCAGAACATCCGCCACTGGCTCGGCGGATCGTTCTTCGACCATTTCCTGTTCTTCCAGTGCTTCGGCATGATCGGCATGGCCCTGCTCATCCGCTCGATCAACGAGATCGCCGCCTCGCTCAATCTCAGCGTGCCGCTGTTCCTCTATTTCACCCTGTTCCTGCCGGGCCTGCATTTCTGGACGGCCGGGATCGGCAAGGACGGCCCGATGTTCATGGCGATCTGCCTCGCCGGATGGGCCGTCTTCCGGATCAACAAGAGGTTCGTCTGGATGGGCCTGGCGCTGGTCATCATGGCCTGCATCCGACCGCACATCACGCCCTTCGTCGCCGCCGGGATCGTCGGCGGCCTGCTCCTCACCCAGCAGATCCCGGCGCGCTTCCGCCTGTTCCTCGCGCCGGTCGCCTTTGCCGGCCTGATCATCTTCCTCGGCCGGGCGGCGGAGAGCCTCAACATCACCCTCGACGTGAACTCGGTGACCGGGTTCGTCGAAGGCCAGCAGGAGCTGGGCGGCCGGTTCGGAAGCGGCAACGACCTCGCCAGCCTGCCCTTGCCGATGAAGATCTTCACCCTGCTCTACCGGCCCTTCTGGATCGACGCCGGCGGCCTGATGGGCCTGGCCGCCTCGCTCGAAAACACGATCCTGATGTATTTCAGCCTCTACATCCTGTTCCATTTCAAGCTCTTGTACCGGCTCTCCAGGAACGTCTTCTACGTCATGTACTTCATCATCTTCGATGCCCTGCTGATCCTGTCGCTGTCGCTGGTCAGCTACAATATCGGCATGGGCCAGCGGATGAAGATGATGGCCGTTCCGGGCATCCTCCTGCTCTTCGCCACCATCTATCTGTACAAGCGCTCCTTCGCCGCCCAGCCGGCGCCGTTGCCGCAGCCGCTCCCCGAACAGGCCGGTCACCAGGCGCCTGCCAAAGCCTAGTGGCGGGTGCCGTGGCCAGCCGACCGGAAAGCGAAGCGGCGCCGCCGCGGAGGGCCGCCGAGCGCCGACCGTCGGCGGGCGGGCGCCGAATCCTCATCCTCGGCTCCTACGCGCCTTCGCTGACCAATTTTCGCGGCCCTTTGATCGCCGCCTTCGCCGGGGCCGGCGACCGGGTCTTCGCCGCCGCCCCGGCCATCGACGCGGCCACCGCCGAGCGGCTGCGCGCGCTGGGGGCGGAACCGCACTCGATCGAGCTCAGCAATTCCAGCCTCAACCCGCTTGGAATGCTCGGCTCCTATCGCGCGGTTCGTCGGCTGGTGCGCGAGCTCCGGCCGGACCTGATCCTTTCCTACACGATCAAGCCGGTCATCCTCGGCGCGCTCGCCGGCCATGCCGAGCGGGTCCCGCAGCGGGTGTCGCTGATCACCGGGGTCGGCTTCGCCTTCACCGGGACGGGCGGCGGCCCCGGGCGAAGGCTGGCGCGGATGGCGGCGTCCGCTTTCTATCGCGCCGCCCTCGCCCGCTCCCATCTGGTGCTGTTCCAGAATGTCGACGATCAGGCGCTGTTCCGGGAGGCCGGCCTGCTCGGCCCGGCCACCCCCACGGCGGTCGTCGACGGGTCGGGAGTGGACGTCGAGCGCTTCGCCCCGGCGCCGCTCGCCGAAGGCGCCTCCTTCCTGATGATCGCCCGGCTGCTCAGGGACAAGGGCATCCACGAATTCGCGGCCGCGGCGAAGCGGCTTCGGACCGAGCATCCCGAAGTGCCGATCGCCCTGGTCGGCTATCTGGACCCTTCCCCCGATTCCCTCGGCCAGCGCGAGCTCGACCAGCTCGTCGCCTCGGGCATCCGCTTCCACGGCAAGCTCGACGACGTGCGCCCGGCCATCGCCGAGTGCAGCGTCTACGTCCTGCCCAGCTACCGCGAGGGCACCCCGCGATCGGTCCTGGAAGCGATGGCGATGGGCCGGGCGATCATCACCACCGACGCGCCCGGATGCCGGGAGACGGTGGTGGACGGGATCAACGGAATCCTCGTCCCGGTTCAGGATCCAGACTCGCTCTATGCGGCGATGAAGCGCTTCGTCGCCGATCCCGCGCTCGCCCGGCGCATGGGCATCGAATCGCGCCGCATCGCCGAGCGGCGCTACGACGCCCGCAAGGTCGCCTCGGACATGCTCGCCCACATCGCGGCGACGGCCCCGCAGCCCGGGCGGAGCGGCGCCGATGCTTAGCCGGCTGCGCTACCCCAAGCGGCTGTTCGACGTGGTCGTCGCCGGGGCCGCCTTGCTGCTGCTGTCGCCGGTCCTGGCGCTGGTCGCCCTCGGCGTCCGGGTCTTCCTCGGCAGCCCGGTCCTCTTCGTCCAGACCCGCCCCGGCCTGGCCGGCAAGCCGTTCGACCTGATCAAGTTCCGGACCATGCTCGACAGCCGCGGCGACAATGGCGAGCTGCTCGCCGACGCCGAGCGCCTCACCGCTTTCGGGAGGATGCTCCGTTCGACCAGCCTCGACGAGCTGCCCGAGCTGTGGAACGTGCTCAAGGGGGACATGAGCCTGATCGGGCCGCGCCCGCTGCTGCTCCACTATCTCGACCTCTACACGCCGTTCCAGATGCGGCGGCACGAAGTGCGCCCCGGGATCACCGGCTGGGCCCAGGTGAACGGCCGCAACGCGCTCAGCTGGCCCGAAAAGTTCGCGCTCGACGTCGCCTATGTCGACCATTGGAGCCTGTGGCTGGACCTCAAGATCCTCGTCCTCACCCTGGCCAGGGTGGTCGACCGCCGGGGGATAAGCGCGGCGGGCGAGGCGACCATGCCCTATTTCCAGGGCGAAGCCGCCGCCGCCGCCCCGCCCCGGGCCGAGCGGCCGGCCCGCGACGAAGCCGAATAGGCCCGGCGGCACCCGCCGCGGCACCCTGGAACGCCCCTGCGCGGCATGGAGGCGGCTGGACTTTTGCGGCCCGATCGGTAGTAAGGCGCTGGATATCATCACAAAGGGGTGGCTGCGCGGGCTCCGAGCGGGGAGCTTGCCTTTCCAATGTGCCTGTATATGATTGATGCCCTAGGATATTTCGTGCCGCAACGAGCGCGATTCACCCGGACCTTACGCAAATGAATGGAAGTTGGATGAGCCCGATCGTGCGATCAGCAGCTGTGGGAAAAGCGGGCGCGCTGGCGGTCCTTGTCGCGGTGACGTTCATGCTGCAGGCGTGCGGCGGCTACAGCCGGGCCTATATCCCGCCGCCGACGGCCGAGTTCAACGTCCAGCCCGACCCCCTGTTCGCCGAGGCTCGCGACCATCGGCTGGGGCCGACCGACGTGGTCACGGTCACCGTCTACCGCGCCCCCGAATTCACCGGCGATTACCGGGTCGACGGCGCCGGCAACATCATGGTTCCGCTGCTCGGCCTGATGCCGGTCCAGGGCATGACCACGGTCGAGCTCGCGGCGCAGCTGCGCGAGCGGCTCAGCGGCGGCTACTACGTCAATCCGGACGTCAGCGTGGCGCTCAAGGAGAGCAACAGCCAGCGCTTCTCGGTCGACGGCTCGGTCAACTCGCCCGGAGTCTATCCCGTGGTCGGAAGGACCACCCTGATGGAGGCGGTCGCCCGCGCCGGCGGAGTCACCAGCAGCGCCAACCTGCGCCGGGTGGTCATCTTCCGGCAGGTCAACGGCCAGCGCATGGCGGCGGCGTTCGACCTCCACGCCATCCGCCAGGCGCAGATGGAGGATCCGCTGGTCTTCGCCTCCGACATCGTCGTCGTCGACGGCAACACCACCCGCCAGGCGCTCCGCGACATCATCTCGACGCTGCCGATCATCGGCCTCTTCCGTCCCTTCATCTACTGACGCAGCAGGTTTACCCATGAACACTCCGATCCAGCATTCCCCCGGGCTGAGACCTGCGCCGCCCGTCCCGGCGAATCCGCTGGGCTTTCCGATGATGGGCGCGACGGTCGTCGCGACGCCGTCCAAGACGATCACCTTCGGACTCGCCGACATCTGGCGCATCCTCACCAAATATCGCTGGCTGATCCTGGCTTCGCTGCTGCTCGGAATCGCCTCGGCGATCACCGTGGTCATGATGACGACGCCTCAATACCAGTCCTCGGCGACGCTCGAGATCAGCCTCGACCAGGTCAAGATGGTCGACGTCGGCGGCACGGCCCAGGCGACTCCGATGACCGACGCCCAGTCCCTGGAGACCAATTACGGCCTGCTGCGCAGCGCGTCGCTCGCCGAGCGCGTCGCGCGCGACCTCAACCTCACCGAGGATCCGGCCTTCGCCAGCCCGGCTTTGCCGCCGCAGCGGCGGCTCGAGCAGGCGACGGCAAGGCTGATGAGCGGCTTCCTCGTCACTCCGGTGCCGAGCAGCCGCCTCGTCCAGATCTCCTACAAGCATTCCAGCCCCGAAATGGCGGCCCGGGTGCCCAATGCCTTCGCCCAGAACTTCATCGCCTCCGTCCTCGAGCGCCGCTACGGCGCGAGCGAATATGCCCGCGACTTCCTGCAGCGGCGCATCGCCGAGGTGCGCCAGCGCCTCGAGCGCGCCGAGCGCCAGCTCACCGCTTACGCCATCCAGGAAGGCATCGTCTCGATGCGCTCGACCCGCGAGGGCGGCGAGGGCCAGGAGACCACGGACAGCCTTCCCGGAACCCGGCTCAACACGGCCAATGCCGAGCTCGCCCGGGCCGAGAGCGCCCGGGTGGTCGCCGAAATGCGCTATCGCCAGGCGGCGGAGGGCGATCCGACCAACGAGGTGCTGCAGAGCAACTCGGTCCAGGATTTGAGGCGGCAGCTCAACGGCCTTCGCGCCCAATATCAGACCAAGTCGAACCTGATGCGTCCCGAGCATCCCGAGATGGTCGACCTGCAGACCAGCATCACCGCCAACGAAGCCGCGCTTCAGCGCGAGATGGGCCAGGTGGTCGGAACGTTGCGGTCCGAATTTGAGGCGGCGCGCGACCGCGAGAACGAGATCTCCGCACGCGTCAACTCGCTTCGCGCCGAGGTTCTCGACCTGCGCGGGCGGAGCATCCAGTACAACATCCTTCAGCGCGACGTGGACACCAACCGCGCCACCTATGACGCTCTCCTGAGGCGCTACAACGAGGTCGGAGTCGCCGGCGGCGTCGGCGCCAATCTCATTTCCGTGGTCGACGAGGCGCAGGTGCCGCGCTCGCCGGTCGAGCCGCAGCCGGTGCGGAGCACCGTCATCGGCGCCCTCATCGGCCTGCTCGCCGGGCTCGCCGCGGCCTTCGCCCTTGAGTTCCTGACCTACACGATCAGGAGCCAGGAGGACCTCGAATCCAAGCTCGAGATCCCCCCGCTCGGGGTCATTCCGAAGGGCGAGCGGGGCACCGGCCTCAGCGACGTTCTCGACAATCCGCGTTCGCCGATGATGGAGGCCTACGCCTCGCTCCGAAGCGCGATCCAGTTCGCGACCGCTCAGGGCGCGCCTTCGACTTTGCTCGTCACCAGCTCGGGGCCGGCCGAAGGCAAGACGACGACGGCGCTGGCGCTCGCCCGCAACTTCGCCAGGCTCGGCTACAGCACGCTCCTTCTCGACGCCGACTTGCGCAACCCGTCCTTCACCATGGAGGAGGGCGAGACCCACGGCTTCTCCGGCCTGCTCACCGGCGCTTCCAAGATCGAGGAAGTGATCCGGCCGACCAGCATTCCGGGCCTTTCGCTGCTCGAGGCCGGCAAGGTGCCGCCGAATCCGGCCGACCTGCTTTCGGATCCGGCGCTCGCGGAGATCCTGCGCAAGCTTTCCGGCATGTTCGACATCGTCATCCTCGACGGTCCGCCGGTGCTCGGCCTCGCCGACGCGCCGCTGCTCGCGGCGGCGTGCGACCGAACGCTGATCGTGTTCGAGGCGGAGAAGATCAAGCTGTCGGTCGCCCAGAATACGGTGAGCCGGCTGCGCACAGCCGGCGCCCGCATCGTCGGCGGAGTCCTGACCAAGTTCGACTCGCGCACCTCCGGCTACGGCTATGGCTACGGCTATGGCTACGGCTACGGGGCGAGCGGCAAGGACGAGGCGTCGCGGACTCGCTTCATCCTGCCCGGCCTGATCGGCAAGCGGCCGAGCCGAAGCGACGGCGCGCCTGAGGAAGCGGAGACCAGCCGCGGGTGAGGGAGAAGCGGGCGAAGCTGCTCTCGCCCGCCCAGCGCATCCTCATCCTCTTCGTCCTCGCCGCCGTCGCCGGGTTGGCGCTTCGCAACGCGCTCGTCACCTTGTTCGCTCAGGCCCAGCCGTCGCTGGCGCTCGCCCTGCCCCCGGCCTCGGGGACGGCGCTCGGGGTCGCCGCGGCCCAGGAGCGGCTGGCGCCGGCGCAGCGCCGAAGGGCCGCTGCCGCCGCTCTCGCCCGGGCGCCCGCTTCGCACTGGCCGCTGGCGGCATCGGCCGCCGCCGCGCTCGACGAAGGCGACGCCGACGGCGCCGAGCGGCTGCTCGAAGCGGCGGTGCGGCGCAATTCGCGCCACG
>DATMVG010000080.1:0-4571 GCA_035563315.1 Allosphingosinicella sp. | reverse complement strand
CGCGCGTGGCGGCCGAAAGTGACTGTCCCCATTCCGTCACCCCTCGATTGCCGGCGAGGGGACAGTCACTTTCCGCGCTCAGTTCGAGATTTCACGCGCGGCGGCCGAAAGTGACTGTCCCCATTCTGTCACCCCTCCATTGCCGGCGAGGGGACAGTCACTTTCCGCCGCTCAGTTCGAGATTCCACGCGTGGCGGCTGAAAGTGACTGTCCCCATTCTGTCACGGCGGGGGGACAGTCACTTTCCGCGCTCAGTTCGAGAATTCGCGACTTGGCGACTGAAAGTGACTGTCCCCATTTCTCACCCCTCCACCGCCGCCTGATACCCCGCCAGCAGCTCGCCCCAGCCGCCGTCCATGCCGTCGCGCGTTTCTTGCGCGCGCTCGCCGAACCGGTCGAGGCCGCGATGCTCGAAGTCGACGATGGTGTGGTCGCCGTCGGCGGCGAATCGCACTTCGACATCGGTCTGGAAATCGGGGTCGTAGGCCCAGTCGGCGTTGAGCTGCCAGGCGAGGAGGACGCGCTCGGGGCGCTGCCAGCCGAGCACCTTGCCCCAATCCTGCTCGCTGCCGTCCTCGCCGACCTCGTACCAGCGCCCGCCGGCGCGCGGCTCGACGACGACGTCCCGCTGCGGCGAGGCGAGCAGCGAATGGCCCTTGAGCCACCAGCTCCCCATCGCGGCGACGAAGGTGTCGAACGCCTTCTCCTGCGAAGCCCTGACCCGCAGGGTGCGGCGGATCGGCGCCGGGCTGATCAATTGTGCTTCGACGTTCATGGCTTCTCCTCCCTCTGTGCCGCCGCGGCATAAGCGGCCAGCGATTCGTCCCAGAAGCGATCGAGCCAGGCGCGGATCTGCCCCAGTCCGGCGGGATCGATGCTGTAGATTCGGCGGGTCCCCGAGGCCTGGTCGCGGACCAGCGCCGCCTCCTTGAGGATCTTGAGATGCTGGGAGACGGCGGGCCGGGTCACCGGCAGCCGCTCGGCCAGCTCGCCCACGGCCATCGGCCGCCGGGCGAGCTGCTCGACGATCGCCCGGCGCATCGGCTCGGCGAGGGCGGCGAAGGCAGGACCGTTAGTCATGACTAACGGTTAGTCTAGGCTTACCAGTCTGTCAAGCGGCGGCGTTCAGCCCTCTTCGCTCTGGTTGTGCTGGCCGCCGGGGTCGGTGACCCCGTCGAGCGCGACCTTGGCCGCGTCGCCCTCATCGGAACGGCTGAGGTCGCCCAGCGAGACGATTCCGACCAGCTTGTTGTCGTCGCGGCTGATCACCGGAAAGCGGCGGACCTGGAGGTCGCTCATCCGCACGGCGACGTCCTCGACCGCGTCGTCGTCATAGCAGAAATCGACATGGTCGGTCATCGCCTCCTGGACCGGCGTGTCCGGCCCGCGGCCTTCCGCCACCGCCCGCACCGTGATGTCGCGGTCGGTGATCATTCCGATCAGCCGCTCGCCGTCGCAGACCGGGATCGAGCCGGCGTCGGCGCGAAGCATGAACTGGGCAGCCTCGCGGATGGGCTGGTCGGGCTGGGCGACCTGGACGTCGCGGGTCATGCATTCGGAAACCTTCATGGCGATTCTCCTGGCGTTCGATTCGTGGGGGCAGGGCCGTGCCATGGAGAACGGACGGCGCGGACCGCCGTTCCGGCGGGGCCCGTGCCCCGTCCTCCCCCAGCCTCCGCTCGGCGAGGCGGAACCGCAATCAGTAAGCCGGCTTTAGCAGCCCTTCGATGACATGGTGCTGAAGCACGATCTCGAGCTCGTCGACGACCCGGTAGGTGAGGTGGTCGCGCACCCGGTCGGGCAGCGAATCGAGATAGGCTCGGCTGACCTGGAGATCGTGATGAGCGGCGTTGGTCGCGTCCGGCGCGTCGACTCCGACGACCAGGACCGGGCGC
Source organism: Allosphingosinicella sp. (assembly GCA_035563315.1). Lineage (GTDB taxonomy): Bacteria > Pseudomonadota > Alphaproteobacteria > Sphingomonadales > Sphingomonadaceae > Allosphingosinicella. The sequence continues at coordinate 2,676 of DATMVG010000080.1, read as the reverse complement.
GCGGCGTCGGAGCGGTTGGCGGTGCCGCGATGGATGGTGAGCGCCGAGCGGGCCGAGATGTCGCCGCGCTGAGCGAGCTTGCGGACGGTCCTCTGCCGGTAGCGCGGCCAGAGCCCGCGCGGCGGGAACATCTGGTGCGGGAAGGCCGAAAGATCGTCCCACTGGGTGCCCGGCGCGATCTCGAAAGCGCCCATGGCTGGGACGGTGTCGACGGCGCTGAGGTTGAAGGCGAGGCTGTTGAGGCGGCGACCCTTCATCGTCGCCTCCGGCGCTGGGAAGTCGCGATGCCAGGGCTGGTCCGCGGCGCCGGGAAAGGGGATATCGAAGCCGATCTCGACGATCTTGTAATCGGGTCCGAGCACGGACTCGCAGACGGCGACGAACCAGGGATGGGTGGCGATGTCGACGAAGCCGCGCACCCGCTCGGGCTGGACCTCGACGTAGAAGCGCTCGGGCCCGCGCGGCAGAGCGCCGCCGGGCACCGCTTTCGCCTCCGCGAACAGGGTCTCGATGTCCTCGCGGAGGCGGTCGGCCCAGTCGGGGCTGAACGCGCCCTGGAGGGCGATGATGCCGTCGCCGTAGAGCCCCCGCATGATGTCCGCCGGTTCGTAGGCCTCGGCATCGAGGCGAGCCGCCGCAGTCATGGCATTCCCCGCAATTGTCGTACAATTCGCAATTTAGGGCCTTCTCTTCCGCTTGGCGAGCCGTCTATCGGGCGCCGATGACAGCGAATCAGCCCTTTGAGGTCGAGGCCGCCGCCGACGGCGCGGGGAGCCGCCTTGCCGTCGTCCACGCCGGCACGAGGCGGCTCTACCATCTCCCGGGCGGCGAGCATCCCGACTATCTCACTTTCTATTCGGCGCTGGCGCGCGATTTCGGAACGCGGGTCCCGCACGTCCACGATGCCCGAGTCCCGGCCGACGGGCCGGAGCCCCCCTGGCGGCCGCTCATCCTCGAGAATCTGAGCCCGCGAACCACCGCCGGCTACGGCGATCCGGCCGTTCTCAAGACCGAGCAGGGCTATTTCCTGGTCGCGACCTCGAACGACGCCCTCGACGCCTTTCCGATCCTCCATTCGACCGACCTCAAGACCTGGTCCCACCAGGGCTTCGTGTTCCCGGAGGGCGAGGCTCCGCAATGGACGGCGCACGGCCACCGGGTGGGCGATTTCTGGGCCCCGGAAATGGCTCGGGTCGGCGACGAATATTGGCTGGTCTACACCGCTCGCCAGCGCTCCAACGCGCTCGCCATCGGCCTCGCCAGGAGCGCGAGCCCGACCGGGCCGTGGGTCGACCTCGGCCGGCCGCTGCTCAACGGCTATGCCGTCAACACGACCGGACACCCCGACGATCCCTCGCAGCCGGTGCTGAGCGGCGGAGTCATCGATTCCCACATCTTCATCGACGAGAAGGGCGAGCGCTATCTGTTCTGGAAGCGCGACACCAACGGCGTCTGGCCGCGGCCGCTGGCCGGCCTGCTGCGCCAGCGGCCCGAGCTCATCGACCGCCTGTTCTCGGCCGAGCCGGACCGGCGCACCGCCGCCTTCGCCGCCGCCGTCCAGCCCTGGGCGAACGGCCGCCGGCCGATGGAGCGCTTCTTCCTGATGCAGCCGCTCATCGAGGCGGTGCTCGATTCCTGGGCGCACGTGAAGGAGGTCCTTGCCGGCTGTCCCGACGCCGACGCCATCCTTGATGCGATGAGCACTCCCATCCACGCCCAGCGAATCTCCGAGGAAGGGGAGCTGGTCGGCAAGGACCGGCTGGTGCTGACCAACGATCTCGAATGGGAAGGCCACCTCATCGAGGGGCCGTGGGTGACTCGCCAGCAGGGCCGCTACTGGCTGTTCTACGCCGGCAACGATTTCGGGACTCCGGCCTATGGCATCGGGGTCGCCGTCGCCGACCACCCGCTCGGTCCCTACGTCAAGCAGCCCGAGCCGCTGCTTCGCTCGAGCCGGAGCTGGTGGGCGCCCGGCCACGCCTCGGTCGCCGAAGGCCCGGACGGGACTCCGCAGCTCTTCTTCCACGCTTATTTTCCGAATACCGGCGGCTACAACGCCTTTCGCGCCCTGCTCACCGCGCACCTGCGCTTCAGCGACGCCGGCGCCGAGCTCTACTGAGTCCGGCTCGGGCCGGCGTTACGGCCGGTTCATGGTGAGCAGCTCGTAGGAGGCGACGACCTCCTCCTTCTGGTTGAACACGAACACCGCCCAGCGCACCTCGCCGCGCTCCTCGTCGCGAACGCTCTTCGACTTGACGGTGAGCTCGACGCGCATCGAATCGCCCGGATAGAGCGGCGTCTGGAAGCGCAGAGTGTCGAGGCCGGTATTGGCGAGGACCGGGCCCGGCGCCGGATCGACGAACAGGCCGGCGGCGAAGCTCAGGATGAGATAGCCGTGGGCGACCCGGCCGCCGAAGATCGGGCTCGCCCGAGCCGCTTCCTCGTCCATATGGGCGTAGAAGGTGTCGCCGGTGAAATGGGCGAAATGCTCGATATCCTCGAGCGTGACGGTCCGGCTCGCCGTCTTGAGGGTGTCGCCGACGGCGAGCTCGCCGATGCGCTTGCGGAACGGGTGGACCTCGCCTTGCGCCTTGGCCGCGCCGGGCAGCCACTGCCTGGCCACCGCCGCCAGCATGTCGGGGCTGCCCTGAAGCGCGGTTCGCTGCATGTAATGCT
>DATMVG010000079.1:0-27316 GCA_035563315.1 Allosphingosinicella sp. | reverse complement strand
CGGCTCCACCGAGAACCTGCTCAACGAGGACGGCCGGCCGCTGATCAACGATCTTCGCCTCACCATCAGGGCGACCGAGAACAGCATGCGCAACCTCGACGCGGTGCTCAACGACGCTCGGCCCGGGGTGCAGGCCTTCTCGACCCAGACCTTGCCCGAGGTCGGGCAGCTGATCCGCGACCTTCGAGCGACCAGCGAATCGCTTCGGGCGATTACCGACCGGCTGAACCAGCAGGGCGTCGGCGGCGTGATCGGCGGCCAGCGGCTTCCGGATTACGATCCGTGATGGAGGAATTGAGGATGCTTGCCAGATCGATTGCCGTCGCGGCCACCGCCTTGCTTGCGGGCTGCTTCGGCGGCGCCAGCGTTCCCGACCAGCTGCTGACGCTGACTCCGGCGCAGACCCGGGCCGCCGCGACTCCGACGAGCGCGGGCCAGGGCGAGGCGATCACGGTCGTCCAGCCGACCGTTCCGCAGGCGCTGCTCACCACCCGAGTCCCGGTCTATGTCAGCGACACCGCGATCCAGTATCTGCAGGACGCCCAATGGGTTGAGAATCCGGGACCGCTGTTCGGCCGCCTCGTCGGCGAGGTGATCGGAGCCCGCACCGGCCGGGTGGTCCTGGATCCGAGCCAGTTCAGCCACGATCCCGGCACCCGCCTGACCGGCCAGCTGCTCAAGTTCGGCCTCGACCCGACCGCGATGGAGGCGGTCGTCGTCTACGACGCCGCCATCTCGCGCCCGACCGGAGTCACCACCAACCGCTTCGAGGCTCGGGTCCCGGTCGCCGAAGCCACCCCCCTCGCCCTCGCCCCAGCCCTCAACGCCGCCGCCAACCAGGTCGCCGACCAGGTAGCCGCCTGGGTCGGCCGCTGATCGTTCCGCCGCCGGGGACCCAGCGCGTCCCGTTCGACCCGGCCGCTGCCGGGCCCGGCGCTCAGGCCAGGCTCTTGCTGGCCTGCTCGAAGACGTCCTTGCTGAGGCCGGGCGCGGCGACGACGCGCTCGAGCTCGGCGCGCATCCGCCCCGCCCTCGCCTCGTCGAAGCGCCGCCAGCGGCCGAGCGGAGGAACCAGCTTGGCTGCCGTCTGGGGATTGAGCCGATCGGCGGCAAGGATCATGTCGGCGAGGAAGCGGTAGCCTCGCCCGGACGGGTCATGAAAGGCGCGCTGGTTCACCGAGAAGGCGCCGACCAGCGAGCGCAGCCGGTTGGGATTGGCCAGGGTGAAGTCCGGATGCGTCGCAAGCGCCTCCACCGCCTCGGCGGTGTCGGCGCGGGTCGACAGCGCCTGGACGGTGAACCACATGTCCAGCACCAGGGCGTTGTCCCGATAGCGGTCGTAATAGGCCGACAGCGCCGTCAGCCGCTCGGCGGAATCGCCGTTGGCGAGGACCCCGAGGGCGCCCTGGCGGTCGGTCATGTTGTCCGCTTCGTCAAATTGCCGCTTGGCGAGCGCCGCCGCGTCGGCGGCCGCGGCGGCGCTGATGTAGCCGAGCGCGATGGTCCGCAACCTGCGGGCGCCCTTGGCTTCGGGGCTGTATTCGTAGCGCTCGGCCGACTGCGCCGCATAGGCGCTTCGCCAGAGGTCCTCGAGCTCGCGGCCGAGCTCGGCCCGGAGCGCCTCGCGGCGGGCATGGATGGCGTCGGGGTCGACGACCAGCATTCGGTCTCCGATGAACGATTCGCTCGGCAGAAGCACCGCTTCGGCGATGAAGGCCGGATCGAGGGACCCGCTGGCCAGGGTCTCGCGCACCGCCTCGACCACCGGCGCGTGGCTCGCCTCGCCGGTCGCCACCGCCGCGACCAGGGTGTCGAGCATCAGCTGCTCCATCGCCTCGTAGCGGGCGAAGGGATCGTCGTCATGGGCGGAAAGGAAGGCCAGCTCGGCGGCGCTGCGGTCGGTCTCGACGATCACCGGCGCCGAGAAATCGCGGTTGATCGAAAGGATCGACCGCTCCGGCGCGCCGGGCAGGGGAATCTCGGCCTGCGCTTCGTCGAGCACGATCAGGCGCTCGTCGACCGTCGCTCCGGTCGATTCGTCGAGCAGGGCGATCCTGAGCGGGATTGGCATCGGCTCCTTGGCGGCCTGGCCGGGGGTCGGCGGCATCTCCTGCTCGAGCTTTAGGCGAAGCTCGCCGGCGCTACGCTCGAGCCGCGCCGTCACCTTCGGGGTCCCAGCCTGGCTGTACCAGAGGCGGAAGCGGCCGAGATCGACTCCGCTCGCCGCCTCCATCGCCAGGACGAAATCCTCGCAGGTCACGGCCTGGCCGTCGTGGCGCTCGAAATAGAGGTCGCAGCCGGCTCGAAACTTCTCGGGGCGGAGGATGGTGTGAATCATCCGGATCAGCTCGGCGCCCTTGTTGTAGACCGTCGCGGTGTAGAAGTTTGAGATCTCGATATAGCTTTCGGGCCGCACCGGATGGGCGAGCGGGCCCGCATCCTCGGGGAATTGGGCGGCGCGGAGCATCCTCACATCCTCGATCCGCTTGACCGCGCGCGAGCCCATGTCGGCGGAGAATTGCTGGTCGCGAAAGACGGTGAAGCCTTCCTTGAGGCTGAGCTGGAACCAGTCGCGGCACGTGACCCGGTTGCCCGACCAGTTGTGGAAATATTCGTGGCCGACGACGCCGGCGATGGCGTCGTAATCCTGGTCGGTCGCGGTGTCCGGATCGGCCAGGATGTAGCGCGAGTTGAAGATGTTGAGGCCCTTATTCTCCATCGCTCCGAAGTTGAAGTCGGCGACCGCGACGATGTTGAACACGGCGAGGTCGTATTCGCGTCCGAACACCTCCTCGTCCCACTTCATCGCCGCCTTGAGCGAGGCCATGGCGTGGTGGGTCTTGGGCAGGTCGCCGTCGCGCACCCAGATGGCGAGCTCCACTTCGCGGCCGGAGCGGGTGACGAAGCGGTCGCGGTTGGCGACGAGCTCGCCGGCGACCAGCGCGAACAGGTAGCAGGGCTTGGGAAAGGGATCGTTCCACTCGGCCCAGTGGCGCCCGTCCGGCAGCTCGCCCGCGCCGACCGGGTCGCCATTGGCCAGCAGCACCGGGAAGCCGGCCTTGTCGGCGATCATCCTCACCCGATAGCGGCTCAGCACGTCGGGACGGTCCGGAAAGGGCGTGATTCGACGGAAGCCCTGAGCCTCGCACTGGGTGCACAGCATCCCACCCGATTCGTACAGGCCCATGAGCTGGGTGTTGGCGCGCGGCGAAATCTCGTTGACGATCTCGATCCGATGGCTGGCGCCCGGAAGCTCGATCAGGAGGTCCTTGCCGTCCATCCGCCACGACGTCCCGGTGGCGCCGACGATGCCGACGAAAAGCGGCTCGGACCTGCTCGTGTCCAGCCGGAGGACCCGGCCGCGCGCCGTCGGCGAGCGCTCGACCCGAAGCGTCGAACGGACTCGGGTTCGCTCCGGATCGAGCTCGAACTCGAGCGCGACCTCGGGCACCAGCCAGTCGGGCGGACGATAATCCTCGCGGCGGATGACGGGCGGCTGGGCTGCGGCGGGGCGGGCGTCGACCATCGCGCCGCTCTAAGCACCGAGGCAACCGCGTGCAATCGCCGCGCCGCCGTGGAGCAAGCCGGGCCGCTGAGCCGATCCCGCGCCGGCCGCGACTAGTGCTGCGGCGCAACAGCGACGGATATTTGCACGCCGCAGCGAGATTTTCAGGCTTCCTCAAGCCTTTCGTGCTGATAGTCTCGATCGCGATGAGCACGATCGACGACATATTGATCGACAAGGTCTATTCGCCCCTGTCCGGCTGGCTCGAGCATCGGCTCGGCGTGAGCCGGTGGCGGGCGTCGATCGAATGCCTCAACGGCAGCCTCGCTTTCTACGTCGCAGCGGTGGCGCTCGAGATTGCCGGCAAGGGCCCCTATGACGGCATCTTCATGACGATGCTGCGCGCGCTGGTGTGGCTCCTGGTCATGGATGCGGTGCGCCGCGTCGCCTACCGCCAGGCCGCGTCTTCGGTCGGCCCACGCACCGCGCGGGTCAGGGAGTGGATCTTCCGGCTGGTGCTGGTCGCGGTGCTTCCGCTCAGCCTCTATTATGCCCAAGGCTGGCACAATCTGTGCTATTCGGCCTCGCTCATGCTGCTGATCTGCCACCTTTATCTGAAGGCGTCGGACCCGCCGCCGCCGCAGCCGAAAGGCCGTTTGGCCTTCGGCGGCGCCTGATCCCGCGGCCCCGCGGGAGCGACGAAGCGAGGAACAAGGCCGACGGTTGGAGCGTCCTACCTGCAATCCGCAGCCGCGCCGGCCCGCGGAGCAACGTAGGAGTGAAGCCATGGGTCTCATAGTAGCATTGATCATCGGGGGCATCATCGGCTGGCTTGCGAGCATCGTGATGCGCACCAACGCCCAGCAGGGCATCCTCTTGAACATCGTCGTCGGCATTGTCGGCTCGCTGATCGGCAGCTTCCTGCTCGGCGGCTTCTTCGGCGCCGACGGCAACATCCTCAACAGCCCGCTCGACGGCGGCACCCTGATCGCCGCCTTCCTCGGCGCGGTCATCCTGCTGGCGGTCGTCAACCTGTTCCGCAGGGGCGCCGTCCGCTAACCGGCACAGAAGTTCGAACACGGGCAAGCCCGCGGCTCCCCCTTCGCCGCGGGCTTGTTCCTGCTTGGCGCCTCACTCGCCCGGAGCGGGGGCCGGGGCTCTCCCGGCGCGAAGGGCGATGACCAGGCCGACCAGGCCCAGCGCCCCGCCAGCGAGCGCCAGAGCCGACCAGCGATAGCCTTCGAAGAGCGTCGACAGGATCATCGCGACGATCGGGATCAGCACGCTCGAGTAGGCGGCGCGGGCCGGACCGATCGAGCGGATGATCCGGTAGTAGAGCCAGAAGGCGAGCGAAGAGGCGATCACGCTGAGATAGACGAGGCCGAGCCAATAGCCCGGCCGGTCGTCGAAGACCGGAGGCCCCGTCGTCGCCCAGGCGATGGCCGCGTCGACCGCCGCGCCGTACAGCATCGCCCATCCCAGCATCGCCGCGATCGAGCGCCGCCTCACGCCCTCGGCGAGCTGCATGACGTTGGCGACCGAGGCGGCGAGGACCGCGACCAGGGTCAGCCCGAGGCCGGCCAGAACCGCCCCGGTCGAGGCGTCGGTATGGCGCATTTCCTGGACGAAGAGCAGCGCGACTCCGGCCATGGCGACCGCCGAGCCGAGCGCGAAGCGGCCGCTGATTCGAGCGCCGAAGAACAGCCATGCGAGGACCGCGTTCGGCGCCACCAGGAGAGCGAAGACGACCGCGGCCAGGCCGGAGGTGATGTAGAGCTCGGCGAAATAGACGCAGTTATAGTTGACGACGAACTGGCAGAGCCCGAGCAGCAGCGCCAAACCATGGCCGGCGCGGCCGAGGGCGAGGCCGGCGCCGCCGAGGCGAGCGATGACCAGCATCACCGCGCCGGCGATGACGAAGCGGTAGCTGACCGACCAGACCGGCGGCACCGTGCCGAGCTGGTCCTTGATCACGATCCATGTCGAGCTCCAGATCAGGGTGATCAGGAGAAAGGGAAGAAGCAGCCTCGGATCGCGAAACCCCGCCGGCGAATCGCTCACAGCGCCCGGATGGCCGCGGCCAGGGCGTCGACATGGGCCGGATCGCTGTCCCAGCTCGTCACCAGCCGCGCCTCCCCCGGCCCCCAGTCGTAGAAATCGAAGCCCTGCGCCCTCAGCGCCGCCGCCTCCTCGGCGGTCACCCGGATGAACGCCTCGTTGGCGGCCACCGGCAGCAGCAGCCGCTCCGGGCCGGCCGCTTCGGCCAGCCGCGAGGCGGCGGCATTGGCGGCTCGGGCGTTGCGAAGCCACACCCCGTCCTCGATCAGCGCCAGGATCTGGGCGGCCAGATAGCGGCCCTTGGAGAGCAAATGACCGGCCCGCTTGCGCCGGTAGCGGGTCGCCTCCGCCAGCTCCGCGCGGAAGAAGATCAGGGCGTCGGCGGAGAGTCCGCCATTCTTGGTGAAGCCGAAGCTCAGCGCGTCGACGCCAGAGCGCCAGCTGAGATCGGCGGGCGAGCAGCCGAGGCTTGCCACGGCATTGGCGAAGCGGGCGCCGTCGACGTGGAAGCCGAGGCCGCGGCTCCGGCACAATTCGCCCAATGCCGCCGTCTCCGCGGGGGTGTAGACGAGGCCGTATTCCGTGGCGTTGGTGATCGACAGCAGCGCCGGCTGCACCTGGTGGACGTCGTCCCTGACCGTGGCCAGAACCGCCTCGACCGCCGCGGGATCGACCTTCGCCCCCTCCCCTTCGGCGAGCAGCAGCTTGGCGCCGTGAGTGTAGAATTCCGGGGCGCCGCATTCGTCGTTCTGGATGTGCGCGTCGCGGTGGCAGACGATCGAGCCGTGCGGCGGGCACAAGGCCGCCAGAGCGAGGCTGTTGGCGGCGGTCCCGGTCGATACCCACAGCGCCTCGACATCGCGTTCGAAGAGCTCGGAGAAAGCGTTGTTCAGCCGTCGGCTGAGCGAGTCGCCGTCATAAGCGGTGTCGATCCGGTTGGCGGCGGCGACCGCCGCCATCGCCTCCGGGCAGGCGGCCGCCGCATTGTCCGAGAAGAAGCGCATCGCCGGGGCATTAGAGCGGAGGAAGGCCGCGTCAATGCGCTATCTGCCGCGCGGGTCGGGCCGGGACTCGCCGGCCGCTCGCCCTCGCCGGGAGCCGGCCGAGCCCGTAATTTTCGATGGCGCCGTTTACCAAAATTTTGGCCCTGCCGGTGTAGTCCCGCGCGGAGAGACGAGGGATCGGGAATGGGCGCTGACAATTTCGTGAATTCCGGGATCGGCGGCAAGCGCGGCGCCAGGCGCGCCCGGGTCCTGCTCGCGGCCAAGCTGAAGACGCCGTTCGGCGAGGTCGACGCGCGTCTGCGCGACCTTTCGCGCAAGGGTGCGCTCGTCGAATGCTCGAAGCAGCCCCCGGTCGGAAGCGAGGTCGTCTTCATGCGCGGGACGACGATCGTTCCCGCCCGGGTCGCGTGGAGCGCGGCGGGCCGGGTCGGCCTCGAATTTCTCTACATGATCGACGAGCAGGAAGTGCTGGTGCAGCTCAAGAAGACGTCGAACGCCCAGACCGAGCGCTTCCGCCGGCCGGGCCTCCACGAATCGCTGTCCGACAAGGAACGCAAGCTGGCGCAGGCGTGGGGCGTCAATGTCGGCCTCACCGTTCCGGGTGCCGATTGAGGGAGCGAAGATGGATTCCCTCCCCGGCGGCTGGCCCTATCCGTACGAAAGCGACACGCCGTCGCTCAGCGGCGAGCTGTCCACCGAGCGCGGGCAGCGCAAGGGCCGGCGAGCCGAGCGAGTCACCGTCGAGCTCGGTGCCGGCCTCCGCCAGCGCGGGGCCTCCGGAGTCTCCGTGCAGATCATGGACCTGTCGACCGACGGTTTCCGGGTCGCCACCCATCTCGACCTTTATCCCGGCACCGACGTCTGGCTGCGCCTCCCCGGGCTCGAACCTTGCCACGCCCGGGTGATGTGGGCGCGCGGCCACAGCGTCGGCTGCGCCTTCGTCCGACCGCTCCATCCCGCCGTCCTCGATATGATCATCGCCAGGGGACGGCGCTGAGACGACCCGCCTAAAAGGCTCGCCGGACCGATTCGGAATTCCGCCTGCTTTATGTTAAGCAGTCGGGGTCGAGGGGAGGCGACGGCATGGAATCGGATCATCGTTATTATTCGCGGCGGGCCGACGAGGAACGCCGCCGCGCGATGCGCGCGCTCACCCCGGCGGCGAAAGAGCGCCACCTGGAGCTCGCGGCCCTGTTCGCCTCGAAAGCGGTCGTTCGCACCGGCTCGAGGGAGCCCCAGCTGCTGCGCAGCTGAAGCCGCGCTCGACGGCGCCGCTCAGGGGCCGGCCATAAGATAGAGCGCGAGGAGCAAGGCGAGGACGAGGATCGCCAGCAGCGCGATGACCCATATCAGGCACGAGCGGTCGCCCGGCTCGGCGCCGTCATCGCCGCCGCCGATCACGACCGGGTCGCGGTCCGGCTGGCCGATCACGACCCCGGGCTCCGCGCCCGGAGAGACGGCGACTGGAACCTCGTAAACGCCGCCGCCTTTGTCCTTGACGGGACCGGTCACGGTGACTCCGGGAAGGCCGGACACGACGATGTCCTGGCCCCGCCCCGGGCCGAGGCCGTGACCGTAGCGGTCGCGCGGCACGATCACGATGACTCCGACGCCGGCGCCGTCCAGATCCGGCCGGACCTCGGTCCGCCCGCGATCGATGCCGACGTCGACATGGACCGTCCAGCTGAGCTCCCGCGTGGCGATGCAATCCGTGCCGAATTCGGCGCGGGCATGGAACGTGTAGTTGCCCTCCACTTCGAACAGGTCGTCGAGACTCCTTCCGAAGACTCCGCTCGGCTCGAACGTGCCCGCATCCGCCGGCCTGTCGGAAAGCGTCAGGGTGCGCTGCGAATAGCCGATCGACCGGCCTTCCGCCTCCAGGGCGAGCAGCGTCGCCTGGCGCTGCGGGAGCGCGTCGGCATCGAGCGCCGGGGCGACCGGCTGGCGCTCCGACAACAGATCGCCCGCCGCCGCGTCGGGCCGGGTGACGGTGAGCTGCACGGTGCCGCCCCGGACGAAACCCGCGTCGCCCGGATATTTGAGAGAGACGCGGGGATTGTAGCGGTCGCCGGTGTAGAAGCCGCGTCCCGAGTCGGCGCGGACCAGCCGCGGACCGCCGGTGGCGATGACGGAAATGAAATATTCGAGCGGGATCCTCAGTTCGGCCTCGTTGGGGAACTCGCCTCCCGTCACCGGCCGGAAGGCGACCGCCGACCAGAGCCCGTCGCGGTTCGAGCCGAACGGCAGCGCGAGGCGCAGGAAGGCCCAGGTCCGCCCGGTCGCGCTTTCGACGCCCGGCTGGCCGGCGATGAGCACGGTGCCGTCGGGCGCCTTGAGCTCGAGCTGGAGCCCGGCATCGTCGCGATCCCAGCCGACGACGACCGTGATCGACTCCTCGCCGCAGACCCCGAACTCGATCGGCTTCGACCTGAGCTCGCCCGAGCCCAGCTTGCCCGGAGGATCGAACAGCGCGCCCGCCTCGAAGATGTTGCCGAAGGCGAGCGCGAAGAACTTGCGCAGGTCGAGGCCCGAGCCCGCGCGGGTGTAGAGGCCGCCATGGCTGGCCGCCAGCTGCGTCAACAAGGCGCCGTTGAGGCTGGATTCGTTGCCGAAGCCGATCGCATTGACGTCGATGCCGGCAAGGCCGCCCTCGACCGCGGCGATCATCGGGTGGCTGTTCTGCAACCCGTCGGTCATCAGCAGGATCGAGCGCGGATTGGCGCCCGCGGGAGTGAGCATCATCCGTCCGGCGTCGAGGCCGCCGCCGATCGAGGTCATCGCGTCGGGGGCGAGGGAACCGACGATGCCGCCGGTGAAGGGCGGCCCTCCGACCAGGCTGTTCTTGGCGCCGGCGTCGACCGGGGCGCGCGCGAACTCCGGCGGCGCGGTCGCCGCGGTGCTGAACGAGACCAGGCCGAGCCGATTGCCGGCCCCCGACCTGATCAGCTGGATGAACAGGGAGGCGGCGTCGCGGGCTTCGGCGATCTTGGTCCTGGCGCCGTGGGCCATGGCCATGCTGCCCGAGCGGTCGAACACGACGGCGACGTCGCGGCTGACCGGCGGCCCCGGCGGCTGGGCGACCTGCTGCAGGATCGCCTGGGTCGGATAATAGCGCAGCGAGCAGGCGGTGCCGGTCGAAAGCACGCCGACGATCCGTCCGGCGGTGTCGAACAGGCCCGATCCGGAGCTTCCGCCGGATACATCGAAATCCACCCTGATTCCGGTCGCGCTGCTGCTGTTGACGGTCTCGAAAGCGGCATGCGGCGCGGCGAGCTTCTTCACCGCGCCGTTGGGATGGTGGATCCCGAAAATCTGCTCCCCCGGCCCGGGAAGGTCGCCGCGCATCGGGATCGGGTCGATGCCGAGGCCGCCGGACGGGACCTCGATCTGGATCAGGCAGTAATCGTCGACTCCGTTCCAGATGTGGCGAAGCACCCGCTTCACCTTGTGGAACCGGCCCTGATAGCCCGCCGGACGCTGGCCGTTGCACTGCGTCTCGTAGTTGAAGATGACCGAGCCGCTGGCCCCTTCCTCGGGCGTGAGGCAGTGGCCGGCGGTGATCACGACATCGGCGTCGACCAGGGTGACCGAGCAGGTCGACAGGAACTCCTCGGTGCCGTGGGAGTGCTTGGTCATGATCATCCCGCAGCTGCGCGCGACTCGGCGGCGGACATCGCCGGACGGGATGCAGGCGACATTTTCCCACAATGGCGGCGTGTGGCAGAACCAGAAGGGATCGTAAATCGGCTCGACATAGGTCGGATCGAGAAGGAACGGATCGCAATTGGAGAGCGCGGAGGGATCCTGGTCGCCGGCGTGGCGCTCGCCACGGCCGTAACGGTCCATCTCGGCGCCGCCGGTGCCGCCGCTGGCGACGTAGCGTATCGGAATCCGGCCGCTCGGAAAGGCGGCGAGGTTGATCGGCCGGGTCCAGATTTCGGGCCCATCGCCGGCTTCGAACAGGTCGGTCCCGTAGCCGAGGTCGACCTCGAGCCGGCTCGTTCCGGGCAGGTCGACGTTGCGGAAGTGAAGGACGATGAGCTTGGTGCCGCCGGGGGCCGGGGCGGGCTGGAACTCGGCCGCCCACAGGCCGGGCGAGGTCGGCGGGGTCCCCGAATTGGGGCCGAGACGGACGCTGGTTCCAAGTGGCGGGAAAGTACCGGTGACGTGAGACATAAGCTGCCTCCCTGCCGTTCGCCGAGGGGGTCGCGAATCAGCCGCGGCCGCAAGAGCGCGACGCGACCACCTTATAGGGCGGGCGTCGGCCATCAATTCGATACTAGTCCGAAACGGCAGATGTCAGCGCGGCGACTTGCCGCCCGGCCGGCTATTGGGAGGTGGTGCTGCCGGTGAGGATTGAACTCACGACCTCAGCCTTACCAAGGATGCGCTCTACCACTGAGCTACGGCAGCATGTCGTTTTCTGAAGGTCGCGGCGCTATGGCCGTTGCGCCGATATGGTGTCAAGGCGGCTTGCCGCAAGGCGCCCGCCGGCCTAGCTGTCGGCCATGGCCAAGGACAAGGGCGACCGGGAGAGCCGGCTGGCTGCCGCGCTGCGCGACAATCTGCGCCGCCGAAAGGCGCAGCTGCGCGAGGCCGAGGCCCTGCCCAAATCCGGGTCCGGGGACGTGAAGGCCGGGGACTAGCGCGAAGCGTGCCGCGCACGCGCCGCGGGTCACAGCGGCCGGCAGGCTTCCTTCAGCCAGGCCAAAGCCTCGCCCTCGAGCTGCGGCGCGACCACCTCGACGACCCGCTCATGATAGCCGTCCACCCAGTCGCGCTCCTCCGGGCCGAGCCTTTCGGCGTCGATGAGGGTCCGGTCGATCGGAGCGAAGGTGAGCGTTTCGAAACCGAGCACCTCCTTCTCCGCGCCTTCGACCTCGATCGCGAGGACCAGCACCAGATTCTCGATCCGGATGCCGTATTGGCCGGCCTTGTAATAGCCGGGCTCGTTGGACAGGATCATCCCCGCCCGAAGCGGCTCGTCCCCGCCGGACTGGCTGCTGCCGACCGGCGAGATTCGCTGCGGCCCCTCATGCACCGACAGGAAGCTGCCGACTCCGTGGCCGGTGCCGTGGGCGTAATCGAGCCCTGCCCGCCACAGATATTGGCGGGCGAAGCTGTCGATCTGGCTGCCGCGGGTGCCGGCGGGGAAGAGCGCTCGGGCGACCGCGACATGGCCTTTGAGCACCCGGGTGAAGCGGTCGCGCATCTCCGCGCTCGGGACTCCGATCGCGACCGTCCGGGTGACGTCGGTGGTGCCGTCCGGATATTGGCCGCCGCTGTCGACCAGATAGAGGGTGCCGCTTTCGATCGGTCGGTTGGTCTCCGCCGTCACCCGGTAGTGGACGATGGCGCCGTTCGGCCCGGCGCCCGAGATGGTGTCGAAGCTGAGGTCTCGAAGGTCGCCGCTGGCCTGGCGGAAGGCGTGCAGCTTGGCCGCCGCGGCGAGCTCGTCGACGCCGCCCTTGGGCGCCTCGACCGCGAGCCAGTGAAGGAACCGCACGAGCGCGGCGCCGTCGCGGGCCTGCGCCGCCCGATGGCCCGCAACCTCGACCTCGTTCTTGATCGCCTTGGGAAGCACCGAAGGGTCGCGCTGGGCGAGCACCTTCGCGCCGGCTCCCTCGAGCGCCTCGAAGATGGCGGCGACCGAGCGCTCCGGATCGACGGCGACGCGCTTGCCGCCGAAGCTCGCCAGCCAGGGCTCGAAATCGTGGCGCTCGTGCACGCGAACGCCGTTGCCGAGATGCTGCCGGACGTCGTCGCCGAGCTTTTCCGACGCGACGAACAGGTCGGCGGTGCCGTCGTCGTGGACCACGGCGAAGGAGAGGGCGACCGGAGTATGATCGACATCCTGGCCCCGCACGTTGAACGTCCAGGCGATCGAATCGAGCGCCGCGAGCACCGCCGCGTCGGCCTTCTGCTCCTTCAGCCAGTCGGCCATTTCCTGGCGCTTGGCGGCCGAGGACTTGCCGGCATAGCGGTCCGGATGGACGATCAGCCGAGCCCGCGACGGCTCGGGCTTGTCCGCCCAGACCGCGTCGATCGGGTTGCGCCGGACCGCGACCAGCTCGGCGCCGCGGTCGGCGAGCGACTCGCGCGCCTTCTTCACCCAGTCCCGGGTGTGAAGCCATGGATCGTAGCCGATCCGGGCGCCGTCGGGCGCGTGCGCCTTGAGCCAGTCGGCGATGCTGGTCTCGGGGACCGACTGGTAGCTCCAGTGGGCGCCGTCGACCTGGGCTCGAACCTGGAGCGTATAGCGCCCGTCGACGAACATCGCCGCCTCTTCGGGGAGCACCACCGCCGCCCCCGCCGACCCCTGGAAGCCGGTCAGCCAGGCGAGCCTCTGCGCATAGGTGCCGACATATTCGCTCATATGCTCGTCGGTGAGCGGGACGACGAAGCCGTCGAGCCGGTCGGCCTTCAACTGCTCGCGAAGCGCCGCGAGCCGGTCCGCATAAGTGGACATTTTGCTTTTTCCCGAATGCCGGTTATCCGGCCCGCATCTAGTGAGGATCGCCGGGCCGCGCCAGCCTTCGCACGCAAGAGGAACGATGACCCGCACGTCCGAGCTTCCCGATCCGCCACGCGCCGAGCCGCGGGCCTATTCCTTCGAGCGGCACGGAATCGTCCTCGAAGACCCCTATCACTGGCTCAGGGACCCGGCCTATCCGGCCGTCGGCGACGAGGAGGTGCTCGCCTATCTGCGCGCCGAGAACGCCTATTTCGAAGCGGCGATGCGGCCGCACCAGGCGCTGGTCGAGACGCTGTTCGAGGAGATGCGCGGCCGAATTCCCGACGAGGACAGCTCGGTGCCGGTCCGCGACGGCGACTGGCTCTACTGGTGGGCGTTCGCGCCCGGAGCACAGTATCGCGCCTGGTATCGCCGCCCCGCCGCCGGCGGCGACGAGCAGCTCGTCTTCGACGAGCCTTCGGAAGCTCATGGACGGGAATATTTCCGGCTCGGCGCGATCGAGGTCAGCCCCGACGGGGCCCATGCCGCCATCATGGTCGACGACGACGGATCGGAGCGGTTCCGGCTCAGCATCCGCGACCTCGCCACCGGCCGCGACGTCGAGATCGTGACCGAAGTCGGCATCGGCCGGCCGGTCTGGACCGCCGACAGCCGGGCCGTGGTCTTCACCGAGGTCAACGAGCATTGGCGCAGCTACCGGGCCCGCCTTCACCGGCTGGGCGAGCCGACGGCGGGGGACTGGACGCTCTACGAGGAGACCGAGAATCTCGCCTTCGCCGTCAGCGTCGGCCGATCCCAGGACCGCCGCTTCATCCTGATCAACACCGGCGAGAACGTGTCGAACGAGATCCGGCTGCTCGCGGCCGACGATCCGGAAGCGCCGCCGAGGCTGGTCGCAAGGCGCCGGCCCAACATCCAATATTCGGTCGACGCCAGCCACGGCAGGCTGTGGATCCACAGCAACGACGAACATGTGAACTTCCGTATCGCCGAAGCCTCGCCGGAGCGGCCGGGGGAGTGGCGCACCGTCGTCGCCGGCTCCGACCGGGTCTATTTGCGCGGGATCACCGCCTTTCGCGATCATCTCGTCATCACCGAGCGGGTGGAGGGCCTCGATCAGCTGCGCCTGCGCGATTATGACGCCGGCGAGCGGCGGATCCCCTTCCCCGAGGCCAGCTACACGGCGGGACTCGGCGAGAATCCCGAATATGGGCCCGACGCCTACCGGATCGGCTACAGCTCGCTGGTCACGCCGCCGACCGTCTACGATTATCATCCCGCCGAGGATCGTCTCGAGACGCGCAAGGTCCAGCGCGTCCCGTCGGGCTACGATCCCGGCGCCTACGTCACCGAGCGGCTCATGGTCCCGGCACGCGACGGCCGGCAAGTGCCGGTGTCGATCGTCTACCGGCGCGACTTCGAGCGGGACGGCCGCGGCCGGCTCTTCCTCTACGCCTACGGCGCCTACGGCTACGCGACTCCGCCCGCCTTCAGCCCAAGCCGACTGAGCCTGATCGACCGCGGCTACGCCTTCGCCATCGCCCATATCCGGGGCGGCGACGATCTCGGCTATCAATGGTATCTCGACGGCAAGCTCGACCGGCGCACCAACACGTTCAACGACTTCGTCGATTCGGCGCGCGGGCTGATCGCCCGCGGCTATGCGAGCGCCGGCAACATCGCCATCCAGGGCGGCTCGGCCGGCGGCGAGCTGATGGGCGCGGTCATCAACTCCGACCCGGAGCTGTGGGGCGCGGTCGTCGCCGACGTCCCGTTCGTCGACGTGCTCAACACGATGCTCGACGACACCCTGCCATTGACCCCGGGCGAGTGGAACGAATGGGGCAACCCGATCACCGACCGGGCCGCCTTCGACCAGCTGCGCGGCTATTCGCCCTACGACAACGTCCGCGCCCAGGCCTATCCGCCGCTGCTCGTCACCGCCGGGCTCAACGATCCGCGGGTCACCTATTGGGAGCCGGCCAAGTGGACGGCGCGGCTGCGCGCGACGAAGACCGACGACAATCTGCTGCTGCTCAAGACCAACATGGGCGCCGGCCATGGCGGCCAGTCGGGCCGCTGGACCCGCCTCAGGGAGGTCGCCGAGGCCTACGCCTTCATCCTCACTCAGATGGGCGCGGAATGACCGGCTTCGAAATGAGCATCACCGCCTCGCCCGGCGACATTGACGAGCTTGGCCACGTCAACAATGCCGCTTGGGTGCGCTGGATCCAGGACGTGGCCACCGCCCATTGGGAGAAGGTCGCGCCGGCGGCGCACCGCTCAGCCTATCTGTGGGTCGTGATCCGGCACGAGATCGACTATCTTCGCGCGGTCGGGCCCGGCGAAACCGTGACGGCGCGGACCTGGGTCCCCGATCCGCCGAGAGGGGCGCGCTTCGACCGCCACATCGAGTTCGTCGGCGGCGACGGCAGGCCGCGGGTGCGGGCGAAGACGACCTGGGCGATCATCGAGCGGGCGAGCGGCCGGCCGTTGCGCGTTCCCGCCGAGGTCGCCGCGCCCTTCCTCGCCTAGCGCGCGAGCGCGGCGAGGATGGCGCGAAGGGCGCGGCGGTCGCTGACGAACTCCATGTGGGTGCAGCCGACCTCGATCCGCTCGTCGGCGCCCTTCCCGGTGCCGCGGGCCGAAGCCGGAGCGACGATCCCGTCGTTCGGCGACCACAAGGCGATGGTGCGGACCGGCGGCTTGCGATCGAGCTCGATCGGGATCGGCGGATCGTCGACCTTGTGATCGTTGACCAGCTCGTAGAGCCGCCAGGCATGATTGGCGTGGAGATCGACCGCGAAGGGCGTGCCGAGCGTGACGACGAGATCGACGTCGCCGGGGCGGTGCCGGGCGAGCTCGCGGGCATAGAGGCCGCCGAGGCTCCAGCCGACGAGGGTCACCGGGCCGCCCGCCTCGCCGACGACCTGGTCGAGCCGCTCGCCGAGGCGCTCGAGAGTGTCGCGCCTCGCGCCCCTGTTCATCCCGTAGCCCCAGCCGAAGGCGCGAAAACCGGCGGCGTCGAGGGTGCGACGAAGCAGGGAGGTCGAAGCGTCGTTGCCGAGGAAGCCTGGGATGACGAGGACGGGCCGGCCGTCGCCGGGCGCTCGCGCCCAGCGCGGCGGCCGGCGCAGCTGGGACAGGATCAGGCGGGCGAGCGCCGGCCCCTCGCGAGCCAGCTTGCCGAGCGGCGGCGGCCGCTTCGGGTCCCGCTCAGAGATAGTCGCCCCCGATCAGCTCGCTCAGCGCCCCCGGGAGCCGCACCCGCCCGTCCTCGGTCTGATGGTTCTCGAGCAGCGGCACGAGAATGCGCGGGGAAGCGAGCGCGGTATTGTTGAGCGTGTGGGCGAAGCGGACCTTGCGCTCCTCGTCGCGCCACCTGAGGTTCGCGCGGCGCGCCTGCCAGTCGTGCAGGGTCGAGCAGCTGTGGGTCTCGCGATACTTGCCGAGCGACGGCACCCAGGATTCGATGTCGTTCATCCGGAACTTGCCGGCCCCCATGTCGCCGGTCGAGGTCTCGACCACCTGATAGGGTATCTCCAGCGCCTGAAGCATCGCTTCGGCATTGGCGAGCAGCCGCGCGTGCCAGCGGGCGCTCTCCTCCGGATCGTCCCGGCAGATGACATATTGCTCGAGCTTGCAGAATTGGTGGACCCGAAGCAGCCCGCGGACGTCGCGACCCGCGCTTCCCGCCTCGCGGCGAAAGCAGGGCGAATAGCCGGCATAGAGGATCGGCAGCCGCTCCGGGTCGATGATCTCGCCGGAATGGAGGCTGGTCAGCGCGATCTCGCCGGTGCCGGCGAGATAGAGGTCGTCGGCGGGGATGTGGTAGGCTTCTTCCTCGTGGCCGGGGAAATGGCCGGTCGCGACGAAGGCCTGCGGCCGTGCCAGCGCCGGCACCGTCATCAGGGTGAAGCCGTCGGCGGCGAGGAGCCGCTGCGCCCACAGAATCAGCGCCTGCTCGAGCAGGGCGAGCCGCCCCTTGAGGCAGTAAGTGCGCGATCCCGCCACCTGGGTGATCCGGGCGAGCTCGGCCCAGTCGTTCCGCTCGACGAGCGCGACATGGTCGAGCGGCTCGAAGCCGAAGTTCGGCGGCTCCCCTTCGCGGCGGACGACGACATTGGCGCTTTCATCGGGGCCGACCGGCGCGCCTTCCCACGGAATGTTGGGCACCCGCAGGAGCAGCGCGTCGAGCGCCGCCTGCCGGCCGCCGAGCTCGGCCTCGATCTGCGCGATCTCCGCGCCGATCGCCTTGGCGCGCTGGCCGAGGGCCGGTCTTTCCTCGGGCGGCGCCGTCCTGAAGCCGTCGCTGAGCGCATTGCGCTGGCGGCGGAGCTCGTCGACCCGGGTCTTCATCTCCCGTACTTCGCGGTCGAGCGCGAGCAGGGCGTCGAGATCGACCGCGGCGCCCTTGTCCGTGATCGCGCGCTCGACGAGCTCGGGATTGTCCCTGATGAAGCCGAGGCTCAGCACAGCGCCCCTATGCGGCAAAAGCGGGAGCCGTCAAACCTGCGCCGGGTCGACGGCGGCCTGTCCGCGGCGCGAGCCTCGCCGACGCTGCCTGGCGCGGCGGCGCAGCGCTCAATTAGGCCGTTGCGCGAACCTGCAAAAACGCTGATTGGAGCCGGGCAAGGTGCCGTTCTGGGAGAGCGCGTGGCGAATCCTCATTTGGGTCACGATTCCGCCGTCTGGCGCGACGAACTGTCCGGATCCTTCCCGCCCCCCAAATCCTATGCCGAGGAGTTCGAGCTCCAGTGGAAGCTCGCGCTCGAGGGGAATGCCGATTATTACGACGATCCCGGCGTCAGCCTGCAGGAGCGCGAGATCCACGACCGGGTCTTCGAGTGGACCGGACGCTACCCCGAAACGGCCGGGTCGGACAAACCGTCGGCGGGAGTCACGCCGCTCGACCGCCCGATCGATCCCGAGCTGATCCGCGGCCGGGAGTGCATCGACATCGGCTGCGGCATCGGCCGCTGGACCAAGGTGATGATGGCGCTCGGCGCCCGTTCCGTGCTCTCGGTCGACCTTTCCGACAGCGCCATCCGGAGCGTCTCGCGCTTCAACCCCGACGTCCTTCGGGCCGACATCATGACCATCCCCGAGGAGCATCCGGAACTGGTCGGCCGGTTCGACTTCGCCAATTTCTGGGGCGTGGCGATGCTGACGCACGATCCCCGCAAGGCGTTCATGAGCGCGGCCTCGACAGTGCGGCCGGGCGGCGCCCTCTACCTGATGGTCTATGCGCCGGGCGGCATGGGCGGCGAGCCCGAGGGGGTGCGCAAGCGGCGGCATTTTCACGCGCTCGCCACCGTCGAGGAGAAGCTGGCCTATGTCGATCATCTTCACGACCGGCGCTGGGAGCGCGGCGCGCCCTTGCTCGAAAACGTCAAGAACCAGGCGCGCAACCTGCTCGGCCGGCCGAAGGAGGGCAAGATCGGGCTGCTCGACATGCTCGAGCCCTTCTACACCTGGATGATCCCGCTCGACGTGATCGAAGGCTGGATGCGCTCGGCCGGCTTCTCGCGGATGGAGCTGCTCAACGAATCGGTCAGCTGGAAGGGCTCGTACGAAGTGCTCGGCTACAAGGATCGGGCCAAGCCCTGACCCGGGCCGAATCCCGGCGCGGGGCGGAAGCGGGCGCGTCGGTAAAAAGGCGTAGACCTGGCGGAGACGGAGGGATTCGAACCCTCGGTAGGAGTAATCCCCCTACGGCGGTTTAGCAAACCGCTGGTTTCAGCCACTCACCCACGTCTCCGGAAAAGGGCCCCTAAGGCCGGCATATAGAGCCGGGCTTCCGATCCTTCAATCCGGACGGGATCGGGAAAGCGCGTCGGGAGAGCGCTTCGGCAAACCGCATGAGGGCTGACGGTATTAACCCGATCTGCCCGGATCGAGCGAATCGCTTTAATGCCGTTCCTGGGCGGGACTCGCATGGCGGATCGAGAAGGGCAGCGGACAAGGACCAGGCCGGCTTCAGCCGCGCCGGCGCCGCCCGAGGACTCGTTCCGGCGCAGGATCGACTCGGGTCGCCGCCGATTCATTGCCCGGCAAGAATTTACGGCGTTAATCTGCGGACCGGAGCGTGTGGGGGAAATGCCATGCTGAAATCGTTCGTGAATCTCATCGCCGCCGCGGCGTTCATCGCGGCCGCGCCGGCGCTCGCGCAGGTGCAGACGATCGACCCCAACCAGGCCGACACCTGGCAGGCCGAGCCCTCGGCGGAGGCGCCGGACGCAGCGCCGGAGACGTGGAACGAGGAAGCCGCGACCGGCTCCGAATGGGCGCCGGCCGAACCCCAGGACGCGGTCGAAGCGGCGCCGCTCGAGGAAAGCGCGACCGAGACCGCCGCCGCGCCGGCCGCGGCGACGCCGACGGTCCCCCGCGAGGACGTGTTCACCGCCGCCGAGGACGTCTTCGGCCGCGGCGCCGAAGGCCTCGCCGGAATCCTCGAGAACGTTCTCCGCGACCAGGGCGAGCCGGTCGCCTACATTTCCGGGCAGGAAGCCGGCGGCGCCTTCGTCTTCGGCGTCCGCTACGGATCGGGGACGATGCATCACCAGGTCGAAGGCGACCGCGCCGTCTACTGGACCGGGCCGTCGGTCGGTTTCGATTTCGGCGCCGACGCCAACAAGGTGTTCGTCCTCGTCTACAACCTCCACGACAGCCAGCGCCTGTTCCGCCGCTATCCCGGCGCGGAAGGCAATGCCTATTTCGTCGGCGGCTTCACCGCCCAGTATCTGCGCCGCGGCGACGTCGTGCTGATCCCGATCCGGCTCGGCGTCGGAATGCGTCTCGGCGTCAATGCCGGCTATATGCGCTTTTCCGAACGGAACCGCTGGCTGCCTTTTTAGGCCGGAATCGAAGGGGGCCGCCTAGACGGGTCCGGCGAAGCGCCAGGGCAGCGTCTCGCCGGCCCGGAACGGCACGATCCGAGTCCCGGCGGCCGGCAGCGCCGCCGGAATTTCGGCGGGCATCCGCTCCAGCGCGACCTGTCCTTCGTTGAGCGGCAGACCGTAGAACAGCGCGCCATGCTCGGAGGCGAAGCCCTCGAGCCGGTCGAGCGCCCCTTCCTCCTCGAACACCGCGGCATAGCTTTCAAGGGCGAAGGGCGCGTTGAAGATGCCGGCGCAGCCGCAGGCCGCTTCCTTCGCCTCGACGGCATGGGGGGCGCTGTCGGTGCCGAGGAAGAATTTCGGCGAGCCCGAAGTCGCGGCGCGGCGGACCGCGAGCCGGTGGCGCTCGCGCTTGGCGATCGGCAGGCAATAAGCGTGGGGCCTGAGGCCGCCCTCGAACAGGGCGTTGCGGTTGATGACGAGGTGATGCGGCGTGATCGTTGCGGCGAGGTTGGGCCCGGCGTCGCGGACGAAATCGACGCCCTCGGCCGTCGTGACGTGCTCCAGCACCATCCTGAGCGCCGGAAAATCGCTTGTGAGGCTCGCCAGAATCCGCTCGACGAACACCCTCTCGCGGTCGAAGACATCGACCGCCTCGTCGGTGACCTCGCCGTGAATCAGCAGCGGCATTCCGATGTCCTGCATCGCCTCCAGGGCTGGATAGATATTGCGGATCTTCGTGACGCCCCGCGCGGAGTTGGTCGTGCCCCCTGCGGGATAGAGCTTGCAGGCGGCGAAGGCGCCGGCCGCGAAGCCGCGGGCGATCTCCGCCGGATCGGCTTGGTCGGTCAGGTAGCAGGTCATCAGCGGCGTGAAGCTCGAGCCCGGCGGCAGAGCGGCGAGGATTCGGCGGCGATAGGCCTCGGCGTCGGCGGCGGCGGCGACCGGCGGCACCAGATTGGGCATGACGATGGCGCGGGCGAACTGCCGGGCGGTGTAGCCGGCGACGGCGTTCAGCATCTCGCCGTCGCGCAGGTGGACGTGCCAGTCGTCGGGGCGGCGGATGACGAGGCGGGTTGGTTCGCTCACGCGCACCCGATAACAAAGGCGGGTGAGTGGAACCACCTTGATCGACCGAGCCCTGCTGCGCCTCTCCGGCGAGGATGTAGGCGGCTTTCTCCAGGGGCTGGTGACGAACGACGTGACCCTGCTGGCGCCCGATCGGCCATTATGGTCGGGGCTGCTGAGCGCCCAGGGCAAGGCGCTGTTCGACTTCATCCTCTGGGCCGAGGGCGAGGAGGTGCTGATCGATTGCGAAGGCGCGGCGGCCGGCGATCTGGCGCGGCGGCTGTCGCTCTACCGGCTGCGCCGGCGGATCGCGATCGAGCGCGAGGAAAGGCTGTGCGTGCACTGGTCGCCGACCGGAGCTGGAGTGCCTGATCCGCGCCTCCCCGAGCTGGGACGCCGTTGGCTGGCCCCGGAGGACGGCGCCGGCGGCGAAGCCTGGCCGAGGCACCGGCTCGCGCTCGGAGTCGCTGAAGGCGCCGCCGAGCTCGGCAGCGACAAGACCCTCTGGCTGGAATGCAATGCCAAGGAGCTGAACGGGGTCAGCTTCACCAAGGGCTGCTATGTCGGCCAGGAGAATACGGCGCGGATGAACTACCGAAACAAGGTCAATCGCCGCCTCGTCGTCGTTCCGGCGGAGGCCCCTGGGCCGCGCACCCGAGTCCATTATTCCGAGCTCGGCCTGGCGGTCGAGCATCGCCGGACCGACGATCTCGGCGGAGCGATCGTCCCGCCATGGCTCGCGGCCGCGCTCGCCGAGGCGTGACCCGGCGGAACGGCCCTTCGCCTCGCTTCGTTGACCTCACTCCTCCCGAGGAGACTGCACGATGTGGCGCCGCTTCATGATGAACCGCTGGAGCCGCGGCTCCGCTTACCCCTATCGCCGGCGCACGTTCGTCACTTATTCCTACGGCGCGACGGTGATCGTCGTCTCGCTCGCTGCCATCCTCATCCTCTACCTGCTCGGCTATCTCAGCCTGTAGCAACCGGGTCGGAGCGCGCTTGAGGGAAGGCTCGGATCACTCTGCGGCGTTTCCGCGAGCCGTTACGCCAGAGCCGCGGAATAGCGGTACACAAAGCACAAAGCGGCTTGGTCGTCGTCGATTTGACAATTCCGCACCAGCCATGGCTGTTGCCGTCATCGGCAATGAGAGGGGATTCGGGACATGCACCGGGGGAATGGCGGCTTGCCGGCGCTCATGCTGAGGGCGATTTTCTTCCTTGGCCTATGTCTCCCGGCGGCTTCCGCGCAAGCGACCGCGGCCGGAGCGACCGAAGCGGGTGAGCCGGGCGGCGGACTGAGGCCGTTCAGGTCCGATGCCGAGCTTCGGGAATATTTGAGGCGGCTGCGAACGGAAAGCGAACCTCCGCCGCCGCCTCCGCCGCCGCCTGCTCCCCCGCCGCCTCCGTCACCCGGTTCACCGCAGACTGTCGTGAGCAGCGAGGAAGTGCGGCTGACGGGGACGACCCGGACGGAAGACCTGATCAATCACCTCCCCCAGGCTTTTGCTTCGACGAATATCACCAACCGTCAGGAAGCGAATGTCGACGAAGGGGGCATCGTAAAGGTCCTTGGCGACTTCCTGGTCATCCTTCGCCGCGGCCGTCTCTTCACGGTGTCGCTGGCAGCGGGCGGCCTGCGCCCGATCGACCATATCGATGCATTTCCGCCGGGCGTGAGCGCAAGCGGCGACTGGTATGACGAGATGCTGGTGGCGGGGGACCGCGTTATCGTCATCGGCTACAGCTATGCCCGAGGCGGAACCGAGATCAACCGGTTCCGCCTCGGCCCCGACGGCGGCCTGCGCTGGGAAGATTCCTATCATCTTCGGTCCAACGATTATTATTCCGACCGCAACTATGCCTCGCGCCTGATCGGCGACCGGCTGATCATCTACACGCCGCTCGAGCTCTATTGGGACGACGACCCGCTGGAGGTCTTGCCGGGGATTCGCCGTTGGCAGGCGGATGCCTCCAACCGCCGGTTCCGACCGATTGCCGGCGGCCGCCAGATATACAAGCCGCCGACCCGGCTGCGGCGACGCGATATCGACGTCGACACGCTCCACACGATCATCAACTGCGATGTGACGGCCCCCGTCCTCGACTGCTCCGCCGTCGGCGTGCTCGGCCCGGAGTCGCGGACCTTCTACGTGTCCGGGAATGCCGTCTACCTGTGGACGGCGGACGAGTGGTATGACGATAAGGACGAGGACGAGGGCGTGCTCGCCTTCCTGTACCGGCTGCCGCTGGCCGGTGGCCGGCCCGCCGCGATCGGCGTGCGCGGAGCTCCGGTGGACCAATTCTCGTTCCGCGAAGATCCCGGTCTCATCAACGTCGTCGTCCGCGCCGAAGGCGAGGGCGATGCCATGTGGGGGCCTGAGGTTTCGGACGGCGACGTCGCCCTGCTTCGGCTGCCGATCCGGAATTTTGGGGACGGTTCGCGGGACGCTCGCCCTTCCCGCTACCGACCGCTGCCGTCGATCGAGGGCGACGACTGGAACTTCCATAACCGCTTCGTCGGCCGCCACCTGCTCTACAGCGCCGGGGCGTTCGGGGAAGCGACAGAGCTCGCGACCCTCGTCGCCGTTCCGCTCGACGGCGGACCCGCCTCCAGGCTCGAGCTTCCTCACTCCGTCGGACGGATCGAGGTGCTGGGTCGCGACGGTCTCGCGGTCGGAAGCGCCGGCGACGCTCTGGGCTTCTCCGCGATCGAGCTCGACGGACGGACGCCCCGAGTCGGCGACTTTTTCCGCCTGCCCGAGGCTGCCGAGGGCGAGACTCGCAGCCACGCTTTCTTCTTCAATCCCGAGACCGCCGACGGGGCTTCCGGAATGCTCGGCCTTCCGATCGCGAGGGCCGTGGACCCGGCCTATCATCGCTTCTTCGGAAGCGCCGCCGCGATGCTGTTCCTGAGCCGCAACGACCGCAGGTTCGCCCATGCCGGCGAGCTCGCGGCCGAAGTTCGGGGCGTGGCCGACGATTCGTGCCAAGCCTCGTGCATCGACTGGTATGGCAATGCGCGGCCGATCTTCCTCGGCGACCGGGTTTTCGCGCTGCTCGGCTACGAGCTGGTCGAGGGGCGGAGGGACGGACGGACCATCCGCGAACGCCGGCGAGTCAATTTCGCGCCGACCCCGGCGACAGACGGCGATTAAGGCTCAGTCGAGCTGCGCGAACGCCCGCACCGGGAACGTGCCCATGCCGGCGATCCTGGGAGGCGCCGCGGTGAAGGTGAAGCCGCTGTCGGGGAGCGCTCCGAAATTGGTCATGTGCTCGCAGATCGGGACTCCGGCGCCGAGCAGGATGGTGTGAACCGGCCGCGAGCGGGCGCGGGTGTCGTCGATATTGTGGCTGTCGATGCCGACCAGCGCCGCCCCTCCCACGGCGAGCCGCCGAGCCGCGGCTTCGGTGAGGAACGGATGGTTCTCGAAATAGGCATCGGTGCGCCAGTGACGGTCCCAGCCGGTGTGGACGAGGACCGCCTTGCCGGCCAGGTCGAGGCCGTCGAACGCGTCGGCGCCCACCGCCATCGCGTCGGTCCGGACGACCAGCCCGGGCAGCGCGGCCAGCCGCCCGAGCGCCAGCCCGGCCAGGTCGTCCCCGTCGGCGAAGCGGTGGAAGGGCGAATCGAGATAGGTGCCGGTATTGGCGATCATGTCGATCCGGCCGATCTGGAAGCTCGAGCCGTCGTCGTAATTGGCGGCCGAGGCCTCGCGCGTCCAGAAGTCGCAGATATGCGGCCCCGGCAACCCCTTGTAGGTGGTCATTCCGTGCTCGATCAGGTGGCTGAGGTCGACGAGCCCCTTCGCCTTCGGATCCGCCATAATGCCAATGCTCCGATCATCATCCAGACAAGGTTCAGCGCGGCCGAAGGCAGGGCGCCGTGCCACCAGCCGTTGACGATGAAACCGGCCGCGCCGACGACGTTCATCGCCTGGTAGGCGGGGGACTGGCCGGTCAGCCGACCCATGGACAGCAGCAGATAGGCGAGCAGGATGAAGCTCGCGCCGATCCAGCCGGCAATCTCGACGAGGATCGCCGCGGCGGTCAGGCGGCGAGGTTCCTTAAAACGTAATGGAGGATTCCGCCGTGGCGGAAATATTCGAGCTCGTTCAAGGTGTCGATGCGCACCCGGGCGGTGAAGGCGCTTTCCTGGCCGTCGGCTTTCCTCACCTTGACTTCAAGCTCCTGGCGCGGGGTCAGGGCGGCGATGCCGGTGACGGTGAAGGTCTCGGTGCCGTCGAATTCGGGCACCTCGCCGACGAACTGGAGCGGGACGACGCCCATGCCGACCAGGTTGGAGCGGTGGATGCGCTCGTAGGTCTCGGCGATGACCGCGCGGACGCCGAGCAAGTTGGTGCCCTTGGCCGCCCAGTCGCGTGAAGACCCGGTTCCGTATTCCTTGCCGGCAATCACCACCAGCGGAGTCCCCGTTTCCTTGTATCTCATGGCGGCGTCGTAGATGGCCATGGTCTCGCCGGTCGGGATATATTTGGTGACCCCGCCCTCGATACCTGGCGTCATCTTGTTGCGGATCCGGATGTTTGCGAAGGTGCCACGCATCATCACTTCGTGATTGCCGCGCCGGGCCCCGTAGCTGTTGAAGTCTGCTCGGCCGACGCCATGATCGACAAGGTATTTCCCCCCCGGCGAGTCGAGCTTGATGGCGCCGGCGGGCGAGATGTGGTCGGTGGTGATGCTGTCGCCGAGGATGGCGAGCGGACGCGCCTCGATGATGTCGGAAGGTGCCTCGGGAGTCATCGACATGCCCTCGAAATAGGGCGGATTGGCGATGTAGGTCGAGCCCGCCGGCCAGCCGTAGGTGGCGCCGCCGCCGACCTCGATCGCCCGCCAGCGATCGTCGCCCTTGTAGACGTCGGCGTAGCGCGCACGGAACAGGTCGCCATGGACGTGGGCGTCGATCAGCGCTCGAACCTCCTCGTTCGACGGCCAGATGTCGCGCAGATAGACGTCGGCCCCGTCCCGGTCCTGGCCGATCGGGCATTCGACCATGTCCTCGATGACGGTTCCCTTGATCGCGTAGGCGACGACGAGCGGCGGCGAGGCGAGATAATTGGCGCGCACGTCGGGAGAGACCCGGCCCTCGAAATTGCGGTTGCCGGAAAGGACCGAGGCGGCGACGATGTCGTTCTTGTGGATGGCCTGGCTGATCGGCTCGGGCAAGGGCCCGGAATTGCCGATGCAGGTCGTGCAGCCATAGCCGACCAGCTCGAAGCCGAGCGCGTTCAGATCCTCGCTCAATCCGGCCTTGTCGAGATAGTCGGTGACCACCTGAGAGCCGGGCGCGAGGCTGGTCTTGACCCAGGGCTTGCGGGTCAGCCCCCTTGCCCGAGCCTTGCGGGCGACCAGGCCGGCGGCGATCAGGACGGCCGGATTGGAGGTGTTGGTGCAGCTCGTGATGGCGGCGATGACGACGTCGCCATGGCCCAGGCTCTCGGCGGCGCCGACCACCCCGTCATTGTCGACGTCCGTCGGGCAGCGAGTCTTCAGCTTGCCGATTTCCTGGCCGTATTCGCTCGTGAAATTGGCGATGAACTCCTCGTCGACGCTGGAGAGGAGGACCTTGTCCTGCGGCCTTTTGGGCCCGGCGAGCGAGGGCTCGACGCTGGCCATGTCGAGCGAGAGCGTCTCGGTGAAGACCGGATCGGCGGCCGGATCGAGCCACAGGCCCTGCGCCTTGCAATAGGCTTCGGTAAGGGCGACCTGGGCCTCGGCCCGGCCGGTGAGGCGCATATATTCGAGCGTCTTGTCGTCGATCGGGAAGAAGCCGCAGGTGGCGCCATATTCGGGCGCCATGTTGGCGATCGTCGCCCGATCGGCGAGGCTGAGAGCGCCGACCCCGGGGCCGAAGAATTCGACGAAGCGGCCGACGACGCCGTGCTTCCTCAGCATCTGGGTGACGGTGAGGACGAGGTCGGTGGCGGTGATCCCCTCCTTCAATTCGCCGGTCAGGCGGAAGCCGACCACCTCGGGGATCAGCATCGAGACCGGCTGGCCGAGCATCGCCGCCTCGGCCTCGATGCCGCCGACGCCCCAGCCGAGGACGCCGAGGCCGTTGACCATGGTGGTGTGGGAGTCGGTGCCGACGAGCGTGTCGGGGTACGCCTGCCCGTTGCGGACCATGACCGTGCGCGCGAGGTGCTCGATGTTCACCTGGTGGACGATGCCGGTACCGGGCGGGACGACCTTGAACTCGTCGAACGCGGTCTGGCCCCAGCGCAGGAACTGGTAGCGCTCCTTGTTGCGGCCGTACTCCAGCTCGACGTTCTGCGCGAACGCGTCGTTGGTGCCGAACTTGTCGGCGATGACGGAGTGGTCGATGACCAACTCGGCCGGGGAGAGCGGG
>DATMVG010000078.1:0-3100 GCA_035563315.1 Allosphingosinicella sp. | reverse complement strand
CCAGTCGGAGACCGGCGCCGATTCGGGCGCGATCACCGGCGAGGAGGGAGCCTCGGCGGGAGCGGGAGCGGGAGCTGGCGCCGTCGCCGAGTCGGCGGAAGCGAGGACGAACTGGGGTGCCTGGGCATAAGCCTCGGCCGGCACGGGAGCGACATCGGGCCGCGGCGCGCTCGGCGCCAGCGCCAGGCGGACCGGCTGACCGGAATCCTGGACCGGGCTCACTCCAAGCAGGCTGGCGACCTGGGTCGAGCGCGCATCGGGACGCGCCATCGCCGCCCATTGCTGCATGCGCGAGGCCAGATCGGCCGGGGAGATGTCCTGGGCGGCGACGGTCCGAGCGCGCTGCCAGTTGCCGGCCAGGGCGTAGGAGAGCGCCAGATTCTGGCGCAGGCGCGGAGTCGCGTCGTAGCCGCGCGCGGCCGGCTCGAGGATCTCGATCGCGCGCTCCGGCATCCCCGCGAGCGCATAGGCAAGGCCGATATCCGCCGGCGCGGCTCGGCCCTGCAGCTCGTCGAGCTGAGCGACCGCGGCCTGGGGCCGGCCGAGCGCGACGTGCATGAGGGCGAGGCTGAGGCCCGCGCGGACGTTCGACGGATCGAGCTCGACGACGTCGGCGAAGGTGGCGCGCGCGGCCTCGAAACGACCGCTCTTCATGTAGACGTCGGCAAGCAGCAGCCGGTAGCCGGCATCGCGCGGCGACAGCGCCACCGCATTCTCGACCGCGGTGAGCGCCTCGGCGAGCTGGCCTTGCTGAAGCGCTCGGCGCCCCTGCTCGTGAAACGCCTGCGCCTGGCGGTCGGTGCGAGAATCGGCCGACCGGGCCGAGCCCAGCCGGCGCATCGCGTCCGATTGCGCGGTGCAGCCGACCATCGTCATGGCGACGATCACGGTCGACGCGGCGATCTTGAAGGCGGTCCTGTTCATCGTCGGATTCTCCGTCAGCTCCGCTTGGCGCCGGCGGTGCCGGCCTTGCTCGGCACCCGCGATGCGAGCGCCTCGATTTCGGGAATGCCGGCGAGCAGTTCGTCGAGCGCGCCGGTCACGATCTGTTGCGCCGAGCGGCCGGTCACCGCGCAGGCGAGCCGGAGGCGAAGGTGGCGCTCCGGGTCGAGCCGAAGAGTGAAGGCGGCCTTGCGCCCGGCGGCGATCGGGACTCGCTTGGGCAGGGTGACGATCTCGGCCCTGGGCGCGGGCTCCGGCTCGGCCGCCGCGACCGCGGCTTCCGGCATATCCTCGGACTCTTCCTCGCCCTCGAAGCTTTCCAGGATGGCGCGCTGCTGAGCGACGACCGAGGGCTCCTCGCGGCCGGGCCTGGGCGCCGGCGTCAGCGCGGCGATCGAGCTCGGCACATGTTCCGGGATCTCGGCGACGGCGGCCTCGTCGGCCGAGGGCGAGTCGCCCATGTCGTTCCAGCCGAGATCCTCGAAGCTGGTATAGGCCTGCGGACGCATGGCCGGCTTGGCGGCGCCCTTGCGGGCCAGCAGCCCCGAGGACAGCGAGGCGAAGGGACGGGCTTCGTTCATCGTCGCTTCCCTCACTGGCCGATGACGCGGCGGCCGAAGCCGGCGGCGGGACGGGGGGTCATCGGATGCGGCGCCGTTCCGCCCGGGGCGGAGAAGACGGTGCGGCGGAAATTCTTCTCGAGCCGGTCGGAGATATAGGCCCACAGCTCCTCGACCTCCTTGGCCGAGCGGCTGTTCGGGTCGCATTCCATCACCGTCCGGCCGTCGATCATCGACGCGGCGAAATCGGTGCGGTGGTGGAGGGTGACCGGCGCCACGGTGCCGTGCTGCGACAGCGCGACCGCCGCTTCGTAGGTGATCTTGGCCTTGGGCGTGGCGGCATTGACGACGAAGATGAGCGGCTTGCCGGCTCGCTCGCACAGGTCGACCGTGGCGCCGACGGCGCGCAGATCGTGCGGGCTTGGGCGGGTGGGGATGAGGATCAGCTCGGCGACCTGGATGACGCTCTGGATCGCCATGGTGATGGCCGGCGGCGTATCGATGACGGCGAGTCGGAAGCCCTGCTGGCGAAGCACTTCCAGATCGGCGCCGAGGCGGGCGACGGTGGTCTGCGCGAAGGCGGGCATGTCGTCCTCGCGTTCGTTCCACCAGTCGGCGAGCGAGCCTTGCGGATCGATGTCGATCAGGCAGACGGGCCCGTAGCCGGCGCGCTGCGCCTGGACGGCAAGATGGCCGGACAGGGTCGTCTTCCCCGATCCGCCTTTCTGAGAGGATAGTGCCAGAACGCGCATTTATTTTCCCTCGGCTCCCACGCTCGAAACCGGGGTTTGACCCGTCGAAGCTAAAATCTGGTTAACGGTGCGGGCCTCGGCGGGGCCGGTCCGGGAGCTCGACGCGCGTGGCCAAGATGCTGATTTCTATGCTAAGGCCGCGTTAAGCAGTCGCGATTAGGACGGCTCGCAAAGGTTTCCGGTGGGAGTTGCTTGCAATGAGGAAAGACCGACGCCTTTGGCTGGTGGCCGCGGCCGGCGCCGTCGCCGCCGGGCTGGCGCTGCCCGCGCTCGCGCAGAGCGTTCAGGCCGGAGTGGAAGCGTGGCAGGCCGGCGATCACGCCGCCGCCGTCCGCAACTGGCGACCGCTCGCCGAGCGCGGCGACGCCGACGCCCAGTTCAACCTCGGCCACGCCTACCGGCTCGGCCGCGGCGTGCCGCAGAACATGGCCATGGCCGAGCAGCTCTATGAGCGGGCGGCGCGCGCCGGCCATGTCGAGGCGCAGGCGATGTACGGGCTCATCCTGTTCCAGAACGGTCGGCGCCAGGAAGCCATGCCCTACGTCCAGCGCGCCGCCGAGCGCGGCGACGCTCGGGCGCAATATGTCTACGGCACGGCCCTGTTCAACGGCGACGTCGTCGGCCGCGATTGGCCGCGCGCCTACGCCTTCGTCACCCGCGCCGCGGCGCAGGGCCTTCCCTATGCCGAGAGCCAGCTGCGCGAGATGGATCGGCACCTGTCGGAGCAGGATCGCTCGCGCGGCGTCGAGCTCGCCCGGGCGATGGACCGCGAAGCGCCGGGCGCCCTCGCCTCGGCCGACCCGCCTCCGCCGGCCGTGACCCGGAGGCCGCCGCGGGTGGCGGTCA
>DATMVG010000077.1:0-9778 GCA_035563315.1 Allosphingosinicella sp. | reverse complement strand
CGAGGCGGCGTCGGGGGTGAGGGAGATGGCGACCCCGTCGGGTCCGTCCATCATCACCTCGCCTTCCTCCGCGGTGACCTCGCTCGGCGTGTCGTGAACGATCCTGTCCATCGCGCCAGAACGGCTGGCGAGCGGCGCCGTTCCTCCGCTTGGCCGCCGCCGAGCCCCGGAACGGCGCAGGCGCCGGCGGCAAGCCGGCCGGCCGCCCCTTGCGTCACTCGTAGCGGAGCGCCTCGATCGGGCGGGTTCGGGCGACCCTGAGCGCCTGGCCGACCACCGTCGCCACCGCGATCAGGAGCGCGAGCAGGCCAGCCGCGACGAAATAGAGCGGGCTCAGCGCGATCCGGTCGTCGAAGCCGTTCAGCCAGTCGCGCATCGTCCACCAGGCGACCGGCCAGGCGATCAGATTGGCGAACAGCACCGGCCGGCTGAGCTGCCAGACGAGCAGCCGGGCGACGTCGGGCACGCGCGCTCCGAACAGCTTGCGCAGGGCGATCTCCTTGGTCCGCCGGGCGGCGAGGAAGGCGGCGAGGCCGAACAGGCCGAGGCAGCCGATCGCCACCGCGAGCAGCGAGGACAAAGCGAACAGCCGGCCGCGCCCGGCATCGCTCTCGTACATCCGGGCGAGCGCGTCCTCGACGAACAGCGATTCGAACGGCACGTCGGGCGCCCGCGCCTGCCACAGCCGCCGGATCCGCTCGACCGCGGCGGCGCCCTCTTCGGGCTCGACCCGGACGAGCAGGAAATTGGTCGAGTCCGGAGCGAGCCGGTAGACGATCGGCTCGAGCGCCTCGCGCACCGAGCGGTAGCGGACGTCCTCGACCACGCCGACGATCCGCGCCGGCACCCGGCCGTTGGCCGGGTCGATCATGGCGAGGCTGATCTGCCGCCCGATCGCGGCCTGCGGAGTGGCGAAGCCGAGCCGGGCCGCGGCCAGGGCGCTGACCACGACGTTGATCCCGCGCGCGGCCAGCGCCCGCTCGGCGGCGGCGTCGGGCTCGGCCGGAAGCGAGGAATCGTCCACCGCCCGGTCGCTTGAGAAGCCGCGGCCGGCGAGCAATCGGGTCCGCATCGTCGCGAAGAAGCCGGCATCGACCCGGTAGAGGCCGAGCTCGACCGGCCGGTCGGCCCCCGGCAGCCGGGCCTCGGTGACGCTGACATTGCCGCTCGCCGGAGCGATGCTCGCTCGACCGACCGCGGCGACCCCGTCGAGGGCGGCGATCCGGCGCACCAGGTCGCCGCCCGCCGCCCGCACCGGCGCCCGGTCGAGATTGTCGATCCGCACCAGCCCATGGCGGTCGTAGCCGGCGGCGGCGCTTCGGGCATGCTCCGTCTGGGCGTGGATCACCGCCGTGCAGATGGTGAGCCCGATCACCACCGCGAACTGGCCGAGCGCGAGGGCGCCGCGAAGCCGCCCCGAGCCCGGGCCGTCGGAGGCGGCGGCGTTGGCCTTGAGCACCTTGGCGGGCTGGAAGCGCGACAAATAGACGGCCGGATAGATCGATCCGGCGGCTCCGACCGCGACCATCAGTCCGAGGATCGCCGGCCAGATTCCGTCCGCGCCGAAATAGCTGAGCTCGAGCTCGGCGCCGAGCAGCTCGCCGGCCGTCGGCAGGGCGACCTCGACCAGGGCCAGGGCGATCAGTATCGCCGCCGCGACCATCAGCAGCGATTCGGTGAGGAGCTGGCCGACCAGCTGCTTGCGGCTGGCGCCGAGCGCCTTGCGGACGCCGACCTCCCGGGCCCGCTGGGTGGCCCGGGCGGTCGCCAGGTTGACGAAGTTGAAGCAGGCGACCGCCAGGATCAGGGCGGCGATGACGGCGAAGGTCGCGATCGTCTTGAGGTCCGACCCCGGGGTCATCGCCGCGACCTGGTTGGCGCCGAGATGGACGTCGCGGACCGGCACCAGCCGGTAGGAGGAGCCCTCCTCGCCGCTCCGTCCGTCGGCGGCCGGGATGTGGCGGCGGGCCCACGCCTCGAGCCGCCCGTTGACCGAGGCCGCGTCGGCGCCCGGCCGGAGCTTGGCATAGACGTAGCCGCTGATGTTCGACCAGTCGCCGAGCAGGCCCGGCGAGTCGGCATAATCGGAGGGGTTGAGCCGGAACACCATGGCGAAGCGCATGTGGCTGTCGGCCGGAAGATCGCGGTAGATACCGGTCACCCTGACGTCGCGGGTGATCCCGCGGTGGATGATCGTGATCGTCCGCCCGACCGCGTCGGTCGTGCCGAGCCGGCGCCCCGCCTCGCTCTCGCTGAGCGCCACGGAATCGACCGCGGCGAGCGCCGAGCGCCGGTCGCCGGCGGTGAAGGGCAGCTGGACGACGTCGAAGAAGGCCGGATCGGCCATCAGCACGTCGCGCTCGGGAAGGCTGGCGACCCCGTTCTCGAGGATCACCGGACGGGCGGTGAACGCGCCCGCCGCCGCCTCGATCTCGGGGAAGGCCTGGGCGAGCGCGGCCGCCGCCGGATAGGGCGCCATCTGCAGCCGGACCGGTGGCGACTGCGGGTCCTCGAGCGTCAGCTGGACCTGGTGGACCCGCGCCGAATCGGCGAGCCAGCTGTCGTAGCCGAACTCGTAACGGACGAAGATGAGCAGGATCAGGCAGGCGGCGAGGCCGGTGACGAGGCCGAACAGGTTGATGAAGGCATAGGCCTTGTGGCGGGTCAGGCTCCTCAGCGCCATCGTCAGATAATGGTGGAGCATTAGGCTTCCTCCTCGCCCGCGGCCGGCGCCGGATGCGGTTCCGCCTCTCTCGAAGTGCAATTGCCGTGCCACCGCCGCCTGAGTGGGCGCGGCGGCCCGCCGGTCCCCGCCCCCGTCCGCTATCGAACGCCGCCACTGTCCGCCTGCGGACACGCCCCGCCCTCCCACGTGCCGCGCGGCCGGGCGGAAGCGTGCACCCGCACCTCCCACCGTCATGCTGAACTGGTTTCATCCAGGTGGGGACAGGGACACGTACTTTTTCGCGAAAAAGTACATGTCCCCCGATCCCAGCCCGCACCCCCCACCGTCATGCTGAACTCGTTTCAGCATCCAGGGTCGGGCCTCGCGGCGCATGGGACAGGGACATGTACTTTTTCGCGAAAAAGTACATGTCCCCCGATCTCAATGTCCCCCGATCCCGCGAATTCAGGTGACCTCCCCGCTCACCCCACGGCCGCGGCCTCGCCGAGGATCCAGCTCTCGAACGCCGTCATCGCCGCCGTCGGCCGCTTCGACTTGAGCCGGGTCAGCCAGTAGCTGCCGCCGCCGGCCTCGGCCGCGAACGGCCGGACGATCCGCCCCTCGACGAGCTCGGCCTCGAACATGATCGCCGGGGCGAGCGCGATTCCGTGGCCCCGCGCCGCCGCCGCGACCATCGCCGCCGAGGAATCGAACACCGGCCCGCGCGCCGGCAACGCCTTCGCCCCCGCGGCCTCGAACCAGTCCGGCCAGTCCTCGGCGCGATAGGAGCGAAGCAGGGTCTCGCCGGCGAGGTCGGCGGGGCTGCTCAGCCGGGCCGCCGCCGCCGGGCCGCACAGGGGCGTCAGCGGCGCCTCGAACAGCCGCGCCGCCTCGGTTCCGTGCCAGGCGCCGTCGCCGAAGCGGATCGCGAAATCGAGCCCCTCCTCGGCGATGTCCACGCGGTTGTTGTTGGTGAACAGGCGCAGGTCGACCGCCGGATGGGCGGTCCGGAAGCCGGCCAGCCGGGGCAGCAGCCAGCCGAGCGCGAACGTCCCCACCGCTCCGACCGCGAGCAGCTCGCCCGGGCCGTCGCCGCGGAAGCGCTCGACCAGCTCGGCGATCCGGTCGAACGATTCGCGAAGCACCGGAAGCAGGGCCCGGCCCTCGTCGGTCAGAGCCAGCCCGCGCGGAAGCCGGCGGAACAAGGGCACGTCGAGCCGCTCCTCGAGCGCCTTGACCTGGTGGCCGAGCGCCGCCGGGGTCACGCACAATTCGATGGCCGCCTTGGTGAAGCTGAGGTGGCGGGCGGCGGCCTCGAAGGCGCGCAGGCCGTTCAGCGGCAGATAGGGCCGGATCAAGCGCTCGCCTCTCCCCTCGCCCGCCGCCGGGAAGCGGCGCGGCCGCCTTGGCTTGTAGCGCGCCCGCGCCGCCGTGGAAGCCGAGGAAAAATACGGGCTCTCCCGAGCTTTGCTCGTTTGCCGGCCGGCGCTCCGGGCGCCATCCTCGCCCCTGTTGCCGCCGCCAAGGAGCGAGTCATGGCCCCCTGCCCGCCGCCGGCCGACGCCGCCGCCGAACTCCTCTTCACCCGCCGCGAGAACCTGCTCGCCCTGCTGCCCGCCTTCCTCGCTTATGCCCTGCTCGGCGAGGCGCGCGCCGCCGCGCCCGAACGGCAGGGCTCGGTGCGCCGCTGGATCGCCAGCCAGCAGGGCATCGCCGAGGCGCTCGCTTCCGGAGCGATAGGCGGCCGCGCCTGGTGCCTCGAGGTCGAGCGGCTCGCCGCCGAGCTCGACCTCGCCGAGCTGGTCGCCGAGCTCGGCCGAGCCCGGCTCCGCCCGGCCGGGCCGCCGTTCCGCAACGACCCGAGCAAGCGCCACGTCAGCTTCCTCGACGAGAGCGGAGCGCCGCGCCGGCTCGCCTACGGCGCCGCTCTGTTCGATTTCGACCCGGCCAACGTCATCACCCCGCACGGCCACCGCCACATGGTCTCGGCCCACCTCGTCGTCGCCGGCGCCTTCAGGGTGAGGAATTTCGACCGCCTTCGCGACGAGGGCGAGGCGATGGTGATCCGTCCCACCCGCGACTATCTCGCCCGCCCCGGCCGGGTCTCGACGATGTGCTCGGAGCGCGACAACATCCACTGGTTCGTGCCCCAGGGCGGCCCGGCGACCACCTTCGACGTCGTCGTCTCGGGGCTCGATCCCGGGCTGCCCGATCACGACATCAAGGCGGTGGATCCGCTCGGCGGCCGCCGGCTCGCCGACGGCTCGATCCTCGCCCCGCTGATCAGCTTCGCCGATTCCTCGCGCCGCTACACCGCGGCCGTGTAAGGGACCCGCGGGGACATGTACTCGTACGTGTCCCCCTCTTTCTCCACCAGGGGGACACGTACGAGTACGTGTCCCCTTCCCCTTACCAGTCGCTGCTCCGGATCAGGGTGAGCAGGGCGCCGCTGGCATAGGGCTTGGTGAAGAACACCGCTTTCTCCGGATAATGTCCCGGCGCCGGCCGGGTCTCGCCCGAGATCAGGATCAGCCTGACGTCGGGCCAGGCCTCGGCGACCGAACGGGCGAGATCGAGCCCGCTCGAGGGGCCGTCCAGGTTGATGTCGGTGACCAGGATCGACGGGATTCGGCCGTCGCCGAGGATCGCCAGCGCCTGCTCGGCATTGCTCGCGCAGGTCACTTCGAGGCCGTCGTCGGCGAGCAGCCGGGCGGTCGAATCGAGGATCAGATGGTCGTCCTCGACGAGCAGGACCGCTGAAACGGGAATCGTCACGGCAACGCTCCTGATCGTGGTGCCGGTAGATCGAGCCAGCCGCCGGGAGGTTCCCTCGCCGTGCCTCGGCTCGTCGCATATCGTTTCGCCGTGGGAAGGGCCCGGACGGCCCGGGCTTGCCTCGCGCGGCAAATCCGGGAAAACCATGCCGGTCGCCGCTCGGGGCGAGGCAGAGGGGGAAGATGATGAACAGGGTCCTGATCGGGCTCGGCGGCGCGCTCGCCGTCGCCGGCTGCACGGTCTCCAGCGAGGAGGACCAGCTGGAGAATGCGATCCGCGAGAATCTGTCCTCGCGAGGCAACGTCCAGGAGGTCGAGCTGACCCGGCAGGACGACGACAACATGAACGGCTTCGTGGTCATGCGCGCCGCCGACGGCAGCGAGGGCCGGCTCAACTGCACGGCGCGGCGCAGCAGCGGCTCCAACTTCAACTGGCGCTGCTCGCCGGTGATCGACGAGCAGGTGCTCACCCAGATCGAGAATCTGATCCGGCAGAGCTTTTCCTCGCAGGGCACGGTGCTCGCCGTCGAGATGACCAAGCAGGACGACGACAATATGACCGGCTACGCCCAGATCCGCGATTCCGCCGGCAATGAGGGCCGGGTCGACTGCACCGCCGCCCGCGACCCCAGCGGCGACTTCGCCTGGCAATGCGCCCCGCCAGGCGCCCAGCCCGCCGAGTAGATCGCACCGCCCCGAGGCTCGACGCCGAACGCTGAAACGCGTTCGGCATGGCGGCTCGCGAGGGGGCCGGGTCAGCCGGTCTGGGCGAGCAGCTCGTTGACCCGGCGTTCGGCGTCGGCCAGGGCCTGCCTCGTCGATTTCTGACCGTTGAAGGCGGCGGCCACCTCCTCGCCGATCAGGCCTTCGATCGCGTTCTGGCGCTGGACTCCGCCGGGCAGCGGCCGGCCGGTGGCGGCGATCGGAGCGATGTTGGCTCGGTGCGGCAGCGCCCTGAAGGCCGGGCTGTCCACCACCGCCTGGAAGGCGGGAAGGTGGCCGGTGCGCGCCCAATCGAAATTATGCTCGGCGATGAAACGGAAGAAGCGGGCGATGGCTCGGCGCTGCTCCGGAGTCCGCTCGCGCCTGGGGACGACCCAGGCGTGGCCGCTGACATAGCTCACCGGCTCGCCCCACAGCCGCGGATAGGGGTAGACGGTATAGCTTCGGTAGAGCGGGCGGCCGGGCGTGTTCGCTTCCGCTTCGAACTGGCCGATCATCCATGTGCCCGTCGGGTAGATGCCGCCTTCGCCCGACATGAAGCTGCCGATGGCGGCCGGAGTGTCCTGGTTGCGCGTGCTCGTCCCCGACGCGGTGATGGCTCGGAAGAAGTCGACGATCCGCTCCGCCTCGGGAGTCCGCAGCCGGATCGTCCTGGGCGTGGGAAACATCACCGCGCCCTGCGCGAGGAGGTAGGTGTAGAGGTTGCGGGCCGCATAGGCGTTGTCGCCGACCAGGCTCTGGATGATGTAGGGCTTGCCCGTTCGCTCCGTGAACTGGCGCGCGTGGGCGAGCATCTCCTCGGGCGAGGTCGGCAGGACCGGCCTGCCGTCCCGCATCAGGCCGGCCTGGGCGAACAGCCTGGTGTTGATGTGGAACAGCCCGCCATGAGTGTCGAACGGAAGGCCGTAAAGGCGAGTCCCGATCGTCACCGCGCTTCGGCTCGCTTCGGTGAGCGCGGACGGCTGGAGCCCGGCTTCGGCGAGATAAGGCTCGATCGGCTCCAGCAGGCCCTCGGCGGCATAGTCCGGGATCACGCCTGTGTGCATGGTGACGAGGTCGGGCGGATCCTGGGCCGCCATCTGCGCCGAGAGCTGGGGGTAGCCGGGCCACGCGACGACGTTGCTGTCCACGTGGACGTCCGGATTGTCGGCGTTGAACTTGTTGATCATCGCCGTGATGATCCCGCACTCGCCTTCGACTCCGGAGACGTCCGTCGCGCTTCCATATTGGGCGCCGCATTCGCCGAAGAAGCGCTGAAGGTAGATTTCCGCGCGGTCGTCCCGGGCGCCATCGCCGCCGCAGCCTGCGGCGAGAAGCAGCGCCAGGGACCAATAGGCTCGCCTCACTTCACCGCGGTCCCGGCCATGGCGCGCACGATCTGCTTCTGGAACAATATGTAGACGATGAAGATCGGGATCGAGGCGAACACCGCCTGGGCCATGAGGAAGCCCAGGCCGCTGGTCTGGGCGTAGTTCATCTGCGCCGAGGCGAGGCCGACGGTGAGCGTGTACATGTCGCTTCGCGTCGCCGAGATGAGCGGCCACCAATAGCTGTTCCAGGTGCCCAGGAAGGTGAACACTCCAAGGGTCGCCTGGGCGGGCAGGGTCAGGGGCAGCAGCACTTTCCAGAAAAGCCTCAGCCGCGAGGCGCCGTCGAGCATCGCCGCTTCGTCGAGCTCCTTCGGGATCGCCCGCATATATTGGGTCATGAAGAACACGCCGAACGGGCCGGCCAGGCCCGGCAGGATCAGGCCGGGATAGCTGTTGTGGAGCCGCAGGTCCGCGAAGAGCTGGTGCTGGGGCAGGATCACCGCCTGCTCCGGAATGGCCAGTCCGAGCAGCACGAAGATGAACAGCGTCCGGCGGAAGGGGAATTCGAGGCGGGCGAAGCCGTAGCCGGCGAGGCTGCAAAGAGCGAGGACCCCGATCGTGGTGCCGCCCGAAACGATGAGGCTGTTGAGCAGCCAGCGGAACACCTGGTTGCCCTGGAGGATCGAGCGGTAGTTTTCGAGCGTGTAGGGCGGCGACAAAGCGGCGCCGCTATTGCCGATCAGCGCCTCGTTCTCCTTGAGCGAGAGGAGCAGGGTCCAGATCAGCGGCGCCAGCATCACCAAAGCGGCGAGCAGGATCGCGATCCACGTCAGCGGCGATCGGCGCTGCCGTTGGAGGCCTTGAACGGCCGTTTTCGCTTTTGCTCCCCGGCGAAAGCCGGGGCCCAGCGGCGCCGAAAGAAGGACTGGGCCCCGGCCTTCGCCGGGGAGCTCCGGATCCCGGCCTTCGCCGGGAAGCGCCGGAGTGTCGGCGCTACCGGCCACCGTCGTCCTCCGATCCGCGCATCGTGGTCACATATTGGGTGAGGGTGAGCGCCACGATCAGAAGGAAGAGGATCTCGGCCGCGGCGGTGGCGTAGCCAAGCTCCCAGCGGGCGAAGGCGGTCTCGAAGATGAACAGCACCATGGTGCGCGTCGAACCGCCGGGACCGCCGCCGGTGAGCAATTGCGCCTGGCCGAAGATCTGGAGCTGGGCCGCCGTCTGAAGCATCACGACCAGGACGACGGTGCGCTTCAGCGATGGCAGGGTCACCCGCCAAAGCGTCGTCCATCGGCCCGCCCGGTCGAGCGCGGCCGCCTCGTAGACGTCGCCGGGGATCTGCTGGAGGCCGGCCAGGAACAGCATCATCGGCAGGCCGATGGACCACCAGATCGTGGTGATCGCAAGCGCCCAGAGCGACCAGGTCGGGTGGCTGAGGAACGGGATCGGCTCCGCGCCGAACCCCTGCGCGGTTTCGCCCAGCAGCCCCGCGTCCGGAGCCAGCACGAAGCGCCAGATCAGGGTGACGATGGTGACGGAAAGGACCGAGGAGGAGAAGAACACGCCGCGGAAGATTGCCGCGCCGCGAGTCGCCCGGTTGAGGGCCAGCGCCAGCGCAAGCGCGAGCATCGTCAGCAGTGGGACGATCATCAGCGCGAGCAGGAAGGTGGTGAGGATCGAGCGGAGGAAGGTGTCGTCGGCGAAGAGCCGGGCGTAATTGTCGAGGCCGATGAAGCGGCCGCCGCCGAACAGGTCGACATGCTGGAAGCTCAACAGGATCCCGTTCACCAGCGGGTAGATGAGCAGGAAGCAATAGACGAACAGGAAGGGCGCGACGAAGGCGAATCCTCCCAGCCGTCCGCGCGAGGTCACGCCGCCGCCGCCTCGGCATGATGGCCGCCGCCGTCCGGCCCGAACAGGTGGGCGGCGCTGCCGTCGATTCTAAGGCCGACGCGGTCGCCGATCCTGACCGCGCTGGTGCCGCTGTCCTCGGCGATGACCGGCTGCCCGCCCTCGAGCGTGGCATAGATCAGGGTGCGCTCGCCGAGCCTTTCGACCAGCTCGACCTTGGCGCTGGTGGTCGCCTCGCCGTCGTGGACGACGCGAACGCTCTCCGGCCTCAGCCCGAGCTGGAGCGCGCCGCCCCCGGGCAGGGCCGCTCGCGCCACTCGCGTGTCGACCTCGGCGCCGTCGGGGAGCCGCACCCGCGCGAACCGCGCCGAAGAGTCGTCCCCGACCAGGGTCGCCGGAGCGAGATTCATCGCCGGCGAGCCCACGAAGCGGGCGACGAAGACGTTGGCGGGGCG
>DATMVG010000076.1:0-7639 GCA_035563315.1 Allosphingosinicella sp. | reverse complement strand
TCACGGCGGCGGCGGACATCGACGCGGAGGCCTCGACCCTGCTCGTTGGAGAGGCCGAAGCCGGCGGCGACATCCGCCTCGCGGGCGAAGGGCAGGTCCGGCTCGACGACGGATCCGCCGGCGGCCGGATCGAGCTGGTCTCGCTCGACGGCCCGATCCTCAGCGACGGCAGGTTGACCGCCGCCGCCATCGAAGCGCAGGCGCCGTTCGACATCGCTCTCAACGACGTCGCCGCGACCGGGGAGATAGCTTTGTCCTCCTCGGGCGGCGGCATTTCCGGGAACAGCTTCAGCAGCGGCGGGGACCTCGGCCTGGAGGCCTCTGGACCCGTGGCGTTGGCCTCGGCCGACGCCGGAGCGGCGCTCAATATCACCGCAGCCTCGATCGAACTCGGAGCGGCGGCCGCGGCCGGCGACATCGAGCTCGACAGCGGCGGAGACCTCTTCCTCGGCGGCGCCGATGCGGGCGGCGAGCTGCGCGCCGAAGCGGCCGGCACGGCCGCGTTCGGCGGCCCGGTGCTGGCCCAGACCATTTCCGTCGCCTCCGCCGACATCGACATCGCCGCCGCCGGCGGCCTCGGCGGCGAAGGCACCGAGACGGTCGCCCTCACCGTCCTTCCCGGCGACGAACCGACCGTGCTCGGCGGCGGCGCGCAGGGGCCGGGCTATACGCTGAGCGACGCCGAGGCGGGCCGGATCGTCGCGGGCACCTTGCGCGTGGAGGCTCCGAACGCCAGCGCCGCCGCCGGTTCGGCCGACTTCCTCGTGCGCGACCTCGCGCTCGATTCGGCGCGCATCGGGGCGTTCGAGCTTCTCACCGGCGGCACCGTTCAGGTCGACGGCGCGCTCCGGCTCGCCAATGCCGGAAGCGCCAGCCGGATCGACTTCAGCGCCGGCGAGCGCATCCGGCTCGTCGCGCCGAGCGGCAGCATCCGCATCCTCGACGGCTCCGGCCTGCCCACGGGAACGCTCACGCTCAGATCGAACGACATCTGGGCGGCGAGCCAGGGCGTGCTCGACCGCCTGGCGGCGGACCCGAATTTCGCGGGTCGTGACGAAGCCCTGCTCACCAACGAGAATGCCGAGGCACCGCGCGGGCATGCCGAAGCCGGCGACATCCTCCTGTTCGCCCGGGATACCGTCTTCGTCCAGAACAGCGGGACAGCCGACGCCTTTGCCGGCCTCACCGTGGTCGAGCATACGCTCACCGTCACGCCGACCGGGCAGCAGCCTCTCATCGTCTATGCCTTCGGACGACGGATCAACCCGGACGGGAGCTTCGTCGCCAACGAGGCCTTTTTCCGCGAGGTCCAGTTCGAACAGGGCAGTGCGGGCTATACCGACGAGTCCCAGTTCAACCTGTGCTTCATCAACAGCGGCCTGTGCGGGCGGGTGGGCGGCGACGGCCCCCTGGTCCCCGGCGGGCCGGACCCGATCACCGAGCCCTTGAGGGGAAGGGCGGCGCTCGCCGTCGCCGACGAGCCGGTCGACACCAGCTTCGCGGGCGAGCCCCTGATCGAGGAGCCGGTGACGAGCGGCGCCGACAGCATACTGTGGGACTGCGACCAAGACGATGACGGCGACTGCGACGGGGAGGGCGGCGATGAGTAGGTTCGGGCCTCTTGCCGCGCTCGTCGCGGCGCTTCTCCTCGCCCCGGCGGCGGCGGACGCGCAGCCGGTCAGCGCGCGCGACAGCTTCCGAATCGGGTCGGGCGGAGGCGTCATCTGCACCGCCCAGGTCATGCTGGCCGACCGCGCGCTGGCCGACATGTTCGACCAGGCCTATGCGATCGCCTGCCGCGACGCGGCGCTTCCGGTCGGGCAGGTTTATGCGCTGCGCACCCGCGGCGGCGATCCGCTGGCGCGGCTGGCCGCGATCCGCGACGAGCGCGCCGTCTGCGCCGCCGGCGAGCCGGCACCGATCGAGGGCCTGGGTCGGGTCGAGACCCTCTCCTGTCGTCTCGCCGCCGAGAATGTCGATTATCGCGTCTACGTGAAGCGCGAACGCGGCGTCGTCTATGTCGCCGAAGGGCTGGGCGGCTATGCCAGCGCG
Source organism: Allosphingosinicella sp. (assembly GCA_035563315.1). GTDB lineage: Bacteria > Pseudomonadota > Alphaproteobacteria > Sphingomonadales > Sphingomonadaceae > Allosphingosinicella. The sequence continues at coordinate 5,587 of DATMVG010000076.1, read as the reverse complement.
CTCGAGCTTGCCCTGCGCAGCGTCGTCGCCGACCGCGAGATCGCCGGCGAGGTTTCGGTCGCGACCACCGGCGCCGGCGATCCCATCGCCTTCGCCAGGGTCCAGGCGGGCAGCCTCGACCCCCAGCGCGCGCTCGCCGAAGCCTATCGCCGCAACAATGCCGGCAGCTATGCCGAAGCGGCCGAATTCTTCGCTCGGCTGACGGCCAGGGAGGAGAGCCCGGCGAGCCAGGCGGAGGCGCTTGCCAACGAAGCTCTGCAGCGCTCCAATCTCGGCCGCTACCCGGAAGCTCAGACCTTGTTCGCGCGCGCCCAGGCGCTTGCCGGCGCCGAGCCGGTGACGGCCCGACGGCTGCGCAACTATCGGGCCATGCACCTGCTCAACCAGGGGTTGGCGCAGGAGGCGCTGAGCGAGCTCGAACGGCCATTGCCGAGCCTCGCGCCCAGCGAGGAGGTCGGCGCGCTGATCATCGATTCTTCGACCGCGGCCCAGCTCAGCAGCGAATCGCCCGGGGCTCGGCGGCTCGCCGGAAGCGAGGGCCTGACTCCGGCCGACAAGGCCCGAATCCTCGATGCCCAGGCGCTTCAGCTGCGCGGCACGGTGATGCGGCTTCTAGGCCGGGACGCCGAAGCGGTGGTCCCCCTCGCCCGCGCCCTCGATCAGCTGGTCGCGGTCCGCGAAGGCCGGGTCGCGGCGACGCTGTGGATGCGCGCTCAGATCCTCGGCGAGCTGGCGGCGGTGGCGGAGGAACGCGGCGATCGGGGCGAGGCGGAGCGGCTTCATCGCTCGGCGGTGGCGCTTCTCGAGGTCCATTATCCGGGATCCTCCGCTCTGCTCAGCGCCAAGGGCAGGCTGGCCGGCCATTACGTCAGGTCCGGACAACCCGAGGCGGCGGCCTTGCTCTACCGCGAAATCGTCGCCTCGCTCGCCGGCGGGGCGGAAAGCTCGCCGGTGCTCCGGCGGGTTCTCGCCCCTTATTTCGAACTGCTCGCTCAGCGCGGCGGCGAGCCGGCCGCCGCGGCCGAGCTGTTCGCCGCCAGCCAGGTGCTGGTGCGGCCCGGAGTGGCGCAGACCCAGGCCGTGCTCGCGCGCGAGCTCTCCGGGGGCAGCGACGAAGCGGCCCGCCTGTTCCGGCAGTCGGTGACCCTGACCCGCGACATCGAGCGGGCGCGGGTCGCATTGGCGCAGGCCGAGGCGGGCGCGGAGCGCACGGCCGGCCAGGCGCGGCAGGCGGCAACGCTCGCGGCGTCGATCGAGCAGATGCAGCGCGACCAGGTCGCGACCCAGGCTCGGCTCGCCGATTTTCCGCGCTACCGGGTCGTCGCCGCCAACGCGATCTCCCTCGCCGAAGTGCAGCAGCTGCTCGGCGGGGGAGAGGCCTATTACAAGATGATGGCGGTCGACGACGACGCCTATGCGATCTTCATCACCCGCGATTCCGCCCGCGCCTTCCGCCTCGCCGCCGGTCCGGCCGAGCTCGACCGGCAGGTCGACGCGCTGCGCGCGACCATCTCCGTCGTCGAGAACGGCCGGCACCTCACCTATCCGTTCGATCTCGAATTGGCGCACCTCCTCTACCGGCAGTTGTTCGGGCCCGTTCATGGCGAGCTCGCCGGCGTCGCCCATCTCATCTTCGAGCCCGACGGCGCCCTGCTCCGGCTGCCGCCCAATCTGCTCGTCATGGACCGGGCCGGCATCGAGGCCTATCGCGCCCGAGCCTCCGATCCCGCCGACGAGGGCTTCGACTTTCGCGGCGTCGAGTGGCTGGGCCGGCAGCGCGACCTCAGCACGGCGGTGTCGGCGCGCGCCTTTCGCGACGTCCGGCTGGCGCCCCGCTCGGCCGCAGGCCAGGAATATATCGGTTTCGGCCGGAACCAGCCGGTCAGCGTCCTCGCGCGGCCCGGCGGCGCGCCCGAGGCGGCGGGGCGCGCCGATTGCGCCTGGCCGCCGCTCGCCTGGAACCGGCCGATCGCGGCCGACGAGCTGCTCATCGCGCGGCAGGCCATCCTCTCGGCCGCTGGCGGCCGGGCCGAGGTGGTGACCGACGCGGCGTTCAGCGACACCGGGATCAAGCAGCGCGGGGACCTGGACCAGTTCCGAATACTCCATTTCGCGACTCACGGCCTGTTGACGGGCCCCCGCCCCGACTGCCCCGCCCAGCCCGCCTTGCTGACCAGCTTCGGCGGCGGCGAATCGGACGGCCTGCTGACCTTCGCTGAGATTTTCGACCTTCGGCTCGATTCTGACCTCATCATCCTGTCCGCCTGCGACACCGCAGGGCAAGGTAGCCAAGCGGCATCGCAGGCGGCGGGAGTCACGGGCGGCGGCGATTTCTCCTTGGACGGCCTGGTGCGGGCGTTCGTCGGCGCCGGCGGCCGCATCGTGATCGCGAGCCACTGGCCGGTCCCGAGCGACTTCGACGCGACCGAGCGGCTGATTTCGGGCCTGTTCACGGCGCCTCCCGGCACCGGCACCGCGAGCGCGTTGCGCGCCGCGCAGCGTGCGCTGATGGACGAGGCGGACACCTCTCATCCTTATTATTGGTCGGGCTTTGCCGTCGTCGGGGACGGTGCGGTGCCCGTGATCCGGGGCGGCGGGATCGAGGCAGGGGTCGGAAATTGAAGCTTTTTCTTGTCGGACGGCGACATCGCGCGTACCGGGACTTCATGGGACGAGCGGGGGGTTGAAGGAAGCGCGAATCCTGTTGGCGGCGATCGCCGGCGGCGTCCTCGCGGCGCCCGGCGTCGCTCAGCCCGAGCCGACGGCGGCGCAGGACGCGGCCGATCCGGCCGATGCTGGACCGATCGTCCCCGATTCGGAGTTCGACGAACAGCTGCCGCCGCTCGATCCGGAGCTGAGCCGTCCGCTCGAGCCGATCGAGCCGCTCGAGCCCGTCAATCCCAATGCGCCGCCCTTTCCGCCCGTGCCCGGCCCGGTCGAGGACGCGCCGCTGGGTGACCCCGCCCTGGCCGAGCCGCTGCCGCCCCTTTCCACCGTCGAGACCGAGCCGGTCCAGGAAGTCGCCGCCGACCAGGGCGACCCCGACGAGCCGGTGCCGATCCGCTACACCGTCGTCGTCGAGGGCCTGGAAGAGACCGGCCTGGAGGGTCGGTTTCGCGACCTTTCGGCGCTGGAGGATGCGCGCGGCGAAGCGGTGAACGGAGCCATGATCGAGGCCCGGGCCGAGGAAGACGAGGCCCTGCTGATCCGCCTGTTGCGCTCCGAAGGCTATTATGACGCCGTCGCCGCCTCCTCGATCGAGCAGCTTCCCGAGGATCCGCCCTCGCTGCGCATCACCCTCACCGTCTCCTCCGGACCCATCTACACGTTCGGCGACATCCGGATCGCCGGGCCGGAGACGGTGCCGCCGGGAATCGCCCGGGAGGCGCTGGCGCTGGAGAGCGGCCGCCCGATCATCGCCGAGCAGGTCGAGGCGGCCGAGGCGAACGTGCTGCTGCGCCTGCCCCAGCAAGGCTATCCCTTCCCCGAAATGGGGCTGCGCGACATCGAGCTCGACCCCGCGACCCAGCTCGGCGCCTATGCTCTGCCGCTCGATCCAGGCCCGCGCTCGACCTTCGGCGGATTCACCACCGAGGGCGATCTCGCCTTCGATCCGGAGCACGTGGCGGTGCTGGCGCGGTTCGAGCGCGGCGAGCTCTACGACCGGCGCAAGGTCGACGATCTGCGCGAGGCGATGGTCGCCACCCGCCTGTTCGACAGCGTCTCGGCCGAGCCTGTCCTGACCGGCGAGACGGCGCCCGACGGCACCCAATATGTCAACGTCCTCGTCCGCCAGGACGCCGGCCCCGCCCGCTCGCTCGACGGCAATGCCGGCTACAGCACCGGCCAGGGCCTCCGCCTCGAAGGGGCGTGGGAGCACCGCAACCTGCTCCCGCCCGAAGGGGCGCTCCGGGTCGCTGCGATCGCCGGCACCGCGGAACAGAATCTCAGCGTCCGGTTCCGCCGCAACAACTGGCACCAGCGCGACCGTGCGCTGCTGCTTCAGATCGAGGCCGGCCAGCGCGACTTCGAGGCCTTCCAGGGCTATACGGCGCGGCTGCAGGGCCTGGTCACGCGCGAATCGACGCCGATCTGGCAGAAGGTCTGGACCTACGCCTACGGCGCCGAGATTCTCGCCACCAACGAAAACCGGCTGCGACGGGCGGATATCTCGCTCAGCGACGCTTACTTCATCGGCGGCCTGATCGGCCAGATCGGTTACGACCGGTCGAACAGCCTGCTCGACCCGACCCGGGGCTTCCGCCTGCTCGGCCGGGTCAATCCCGAAGCCTCGCTTCGCGACGGCAGCAGCTTCTACGTGCGCAACCTGATCGAAGGCAGCGCCTATTATCCGTTCGGCGACGGCTTCGTCCTCGCCGGCCGAGCCCGCTTCGGATCGATCTACGGAATCGCCCGCGACGCGCTGGCGCCGTCGCGGCGCTTCTACGCGGGCGGCGGCGGCTCGGTGCGGGGCTTCGGCTTCCAGGAGCTCGGGCCGCGCGAGATCGTGGCGAACCCCGAATTCGATCCGGAGAATCCCGACGACAAGCCGGCGACCATCGCGGTCCCGCTGGGCGGCCGAAGCCTCAACGAATTCGCGATCGAGGGCCGCTACCGCTTCGGCAATTACGGCGTCGTCGGCTTCATCGACGCCGGCCAGGTCTACGAGGCCCAGTATCCGACCTTCAGCGACATGCGCTTCGGCGTCGGAGTCGGCGGCCGGCTCTACACCAATTTCGGGCCGATGCGGGTCGATGTCGCCATGCCGGTCGGGCGCCGCCAGGGCGAATCGCGCTTCTCCATCTACGTCTCGATCGGCCAGGCTTTCTGATGGCGAGCGCGGCCGACACCGGCGAGACGGTCGTGGTGGTCCGCCGCCACCGAGCGCGCACCGCCGCCAAGTGGACGGGCATCGCGCTGCTCTCGATCCTGCTCCTGATCGGGGCCTTCCTGGTCTGGCTGAACACCGATCCGGGCCGCCGCTTCGTCGTCAACCAGATCAACAGCTTCGAGGCGGCGTCGGGCCTGAACGTGAGGGTCGGCCGGATCGAAGGCTCGGTGTTCGGCGAGATGACGCTTGTCGATATCGCGATCAGCGATCCGCGCGGAGTCTTCTTCCGAGCCCGAAGCGCCGAGATCAGCTACCGGCCGCTCTCCTACTTCCGCAACCATATCGATATCCGGTCGCTGATCATTCCCGAGGCTCGGCTGCACCGGCTCCCCGAGCTTCGCCCGGGCGATCCCAACGCGCCGCTGCTTCCGGACATCAATGTCGACATCGGCCGGTTCCGGATCGGCCGGCTGCTGATCGACCCGGCGGTGACCGGACAACGCCACCTCCTCACCCTCGACAGCCGCGCCAAGATCGCCGACGGCCGCGCCCAGGTCGCGCTCGACGCCGGGACGATCGCCGCGCCGGGGCTGGCCGGCGGCGACCGGATGGCGCTTCGGCTCGACGCCGTGCCCGAGGCGAACCGGTTCGACGTCAATGTCGGGCTTCGCGGCCCGGGCAACGGCTTCATCGCGGGCATGCTCGGCGTCGACCGCCCGGTCGCGGCTCAGATCGAGGGCCGCGGGGACTGGGCCG
>DATMVG010000075.1:0-13883 GCA_035563315.1 Allosphingosinicella sp. | reverse complement strand
CGCCGGGCACGCCGGGCGGCGTCAGCCCGGCGAATTGCGACATTTCGGGCCAGTGGCTGCCCGGGGTCTCGCGCTGGGCGGCCTCCTACGGCGCGGAATATGCCTTGCCAGAGCGCCTGCTCGGGCTCGACGGCGAAGTCTATGTCGGCTTCGACGGCAGCCTGCGCTCGAAATTCTCGTCCAATCCGTCGCGCTCGGCCTATACCGACGTGGCCGGCTACGCGCTCGCCAATTTCCGCCTCGGCTTTCGCGCCGATAACGGCTGGGACGTCGCGGCCTGGGTCCGCAACGCCTTCGACGAGGAATATTTCGAGGTGCTGGCGACGCAATCCGGGAGCACCGGCCTGGTCGTCGGCCAGCCCGGCGATCCGCGCACATGGGGAGTGACGGTCCGTGCCCAATTCTGACCATCGGGGAGCGCCCGCCTGTCGCTTGACACGTCCGCGGCGGCGGGCTCTAATCGCCTCATGGGGCTCGCGATCGCCCCATGAGGCGACAGGCCGAAGCATCGCGTCCTAATCTTCGAAAGGGACGCTCGTGGCCGCCACCAACAGCATCACTCCCGACAAGCTTGCCCGACTCATCGGAACGCCCGCCTGTCCGAGGCTCGTCGACGTTCGCCCGGACGGACGCTTCGAAGCTCGCCCAAACCTCGTCCCCGGCGCCGTCCGCCGCCCGTTCGACGACGCTCCGCAATGGGCGGCGGAGCTGAGCGGCCAGGCGGCGATCATCGTCTGCGACACCGGCAAGGGCCTCGGCCCGGCGGCCGCGGCACGGCTGCGCGCCGCCGGGATCGCCGCCGAGACGCTCGAGGGCGGAATCGACGCCTGGTCGGCGGCCGGCCTTCCGCTCGTTCCCGAGGCGAAGCTCCCGCCCCGCGACCGGCTCGGCTCGACCTTGTGGGCGACGCGGTCACGGCCGAAGGTGGACCGGATCGCCTGCCCCTGGCTGATCCGGCGCTTCGTCGACCCCGGCGCCACCTTCCTTTTCGTCGCCGCGGCCGAGGTCGCGGCGACGGCCGAACGGCTGGGCGCGGCTCCGTTCGACGTCGAGGGCGTCGAATGGAGCCACCGCGGCGATCTGTGCACCTTCGACGTGATGGTCGAGGAATTCGGACTCGGCCGCGTCGCCGCCCTGGCCCGGCTCGCCGTCATCGTGCGCGGCGCCGACACCGGGCAGCCCGAGCTGGCGCCGCAATCGGCGGGATTGCTGGCGGCCTCGCTCGGCCTGTCGCGCATGTATGCCGACGATCATGCCCAGCTCGAGGCGGGAATGCTCCTCTACGACGCCTTCTACCGCTGGTGCCGGGACGCCGTCGACGAGACCCACGACTGGGTATCGCATCAGCCCAGGCCACGGGGGCGGCCTTGACCCTGCTCCTGTCGCGCCGCGACATAAGCGGGCTGATGAGCCAGGGCGACTGGCTGGCGGTGGCGGAGACGGCGTTCCGCGCCGCCGCCGAAGGGAGGGCCGATTGCCCGCCGCCCATGCATATCGCGGCGCACGGGGGAGCCTTCCACGCCAAGGGGGCGAGCCTTCGCCTCGGCCGGCTTTTCGTCGCGCTCAAGCTCAACGGCAATTTCCCGGGCAATCGCGAGGCGACCGGGCTTCCGACCGTCCAGGGGACGATCCTGCTGTGCGACGGCGAGGACGGTTCGGTGCTTGCGATCATGGATTCGATCGAGGTGACTTTGCGCCGAACGGCCGCCGCCACGGCGCTGGCCGCGCGCCATCTCGCCCGGCCGGAATCGGCGACCGTCCTGATCTGCGGCTGCGGAGAGCAGGGCTCGGCCCAGCTCGCGGCGCTGAGGGAGGTCCTCCCGATCAGGCGCGGCTTCGCCTGGGACCGCGACGCCGGGCGGGCGCGGGCCTTCGCCGAGGAGGCCGGCTTCGCCGTCGCCTCCGATCTCGCTTCGGCGGCCCTCGGGAGCGACGTCATCGTCGCCTGCACGAGCGCCCGCGAGCCCTATCTGGAGGCGGGCTTCGTCCGCCCTGGAACCTTCGTCGCCGCGGTCGGGGCGGACAGCCCCGGCAAGAGCGAGATCGAGCCGCGGCTGATGGCGAGCGCGCTCGTCGTCGCGGACTCGATCGGGCAATGCGCGGCGATGGGCGACCTGCGCCTCGCCCTCGAAAGCGGCGCGTTGCGGCGCGAGCAGGTCCACGGGGAGCTGGGCGAGGTCGTCGTGGGAGCGAAGCCCGGCCGAACCGACGAGGCTCAGATCACCCTGTTCGATTCGACCGGAACCGCGCTCCAGGACGTCGCCTCGGCCGCGCTCATCTACCAGCGGGCCAAGGCCGGGGGCGGATTCGCTTCCGTCGCCTTGGGACTCGCCCGATGAGCCACGGCATTTCGGTCGGCGAGGCGGCCCGGGTCTGGGCCCGGATCGCCTTGCTCAGCTTCGGCGGCCCGGCCGGCCAGATCGCCGTCATGCACCGCATCCTCGTCGAGGAGAAACGCTGGATCGGCGAGCGGCGCTTCCTCCACGCCCTCAACTTCTGCATGCTCCTGCCGGGACCGGAGGCGCAGCAGCTGGCGACCTATATCGGCTGGCTTCTGCACGGCGTGCGCGGCGGGCTGGTCGCGGGCGCCCTGTTCGTCCTTCCGGGCTTCGTCGCCATCATGGCGCTGAGCTGGCTCTATTTCGCCTACGGCAATGTCGGGCCCGTCGAGGCGCTCTTCTTCGGCCTCAAGGCGGCGGTCCTCGCGATCGTTCTCGACGCGGTGCGGCGGATCGGCTCGCGAGCGCTCAGGAACCGGACCCTGGTGGCGATGGCGGGCGCGGCGTTCGTCGCCATCTTCTTCCTCGGCGTGCCCTTTCCGCTGATCGTTCTCGCCGCCGCCCTGATCGGCTTCCTCGGCGGGCGCCGCGGCGCCGAGGCCTTCGCCGGCGGCGGCCATGGTCCGGGCGGCACCGCGGCCGTCGACGATTCCGGGACGGCCCTGGGCGAGGAGGTTCCCGATCACGCCCGCCACGGATGGCGGCGGACCGGCCGCATCGGCGCCCTGCTCCTGATCCTTTGGCTGGCGCCGGTCGCGCTTCTCGTCCTGCTGCTCGGCCCGGACCATGTCTTCGCCGAGATCGGCATGTTCTTCTCCGCCATGGCGGTGGTGACCTTCGGCGGCGCCTATGCCGTGCTCGCCTATGTCGCCCAGCAGGCGGTCGAGAATTACGGCTGGCTCCAGCCGGGCGAGATGCTCGACGGGCTCGGCCTCGCCGAAACCACGCCCGGCCCGCTGATCATGGTGACCCAGTTCGTCGGCTTCCTCGGCGCGGCGCGGCTGGCCGGGGGCATGGACCCGATGCTGGCCGGCACCCTCGGCGGAATCCTCACCACCTGGGTGACCTTCACCCCTTCCTTCCTTTGGATCTTCGTCGGCGCCCCGTTCAGCGAGCGGCTGCGCGGCGACCGCGCCCTCTCGGCCGCTCTCAGCGCCATCACCGCGGCCGTGGTCGGAGTGATCCTCAACCTCGCCCTGTGGTTCGCGCTGCACACCTTGTTCGGCGCGGTTCGCGAGCTGCGCGCCGGCCCGATCGCCTTCGACGCTCCCGTCCTCGCCAGCCTCGACCTTCCGGCGCTGGCGCTGACGGCGGCGGCGCTGGTCGCGATGTTCCGCTTTCGGGTCGGCGCGATTCCCGTGCTCGCCGGATGCGGCCTCGCCGGGACGCTGTTCTGGCTCGTTTCGCAGCCGATTCATTGACAGCGGCGCAAGACGATGGAAACCTGCCGGCGAGCGACGGAGTCGCGGCAGCGCCTGTGCCCCGTTCGGGAGCGCGCCATCGCAAGGAAAGAGGAGCGAAGATGGTCAGCTATGCGGTGCGACTGGTCACCCGCTACGATGGGTTGGTGATTGCGAGCTTCCCCGATCTGCCCGGCGTGACCGCCCTGGGCCGCGACGACGAGGAAGCCTGCGACGAGGCGCGCCGCGCGCTCGAGGCCGAGCTCGCCGCCTATGAGGCGAGAGGGGTCGCCCCGCCGGAGCCGGCGACTCGAAGCGGATCGATGGTCAGCGTCGAGCTGGTCGCCAGGCCGTTGCCCGCCTGACGGAGGGGCTCAGCCGTTGTCGGCGAGCCAGGCGGTGACGAAATAGATGAGGATGGCGATCGGCCCGAGCGCGAACAGGGTCAGCGCCACCGCGCCGAGGCGAACGACCAGCGGATCGAGGCCGGTGCTGCGCGCGAGGCCGGCGCAGACTCCGAGCAGTTTCGCGTTGGGCTTGTCGAGGGCGTAGCGGCTGGTCATCGGGGCAATCCTGGCAGAGGGATAGTGGAAGGGTCGGAGGGACCGGCCGGTCAGATGACCGGAACCGGACCCACCGCGGCGGAGATGAACAGCGTGCTGGCGAAGAGCGCGCCGAGCACCGAGAAAGCGATCCGGTGCATGTTGTCGTAAGAAAGCGTCATTTGAGGTCTCCCTGGTTCGGCTGCCGGACCATCCGGCGACCATGCCAGCAGTTTTGCAGCTAGCGTGCCAAGTCGAAAAAACGGCGGAAATCCGCGATTCCTGTCTCGAGCGCCCAAGCGGCGGAGATTCGCGACTGCCAAGTGCCGGGAAATTACGCCAATTGTTGGCGTTCGATTTTGGACAGGCCGCGTTCGCTTCCGGCCAGGCTAGCGGGGGCGGCGATCGAGGTGGAGGTAGACCGGGTCGAACTCCGCCGCGGCCTGCAGCCGCTCCCAGTCGTGGATGGTCACCCGCCCGCCACGGAAGGTCAGCAGCCCCTGCTCGCGAAGCTCGCGAAGCATTCGGTTGACGTGGACCGAGGTGAGGCCGGTGGAGTCGCCGAGGTCCATCTGGGTGAACGGGAAGGGGAAGGTCATGCCCTCGGTCATTCCGACCGCGTCGAAGCGGACGTGGAGCTCGCACATGAGATGGGCGATCCGGCCCATGGCGGGGCGGCGGCCGACCGAGAGGATGCGCTCGCGCTGGATCGCCGCATCCATCAGGGTCGACATCCACAGCAAGCGGGTGAGGTGCGGCTCCTCCTCGGTGATGCGCTGCAGCCGCTCGTGCGGCACGAAGCCGGCGGTGACCTCGGAGATCGAGCCGATGTCGTGGTCGAGCATCTTGAGCGGGAAGCCGTGCAGATCGGTGAAATCCCCGGGCACGTGGATCTCCATGATCTGGCGCTGCCCGTCGCTCAGATCCTTGTAGCGAGCGACCAGGCCTTCGATCAGAAGCATGCTCCGGTTCAGCAGGGCGCCGGTGCGGATGATGGTCTTGCCGGCGCGGAACGTCTCGAAATGCTCGATCGCGGAGCGCAGAACCTCCTCCTCGCGGGCGCTCACTTCGTCGCGAACGCGAAGCTTGCGCAGCAGGCAGCCGATCGGATCGCCGGCGCAGTCCGGCTTCAGCGGTTCAACGGCCACGCCGGCGCACGCCGCAGAAGGAGGTGTCCGCCCGACCGCCAGGGCGGCGAGGCCGCGCATCGGCGTAAGCCTCAGGCGCGTGCATCGGCCGCCGGTCCGCTCGCTTCGCCCTCGTCCGCGCCGCCGACCGTCAAGTCGGCGAGAAGGCCGCCGGCGAGCGGCCCGATCACCGCCGCCGCCTGCATCCAGACCGGAAGCGGCACGAGGAAGGTGCCGGCCAGCAGCAGCGCCAGGCCGCCGGCGACGGTCCAGCCGGGCCAGGAGAGCCGAGCGACCCGCTTCGCCGCGGCGGCGCCGCCAAAGCCGCCGGCGAACCAGCTCAGAGCGAGCAGGACCTGAAGGCCCGCCGGAGCGGCTCCGAGAGCGGCGGCGACCTCGGTCCCCTGCCGCGGATCGGTCGGGGCTTCGACCGAGAAGAACAGGCCGCCGACGAGCCCGATCGCCATGATCACCGCAATCGCCGCGGCGATCCCGGCCAACAATCCTCCAATGGCTTTCATTCAATCCCCCTTGAGAGTCGTTCCCGTACCATAGCACAAGTGCAAGTGTTCAGAAGGGTTAGCTGCCGACGATGGTGCCGCCATTGGGGTGGAGCACCTGGCCTGACATGTAGCTTGAATCCTCGCAGGCGAGGAACAGGAAGCTCGGCGCGACTTCATTGGGCTGGCCGGGGCGGCCCATCGGCGTATCCTTCCCGAACTGCTCGACCTTCTCAGGGGGCGAGCCGCCGAACGGGTTCAACGGCGTCCAGATCGGCCCCGGCGCCACCGCGTTGACCCGGATGCCCTCCCCGATCAGGCTCTCCGAAAGCGAGCGGGTGAAGGCGGTGATGGCGCCCTTGGTGGCGCTGTAGTCGAGCAGCAGCTTCGAGCCCTGATACATGGTGACCGAAGTGCAGTTGACGATCGCCGCCCCGCGGCGGAGGTGTGGGCGCGCCGCCTGGATAAGGAAGAACATCGACAGGATATTGGTCTGGAAGGTCCGCTTCAGCTGCTCCTCGCTGATGTCGGCAATGTCCTCCTGCCAATGCTGCTCGCCGGCATTGTTGACGAGTATGTCGAGGCGTCCGAACCGGTCGATCGTCTGCTTGATCGAGCGCTCGCAAAAGGCCTTCTCGCCGAGGTCGCCGGCGATGGCGATCGCCTCGCGTCCCTCGGCCTCGACGATCGCCCTGGTCGCGGCGGCGTCGTCATGCTCGCACAGATAGAGGATGGCGACGTCGGCGCCCTCGCGCGCGAACAGGGCGGCGACGGCCCGGCCGATGCCGCTGTCGGCGCCGGTGACCAGCGCCACCTTGCCCGCCAATCGTCCGGAGCCCGGATAGCGCGGCTCCCAGTCGGGCTTCGGCTCGAGCGCGCTCTCGTGGCCGGGAAGCGCGTCCTCGCGGACCATCTCGACGGTTTCGGTCTCGGACATGGCGGATTCTCCTCGGGCGTCGGTCGAAGCGGACAACCGCTTGGTCGAAAAGCCGTTCCGGAAGCGCCGGGCCCCGGCCAGCCGGGGGTCGGTTCGCGGCGAGGAAGGACAGGATGAAGCGGCTCAACCGGCGCTCGCGCCCCCAACCCCTGCTCGGCCTCGCCTTGCTCTGCTCGGCCGCTCCGGCTCTCGGCCAGGAGGCGGAGGCGGAGGCGGAGACCCGCGCGGCGCCCGCCGCGGCCGCCGCGACTCCGGAAAGTCCGCCGGCGCAGGGAGCCCGCACCTACACGGCGCAGGATTTCGCCCGCTTCGCGCCGCGCAACGCCTACGACATGCTGAGCAACGTCCCCGGCTTCGCCATCGAGGAGAGCGACACCGAGCGCCGCGGCCTCGGCCAGGCGACCGGCAACGTGCTGATCAACGGCGAGCGCTGGGTCGGCAAGTCGACCGACATCCTCAGCGAGCTGCGCCGGATCAGCGCCGCCAATGTCGAGCGCATCGAGGTCGTCGACGCCGCCACGCTCAACATTTCCGGCCTCAGCGGCCGGGTGGCGAACATCGTCACGCGCTCGCAGGGCCTGTCCGGCAATTTCGTCTGGCGCCCGCAGATCCGCGCCCAGCGAACGCCGCCGCGGCTGCTCGACGGCGAGGTCTCGCTGAACGGAACTCTGGGCCGGACTCAATATACGCTGAGCTTCCGCAACGAGAGCTACCGCAACGGCAATGCCGGCCCCGAAATCGTCTTCACGCCGGCCGGCGAGATCCTCGATCGCCGCGACGAAGTGCTGTTCGTGAACCAGGACATTCCGCGCCTGGCCGGCTCGATCCGCCATGCCTTCGCCGACGGCTCGGTGCTCAACGCCAATGCGGCGCTCGGCTTCTTCATCAATCGGCTCGGCGAGGATTCGCTGCGCTCCGGTCCCAACCAGCCCGATCGGGTCCGAATCCTGAGGGAGCGCGAGAATGAATATAATTACGAGCTCGGCGGCGACTATGAGTTCGGCCTCGTCGGCGGGCGCCTCAAGCTGATCGGGCTCAGGCGATTCGAACGTAGCCCCTATCGCCAGACCCTGACCCAGAGCTTCGCCGACGGCCGGCCGACCCAGGGCGACCGCTTCACCCAGACCGCCGACGAAACCGAGACGATCGCCCGCGGCGAGTATCGCTGGCGCGGCGGCCGCAACGACTGGCAGGTCTCGGTGGAAGGCGCGGTGAACCAGCTCGACGTCCAAAACGGTCTCTTCACGCTCGACGCCGCCGGCGATTTCGTGCCCGTGCCCTTCCCCAATTCGGCGGCGACGGTCCGCGAGCGCCGGGCCGAGACGATCCTCACCTACGGCCGGCCGCTGTCGCCGAACCTGACCCTGCAGGCGGCGGCCGGAGGCGAATATTCGAACCTCGTCCAGGAAGGCGCCGGCGGGCTCGACCGCACCTTCTACCGGCCGAAGGGCTTCCTCAACCTGGCCTGGCAGCCGCGGCCGGGGGTGGACATCAGCGCCCGGATCGAACGCGCCGTCGGGCAGCTCAACTTCTTCGATTTCGTCGCCTCGGCCAATGTGAGCAGCGGCGCCACCAATGCCGGCAACGCCAATCTGGTGCCGCCGCAAAGCTGGGACGCGCAGATCCAGGCGACCCAGAATCTCGGCGCCTGGGGCACCGCCACGGCGCGCTTCTACGGCCGGCTGATCAGCGACGTCGTCGACATCATCCCGATCGAAGGCGGCGGCCAGTCGCCGGGCAATCTCGAGGGCACGGCCCGGCTCTACGGCCTGCAATGGACGAGCACGTTCAACTTCGACCCGATCGGATGGCGCGGGGCGAAGCTCGACATGAACCTTCAGTTCCAGCGCCACTCGCTGCGCGACCCGCTCACCTTCCGGAGACGGCCGATCAACGAGAACATGACCCGGCAGATCGAGATCAACCTTCGCCACGACATTCCGGGAAGCGACTGGGCCTATGGCGGCAGCTTCTTCCAGTACCGGCAGGCGCCGCTGTTCCGCCTCGACGAGCGCTGGAAGTTCCTCGACACTCCGGGCAACCTCGGCGTGTTCGTCGAGCACAAGGACGTGCTCGGCCTCACCGTCCGCGCCGGCGTCGACAATCTGCTCGACACCAACGAGAGCTTCCGCCGCGACTTCTTCGACGGGCGCCGGCCGGCCCCGATCCGGGCCACCGAAGACCGCGACCGCTTCTACGGCCCGATCTTCACCCTGACGATCAGCGGGACGATCTAGGGTCCGTCCGGCTGAAGTGAAAACATCTGTTCCCGGCGAAGGCCGGGGTCCAGCGGCACTGTTGGAAGGACTGGGTCCCGGCCTTCGCCGGGAAACGATTCAGCTTCAGCCGGACGGACCCTAGCGGGGCCGCCCACAGCCCTCGCCGATCAGAGGAACGCGAACACAGCGATCAATATTCCGCGCCTGATGAGCCGGAGGCAGAGATTCGATGTGAAAACCTCAAAGCCGTCCTCGTCGATGCAGCGCCACCCGCCCCCGCCGACCTGGAGCGCCTGAGCGTAGCCAGCATCGCTCGCCGCGCGGACGCGGGCTTCGGCGAGCGTCTGCTCCAGAAACGGGCGGTTGAAACGATCCGGCTCGGCCGGTCGGGCTTCATCTTGGCAAAAGCGCGCGCCACTCAAGCGACGGGAAGCCAACGCCACGAAGGGCAACATCCTGTTCGTCCAGACCGAGCTGTTCCTTCGTCCCGGTCTTCACCCTGACCATTAGCGGGACGATCTAGCCGGGCCGCGCCAGCGGTCGCCGGGCCGCTTCATGTAGACCTCGAAGAGGTGGCGCCAGGGCATCACGATGAGCACCAGCGGCGCGCCGACGACGACGTTCACGAAGGTCTCGCTATTGGCCGGGTCGAGCTCGCCCGCCGCCCACATCGGAAGGCCGATGAAGGCCAGCCAGAGCGCCTTCCAGGTGAATTCGAACAGCATGATGGGAAGCATCTGCAGCGGATAGCGTATGCCGAGCAGGGCCAGCAGGCCGAGCGCCACGAACAGGGCCCGGGCGGCGCCGGTCATCATCGTCGGCGGCGGCTCCGCGAGCAGCGGGGCGACCGAGGAAAGAAGGAAGCAGGCGATCAGGAAGTAGAGGATCCTGAGGCCGTTGAGGTGAAAAAGGGAGACCCTGTGCGCTTCGGCGGCGGGGGCGGCGGCGGCCGGCTCGGCTGGATTGGCGGACATGATCGCTCCTTCGGCCTGGCCCCGAGCCCGCGCGACGCGGGCCCGAGGCAAAGGCTCCACGCAGGAGTATTATCCCACTAGTACAGCCGTTGAACATGACTTTACGCATGAAAAGCATGATTGCAGGATGCAGCCATGGCCGGGCCGAGCGTCGCCGCGAGCGTGGTGGTGAGGGTGATCGAGCTGGCGGTCGCCCGCGGAGCCGACCGCCGGGCGCTGCTCGATTCGACCGGCATCGACCCGGCCGGGCTCGACGACCCGGACGCTCGCATCCCTCTCGCCAGCCACATCGCGCTGCTGCGCGCGGGCAAGGCGATGTGCGGCGATCCGGCCTTCGCGCTCCATTACGGGGAGATCGTGAACCTCGCCGAGGTCTCGGTGGTCGGCCTGATCGGCTACGCTTCGGAGACCATGCTCGACGCCTTCGTCCAGCTCCAGCGCTATTCCCGGCTGGTCATGGATCTCGACGTCGGCCCCGGTCCGCGCTTCACCCTGGACCGCGACGAAAGGGGCTTGTGGCTGGTCGATCACCGACCCGAGCCCAACGCCGCGCCCGAGCTCACCGAGACGGTGTTCGCGCAGATGGTGAGCGGAACGCGCCGGTTCGGCGACACGCCCTTCGTCAAGGCGGTCCACGTCACCCACCCCGATCCGGGCTATCGGGGCGAATATGAGCGCATCCTCGGCGCCCCGGTGACCTTCGGCAGCGACCGCAACGCGATGCGCATCGACGAGGACTGGATCACTCACCGGGTCGCCGTCCAGCCGCGCTACGCCTTCGGGATCCTCACGCGCCATGCCGACGCGATGCTGGAACGGCTCGAAAGCGCCGCGACGACTCGCGGCCGGGTCGAGAGCCTCGTCCTGCCGATCCTCCACACCGGCGAGGTTGGGATCGAAGGCATCGCCCGGAAACTGGGATGGAGCCGGGACACGCTCTACCGGCGGCTCAAGTCGGAAGGCACGACCTTCGAGAAGGTCGTCGACGCGCTGAGGCACCGGCTCGCGCTGGATTATCTGGGCGGGCGCAAGGTCTCCGTGAACGAGACCGCCTACCTTCTGGGTTTTTCCGACCCCGCGGCCTTCTCGCGCGCGTTCAAGCGCTGGACCGGGCGAAGTCCGCGCGAAGTGCGGGATTCGTAGGGCCGGGCGTCAGCGCGACAGGCGGATTTCGCCGGCCGCGGCAAAGCGCGGTGGCGCGGGGCGAAGCGGCGACGGTTCGGGAAGCATCACCTCGGTGCCGCTGATCAGCTGCGGCCGGGCGTCGGCGCGGCGGCACTGGGCGACGACGGCCGGAAAGACCAGGTCGTCGCGGCGGAGCAGCTCGTCCTCGGTGGCGGCGAGGCATTCCGATTCGCTGCGATACTGGCGCTCGACGACGGCGACTTGCCGGCACGCGGCTTCGCTCTCGCCGCAGCCCAGGATCGCCATGATGTAAAACAGAGGTTCCATCGCCCGCTCCTCGCACCCTCAACAGACTGGAACTGAGGCAGTTCCCGACGTTTCGCCTCCGTTATCGCGGCGCCGTCGCCGCCCTCTTCCGCTTGCTCGTATCTCGCGGCGCCGGCGATCCTGTGCGGGGCGCCGGTGACAGGGAGGTGCCGCGTCGGGCGAAAATGTGTTTCAATTGTTACAGCCCGGCGGCCCCGGGAGCGGCCAGGGGAGCCTTCGGACGGCGGCGGCGTGGCGATCGGCCCGACTCGCGCCTATCTAGGCGACGATGGCGGCGAACGACCCGAGCATGGACCAGGAGACGGGAGCGGGCTGGGGCACGCTCCGGCGCTTCCTTCCCTATTTGTGGCCCGCCGGCGAGGGCGCGCTGAAGCGGCGGGTCGTCGCCGCCGTGCTGCTCGTCCTGGCGGCGAAGGCGGCGACTCTGACCATGCCCTTCGCCTACAAGGCGGCGATCGACCGAATGGCCGGCGGCTTCGACGCCGCCGCCGGGCTGATCGTCGCCCTGGTGATCGCTTATGCCGGAGCGCGCTTCGCCGGGGTCCTGTTCGACAATCTGCGCAACGCCATCTTCGAGCGGGTGGGCCAGGACGCGGCGCGTCGGCTGGCGGTCAACGTCTTCCGCCACATCCACGCTCTGTCGCTTCGCTTCCACCTCGAGCGGCGCACCGGAGCGCTGACCAAGATCGTCGAGCGCGGCACCAAGAGCATCGACATGATGCTCTATTTCCTGCTGTTCAACATCGCTCCGACGATCATCGAGCTGGCCGCGATCTGCATCATCTTCGGAGTCAAGTTCGGCCCCGGCCTGGTGGCGGCGACCCTGATCATGGTCGTCGCCTACATCTGGTTCACCCGGGCCGTCACCGAATGGCGGGCCAAGCTGCAGCGCGAGATGAACGAGGTCGACAACCAGACGATCGCGCGAGCGGTCGACTCGCTTCTCAACTACGAGACGGTCAAATATTTCGGCGCCGAGGAGCGCGAGGCGCAGCGCTACGGCCAGGCCGCGCACGCCTTCGCCCATGCCGCCGTGCGCAACGAGACCTCGCTGGCGTGGCTCAACATCGGCCAGTCGCTGATCACCAACCTGATGATGGCCGGAGCGATGGGCTATACGGTGTGGGGCTGGAGCCGGGGCCAGTTCACCACCGGCGACGTCGTCTTCGTCAACACCTTCCTCGCCCAGCTCTTCCGCCCGCTCGACATGCTCGGCTGGGTCTATCGAACCATCCGCCAGGGCCTGATCGACATGGAGGCGATGTTCGGAGTGATCGACACGCCGGCCGAGATCAGGGATGCGCCCGGAGCGCCGGAGCTTAGCGTCCGCGCCGGCCATGTCCGCTTCGACAAGGTGGAGTTCGGCTACGAGGCCGGGCGCGAGATATTGAAGGGCATCGACTTCGAGGTGAAGCCGGGAACGACGACGGCGGTGGTCGGGCCCTCGGGCGCGGGCAAGTCGACGCTGTCGCGCCTGCTGTTCCGCTTCTACGAGCCGACCGGCGGCCGGATCACGATCGACGGCCAGGACATCAGCGCGGTGACCCAGGCGAGCCTTCGCCGGGCGCTCGGCATCGTCCCCCAGGACACGGTGCTGTTCAACGATTCGATCGGCTACAATATCGGCTACGGCAAGGACGGCGCGACCCAGGCGGAAATCGAGGGAGCGGCCAGGGGCGCAGCGATCCACGACTTCGTCGCCGAGCTCCCCAACGGCTACGGATCGATGGTCGGAGAGCGGGGCCTCAAGCTTTCCGGCGGGGAGAAGCAGCGGGTCGCCATCGCCCGCACCCTGCTCAAGGACCCGCCGATCCTGATCCTCGACGAGGCGACCAGCGCGCTCGACAGCCGGACCGAGGCGGCGATCCAGGAGACTCTGCGCAACGTCGCCGCCCGCCGCACCTGCATCGTCATCGCCCACCGCCTCTCCACCGTCGTCGACGCCGACGAGATCATCGTCCTCGACCAGGGCCGGGTCGCCGAGCGCGGCACCCACGCCGACCTGCTCCGGAGGGACGGCCTCTACGCGGAGATGTGGGCCCGCCAGCAAAGCGAGCGCGAAGCCGAGGAAGAGGCGCAGGCGGCGGAATAGTCTTCGGGACGGCTTCAATTCCGGTCCCGGACGATGCAGATTGGACCCCGGCTTTGGAGGGGAATCCGGACATGAGCGACGCCTTCGGACTGATCAGCGCGCTGCTCGTCGCGGCGGCGGCACCGCAAACGGCCGCGGCCGGGCCGCCGGCCGACTCGGTCGCGGTGGCCCAGGCGGGCGTCAACCTGGAATGGCCGGAACCGCCGAGCTCGGCCCGCTACCGGGTCGGCGAGCTCCTCCTCGTCATGAGCAACGACGTCGACCGCAACGATCCCTCCATCCTGAGGCGATCGCTTCGGATCGAGCTGCCCGGCTTTTCCGCTTTCACGATCGACCCGGGCGAGGACGACGCCCACGAGCC
>DATMVG010000074.1:0-5647 GCA_035563315.1 Allosphingosinicella sp. | reverse complement strand
CGTCCTTGCTGCGCAGCACCTTCTGCACGCCTCGGACAGTGTAGCCCTCAGCATTCAGCAGGCGGTGGATCGTCCGCGCAAGCTCGACATCGGCAGGCCGGTAGTAGCGGCGGTTGCCGGCGCGCTGGAGCGGCCGAAGCTGCGGGAAGCGGGTCTCCCAGTAGCGCAGGATGTGCTGAGGGACGCCAAGCTCCCCGGCAAGCTCGCCGATGGTCCGGAAGGCGTGCTCGCTCTTGCGGATCGGCTGGGCCATCAGGGCTCGTCCGGCCTCAGCCGCCGCGGGCGATCCGCTCGCGCATGATCTGGCTGGCGCGGAACGTGAGGACGCGCCGCGGCGCGATCGGGACCTCGACGCCGGTCTTGGGATTGCGCCCCACCCGCTCGCCCTTGTCGCGCAGGATGAAGCTTCCGAATCCGGAGATCTTCACATTCTGGCCCTCGGACAGAGCGTGGCACATATGATGGAGGATGCGCTCGACGATTCCGGCCGAATCGGCCCGCGACAATCCGATCTCGCTATGCACGGTGTCGGCCAGATCGGCGCGGGTCAACGTGCCGGCAGTCGGCTTCCTGATGGTCCCTGCATCCGCCATTGAAGGAATCCCCCTCCCGATTGAATATCAAACACTAATCCAGCTTAATCCCGAGCGCAATCAAACTCTGCGCAGCCTCGAATTCAGTAGCGGACGACCGCCGCTCCCCAAGTGAAGCCGCCGCCCATCGCCTCCAGGACGACGAGATCGCCGCGCTTGATGCGGCCGTCGCGGACGGCGACGTCGAGCGCCAGCGGGACCGAGGCGGCGGAGGTGTTGGCGTGCTGGTCGACGGTGACGATCACCCGCGCCGGATCGAGCCCGAGCTTCCTGGCGGTGGCGTCGAGGATCCGCTTGTTCGCCTGGTGCGGAACGACCCAGTCGACCTCGTCGGAGCGGTGGCCGGCGGCCTCGAGGGTCTCGCCGAGGACCTCCGCCAGATTGACGACGGCGTGGCGGAACACCTCCTTGCCCTTCATCCGGAGCTTGCCGACGGTGCCGGTCGTCGAGACTCCGCCATCGACGTAGAGAAGATCGTTGTGGCGGCCGTCGGCATGGAGCCTGGTCGCCAATATGCCGCGGTCCGCGGTCTCCTCCGCCCTGAGGACGAGAGCGCCGGCGCCGTCGCCGAACAGAACGCAGGTCGCCCGGTCCTCCCAGTCGAGTATCCGGCTGAACGTCTCCGAGCCGATCACCAGCGCGTGGTCGGCCATGCCTCCCTTGACCATGTTGTCGGCGATCGACAGCGCGTAGAGGAAGCCGGTGCAGACCGCCTGGACGTCGAAGGCGATGCAGTCGTCGATCCCGAGCGCGGTCTGGACCCGGGTGGCGCTCGCCGGAAAGGTCTGGTCGGGCGTGGCCGTCGCCAGCACGATCAGGCCGATCTGGGCCGCTTCGATGCCCGCCGCGTCGATCGCCTTGAGCGCCGCTTCGGTGGCGAGGGTGGCGGTCGTCTCGCCGTCGGCGGCGATGTGCCTCGCCTCGATTCCGGTGCGCTCGAAAATCCATTCGTGGGTCGTCTCGACCCGCTCAGCCAGCTCGGCATTGGTCACCCGTCGCGGCGGCAGCGCGGACCCGGTTCCGAGGATCACCGAGCGGCGGGTCACTGCGCGGCGACCTGGGCGCGATTGGCAGCCACGTTGGCGAGATCCTCGGTGATCTTGCGGGTGAGGTCCTCGCGCACCATTCGGGCCGCGACCCGGATCGCGTTGGCGACGCCCTTGTCGTTGGCGCTGCCGTGGCTCTTCACGACGAGGCCGTTGAGGCCGAGGAAGACGGCGCCGTTGTGGTTGTTCGGGTCGAGATGGTGGCGCAGCAGCTCGGTGGCCGGGCGCGAGATCAGGAAGCCGAACTTGGAGCGGATCGAGCTGGTGAAGGCGCGCCTCAACAGATCGGTGACGAATCGGGCCGTCCCCTCCACCGACTTGAGCGCGATATTGCCCGAAAAGCCGTCGGTGACGACGACGTCGGCGCCGCCGCGCGAAATCTTGTCGCCTTCGATGAAGCCGTCGAAGCGCATGCCCAGGTCGGTCGATTCGCGAAGGATGGTCGCCGCCTCCTTGAGCTCGTCCGTGCCCTTGAGCTCCTCGGTGCCGATGTTGAGGAGCTGGACGCGCGGCCGCTCCAGGTCGAGCACGACCCGGGCATAGGCCGCCCCCATCACCGCGAACTGGACGAGGTTCTGGACGCCGCATTCGGTATTGGCGCCGAGATCGAGCATGACGAGGTCGTTCTCGCCCAGCGTCGGAAGCAGAGCCGCAAGCGCCGGCCGGTCGATTCCGGGCATCGTCCGAAGCGCCAGCTTGGCCATCGCCATCAGAGCGCCGGTATTGCCGCCGGACACCGCGGCCTGCGCCTCGCCCGCCTTGACGGCGGCCACGGCGCGACCCATCGACGTCGTCTTCGCTCGGCGGATCGCCTGGCTCGGCTTCTCGGTCCCGGCGATGACGTCGTCGCAATGGACGATCCGGCAGGCGGCGGCGAGGCCGTCATGCTTGTCGACCTCCTCGCGGATCAGGGCCTGGTCGCCGAACAGAAGGAAGGCGAGGTCGCCCCGCCGCTCCATCGCCCGGGCGGCACCGGCCACCATCGCCGGCGGCCCGCTGTCGCCACCCATCGCGTCGATGGCGATCCGTGGCCCGCTGCCCACCTGTCTCGTCTCCCGTGCTGAGGCCGGGCTCGTCTTACGCCTCGGTCTTCAGGATTTCACGTCCCTTATAATGGCCGCAGCTGACGCAGACATTGTGGGGCTGGCGAAGCTCGCCGCAATTGGGACATTCCTGGTACTGAGTCGTCTTGAGCGCGTCGTGGCTGCGCCTCATGTTGCGCTTCGACGGCGAGGTTTTACGTTTGGGGACGGCCATTTGGCACCTGTTCTCTTGGAGCGGATCGAATGATGCGGCGAGCGCCGGGCCCAGAAGTCAACGGCCGCACCGGGCCGCTGGCCTCGCGGCCGAATGCTCTCGCTCGAAGGGTGCGGCCTATAGCGATTTCGGCCGTGGTTGCAAGCGCGGGCACGGCATGCCACGCTGCCCCGGCGAAGGGGAAACGCCATGATCATCCTGCCGATCACGCTCACCATCGCGGGCGCCGCCGCCATCCTCCACGTCTGGCTCAGCGTTCGGGTCAGCCGGCTGCGGCGGCCGCTCAAGATCGGGGTCGGCGACGGCGGCAACGAGGTCCTCGCCCGGCGGATGCGGGCCCACGGCAATTATGCCGAGAACATGCCGATCCTGCTCATCCTGCTCGGTTTCACCGAGCTCGCGACCGGCGGCAATCTGTGGCTGTGGGGCGCGGCCATCCTGTTCATCCTGGCCCGAATCGCCCATGCGTTCGGAATGGACCGGGCCGGCGCCAATCCCCTGCGGGTCGGAGGCATAGCGATCAGCTGGGCGGTGCTGCTCGGCCTCGGCGTCTATGCCATTCTGCTCGCCTATCAGAGCCCGCCGATACGAAGCGGGATCCAGCTCTCGCCGGGGCGAAGCGCGTCGCTGCAAATCTAGCGCGCGACCGGGAGGGCTCCACCCTGACCCGCTCATCCCGATAAGGGACCGAGTACCTTTGGCTGTCCTTCGAGATGCCGTTTCGACAGGCTCAACGGCTCCTCAGGATGAGCGGGTCCGTAAACGACGATCAGGCTCTAGGCGCGGGTAAGCACCCGGTCGGCGACGAAAGGGTTGGTCTGCCGCTCCCGCCCGAACGTGCTCATCGGGCCGTGGCCGGGGACGAAGGCGGTGTCGTCGCCGAGCGGCCAGAGCCGACCGGTGATCGCGTCGATCAGGTCCTGGTGGTTGCCCATCGGGAAGTCGGTTCGGCCGATCGACCCCTGGAAGAGCACGTCACCAACGATGGCGAGCCGCGACGGCGGGTGGTGGAAGACGACATGTCCCGGCGTGTGGCCGGGGCAGTGGTAGACGTCGAAGGTGACCTCACCGACGGTGACCTGGTCGCCGTTGACCAGCCAGCGGTCGGATTCGAAGGTCTTGCCGCGGATGCCGTAGGCGCGGCCGTCATCCTCGAGCCGGGCGATCCAGAAGCGGTCGGCCTCATGCGGTCCCTCGATCGGCACGCCGAGCTCCTCGGCCAGGATCTTCGCCGACCCGCAATGATCGATGTGGCCGTGGGTGAGCAGGAGCTTCTCGATGGTGACGCCCTGGGCGAGCGCGGCGGCCTTCAGCCGGTCGAGGTCGCCGCCGGGGTCGGTGAAGGCGCCCCTCATCGTGCGCGTGCACCAGATCAGGCAGCAATTCTGCTGGAGCGGAGTCACCGGAATGATCGCGACCTTGAGCGGGGGGTTCATGGGCCGCAGATGGCGCGGCGCCGGCGGCGATACAAGCGCGTCGCCCGGCCTCCCTTATTTATTTCAGAGTCGGGGCGACGCCCGGAAACCCTTGCCGCGAGCCGTGCGTAGAGCAGGCAGGGAGAGTCCGTCATGGGCGTCATCGGTGGGCGCGTCGTTCAGACGCCGAGAGCAGAAAAGCCATACAAGGTGGTGCTGGAGCATGAGGGCAACGTGGCCGATTCGGAGCATCCGGTGAGCACCGTCCGCGAGGGCGAGATGCTGATCAGGCGGCATTCGCCCGCTCCGCCCGGCCGCGACGAGATGAGGGAGTGGAACGCCTGCTGAGGGTGTGACGCGCCCGGCCGCCCTCTGCTAGGGTGGCGCCGTGCGCGCGTGGCTTGCCTTCATCCTGCTGCCGGTCGCCGGCGCCTGCACCTTCGGCGGCGGCGGCATCGCGCCGTTCACTCCGGCGCCGCCCGAGCGAGTCGCCGAAGGCGATCTCGAAGTCCCTTACGTGCCGACGCCCCGGCCCGTGGTGGCGGCGATGCTCGATCTCGCCGAGCTCGGGCCGGAAGACTATCTGATCGACCTCGGCTCGGGCGACGGACGGATCGCGATCATGGCGGCGCAGCGCGGCGCCCGGGCGCTCGGAGTCGACCTCGATCCGCAGCGCGTCTCGGAAGCGGCGGGCGCCGCCGCGGCCGCTCAGGTCGAGACGAGGGCCCGTTTCCGCCGCCAGGACCTGTTCGCAACGCCGCTCCGCGAAGCCAGCGTCGTCACCCTGTACCTGCTGCCGCAGGTCAACATGCGGCTGAGGCCGAGGCTGCTCACCGAGCTTCGTCCCGGCACCCGGATCGTCAGCCACAACTTCACCCTGGGCGACTGGCGGGCCGACGCCGAGCGGGAGATCGACGCGTCCCGAATCTATCTGTGGATCGTGCCGGCGGTGGCCGATGGCAGCTGGCGGCTCGAGCTGAGCGACGGCACCGTCCTTCCGCTCGAGATCGGCCAGAGGTTCCAGGAGGTGTCCGGGACGCTCGGCGGGCGCCCGCTGCTCGATTCGGCGCTCCGCGGCCGAAGGATTCGCTTCACCGTCGCCCTGCCGGGAGGACCGCAGACGTTTCGCGGGATCGTCGAGGACGCCGCGATCGTCGCCGATCCCGGAGCCCCTCCCGACGCCGTCGGCGGCTGGCGCGCGCGCCGGGCGCCCTAGGGCGGATCGACATTCAGGATTCCCAAGCGGTGTGATGTCTGATTCATAGGGCTCCATGTTTTTCGGCATGGAGTGTCGGTGATGGGGATCAGCCGTTACGAGTTGAGCGATGCGCAGTGG
>DATMVG010000073.1:0-5420 GCA_035563315.1 Allosphingosinicella sp. | reverse complement strand
CTCGCTGTTCGACTTCAGCACCGGCACCGCCGGACTCGACGTCTCCTGGGAGGTCGACCTGTTCGGCCGCCTCGCCGCGGGCCGCCGAGCCGCCCGGGCCCGCTTCGCCGCCGCCGGCTTCGACCGGGATGCGGTCGCGCTTGCGGTCGAGGCCGAGACGGTGCGCGCCTTCGTCGAATATGCCGCCCTGGCCGACCGCATCGCCTTGCTCGACCGCAACGTCGAGAGCGCGCGCGAGCTCGAGCGGATCATCGCCGTGCGCCGCCGCCTGGGCGTCGCCACCCGGGTCGACACCGGCATCGCCTCGGTTGAAGTGCGCCAGCTCGAAGTCGAGCGGTCGCGCCTGACCCAGGCCCGAGCGCGCATCCGCAACGCGCTCGCCGTGCTCACCGGCGACGAGGCGCCGTCCTTCGTCGCCCCCGACACCCGCCTTGCCGCCTTCACCGTTCCGCAGGTCGCCGTCGTCCAGCCGCCGGTGCTCATCGTCCGGCGCCCCGACATCCGCGCCGCCGAGGCCCGAATCGCCGCGGCGTCCGGGGACGTCGGCCGCGCCCGCGCCGCCTTCATGCCCCAGCTTCGCCTCAGCGCGAGCGCGATCGGGCAGGCGGCCGCGGTCGGCGGCCCGTTCGGGGCGACGCTCGCCGCCGGCGCCGGCCTGCTCGCCCCGATCTTCGACCGGGGCCGGCTCAACGGCGAGCTCGCCTTCGCCGGCGCCGCCCAGCGCGAGTCCGTGGAAAATTATCGCGGCGCGCTCCTCAATGCCTTGCGGGAAGCGGAAGACGCGCTGACCGCCGCGGCCGAGGCCCGGGTCCGCCACGGCCTGCTCGCCGAGATCCTGGCCGAGGCGAGGGTGACAGCGCGGCTCGCGCGGCTGCAATATGTCGAGGGCGACGCCGATCTCCAGACCGTGCTCGACGCCGAGCGCCGGCTGGTCGCGGTCGAGGACGCGCTCGCGGTCGCGACCCAGGAGCGACTCGAGGCGAGCATCGATCTGTATCGTGCGATGGGCGGAAATCCGCGCGCCTAGGATAGGCGCTGAGGCATCGCCGGGCCCGAAACGGCAAGTGCCCGAGCGTCTCCGCCCGGGCACCCGTGAGACGGCTTGCGCCGCCTACCCCCTTTTGACGCCCCGATCCGCGCGCCCATCCTACCTCGCAAAGGATGAGCGGGATCGAAGCAATCCCCGAACCAGGCCTAAGTCCTTGGTTGCGTGGAAACTACGGTATTGAGGCGAGCCGGCCTTGTCACCGAGCGATCGCCGCGCCCCGCCACTTTGGCACAGGCCTGTGGCGCAGGTGCCACAGAAGTTGCGAACCGTCCGCAATATCGGTGGCCCGCCCCGCGGCGGCGGCGCACTCCCCCCGCGGTTGCCTTGCCGCATCCGCCTCCGTAGAGGTCGCGCGACCCTACCGCCGCGGACCCCAACCGAACCCATGCGCCTTTCCCGCTACTTCCTGCCCGTGATGAAGGAGATTCCGGCCGACGCCCAGATCGTCAGCCACAAGCTGATGCTCCGCGCGGGGCTGGTTCGGCAGACGGCCGCCGGCATCTACGCCTGGCTGCCGCTCGGGCTGCAGGTGCTCAGGAAGATCGAGCGGATCGTCCGCGAGGAGCAGGACCGGGCCGGCGCGGTCGAGTTGCTGATGCCCACCGTCCAGTCGGCCGACATCTGGCGCCAGTCGGGCCGCTACGACGCCTACGGCCCGGAGATGCTTCGCTTCAGGGACCGCCACGAGCGCGAGATGCTGTACGGCCCGACCAACGAGGAGATGATCACCCTCCTGTTCCGCGACGCCGTCAAATCCTATCGCGACCTGCCGCGCACCCTCTATCACGTCCAGTGGAAGTTCCGCGACGAGGTCCGGCCCCGCTTCGGGGTGATGCGCGGACGCGAATTCCTGATGAAGGATTCCTACAGCTTCGACGTCGACGAGGCCGGCCTGAAGGCGAGCTACGAGGCGATGTTCGTCGCCTATCTGCGCACCTTCGCCCGGCTCGGCCTCACCGCCGTGCCGGTGCGAGCGCCGACCGGGCCGATCGGCGGCGACCTCAGCCATGAATTCCACATCCTCGCCGACACCGGCGAGAGCGCGCTCTTCTACGACGCCGCCATCGAGGAGGTGTCGCGCGAGGAGCTGCTCGCCGCCGACGCCTCGACCATCGCCCGCCTCACCGGCCTCTATGCGATGGAGGAGGAGGAGCATGCCAAGGTCGCCGACTGCCCGGTGCCGGCGGAGCGGCTGCGCTCGCGCCGCGGCATCGAGGTCGGCCACATCTTCGCCTTCGGCACCAAGTACAGCGCAAGCATGGGGCTTTCGGTGCAGACCGCCGACGGCGGCCAGGTCCATCCCCAGATGGGCAGCTACGGAATCGGGGTCTCGAGGCTGATCGGGGCGATCATCGAGGCGAGCCACGACGAGGCCGGGATCGTCTGGCCCGAAAGCGTCGCCCCCTATCGCGTCGGCCTCATCAACATGCGCTCCGACGACGGCAATTGCGCGAGCGCCGCCGACGAGATTTACGGCCGACTGAGCGAAGCGGGGGTCGCCACGCTCTACGACGACCGCGACGAGCGCGGCGGCGCCAAGTTCGCGACGATGGACCTGATCGGCCTGCCCTGGCAGCTGATCGTCGGCCCGCGCGGGCTGGCGGCGGGCGTGGTCGAGCTGAAGCGGCGAGCCAGCGGCGAGCGCGAGGAGCTCAGCATCGAAAGCGCGCTGGCGAAGCTGACGGGATGAAGAATTCCCTCACCCTCCCACCTGCCTTTGGCGGGCGGGCCCCTCCTTCTCCCCAGATGGGAGAGGGAGTGATGCTGACGCCATTGCTAACCCCTCTCCCTGAAGGGGAGAGGGAGGGGGCCACCGCGTCGGCGGTGGGAGGGTGAGGGCATGATCCTGTCGAGCTACGAGCGGATGATCGCCCGGCGCTACCTGCTGCCCGGCAAGGGGGAGGGGTTCATCTTCCTCGTCGCCGGAATCAGCCTGGTCGCGGTGATGCTCGGGGTCGCCGCCCTGATCATCGTGATGAGCGTGATGAACGGCTTTCGGGCGGAGCTGTTCGACAAGGTCGTCGGACTGAACGGCCACGCCGTCATCCGGGCTTATGGCGGCCCGCTCGACGACTGGCGCCCCATCCTCGACCAGGCCCGGCGAACGCCGGGCGTGGTCTCCGCCTCGGCCCTGATCGAGCAGCCGCTGATGGCGACCCACGATGGCCGGGTCGAGGCCATCCTCCTTCGCGGGGTTCCTCGCTCCGACATCCTCACCAACCCGACCCTGAACCGCAACGTCATCGCCGGCTCGCTCGATTCGCTCCGGGCCGGAAGCGACAATGTCGCGATCGGCTCGCGGCTCGCCGAGCTGCTCGGCCTCAGCGTCGGCAGCTCGATCACCATCTTGTCGCCCCAGGGGCGGACGACTCCGTTCGGAACGGTTCCGCGCATCGTCGACTATCGGGTCGCCGCCATCTTCGAGATCGGCCTCTACGATTTCGACAGGGCCTTCGTCGTCATGCCGATCGAGGAGGCGCAGACCTTCCTGATGATGGACGATTCGGTCGGGATGATCGAGGTCGAGACCGCCGATGCCCACCGCGTCCAGGAGATACTGGCGCCGCTCACCGCCTCGATCGGAAACCGGGCCGTCGTCAACGACTGGCGCTCGATGAACTCCGCCTTGTTCGAGGCGCTTCAGGTCGAGCGGGTGGCGATGTTCGTCGTCCTGTCGATCATCGTCCTCGTCGCGGTGTTCAACATCCTCTCCTCGCTGATCATGCTGGTCCGCGCCAAGACCCGCGACATCGCCATCCTGCGGACCATGGGCGCCACCCGAGGCGGGCTGATGAAGGTGTTCATGACCGTCGGAATCACGATCGGAGTGCTCGGCATCGCCGCCGGCGTCGGCCTGGGCGCGGTCTTCCTCTACTACCGGCAAGGGGTGGTGCGCTTCGTCCAGTGGGTGACCGGGCAGAATCTGTGGGACCCGTCGGTCCGCTTCCTGACCGAGCTGCCCGCCAAGACCGACCCGTTCGAGGTCACGGCGATCATCCTGATGGCCTTGGGGCTGAGCTTCCTCGCCACGCTCTATCCGGCGTGGAAGGCGGCGAGCACCGACCCGGTCCAGGTGCTGCGCTATGAATGAGGCGGTCGCCGCCGCCGGAGCGGTCGTGCTCGAGGTCCGCGGCCTAAGGCGCAGCTTCGAGCAGGCCGGAGTGAGGATCGACGTGCTTCGCGGCATCGACCTCGGCGTCCGGCAGGGCGAGATCGTCGCGCTGCTCGGACCCTCGGGCTCGGGCAAGTCGACCCTGCTCCAGGCGGTCGGCCTGCTCGAAGGCGGCTTCGAGGGCTCGATCCGGATCGCCGGCGAGGAGGTGGCCGAGCTGAGCGACTCCAACCGGACCAGGGTGCGCCGCGACACGCTCGGCTTCGTCTACCAGTTCCACCACCTGCTGCCCGATTTCAGCGCCGCCGAGAATGTGATCATCCCGCAGCTGGTGCGCGGCGCGACCCGCGCGCAGGCTCGGGAAAGGTCGGAATCGCTGCTCGGCGCGCTGGGCCTGGCGGAGCGGCTGACCCACCGGCCGAGCAAGCTGTCGGGCGGCGAGCAGCAGCGGGTCGCCGTCGCCCGGGCGAT
The DNA here is from genome assembly GCA_035563315.1 of Allosphingosinicella sp. Lineage (GTDB taxonomy): Bacteria > Pseudomonadota > Alphaproteobacteria > Sphingomonadales > Sphingomonadaceae > Allosphingosinicella. Next base: position 789 of record DATMVG010000073.1, on the reverse strand, counting down.
GGCCAACCGCCCGGCTCTGGTGCTCGCCGACGAGCCGACCGGCAATCTCGACGAGGCGACGGCCGACATCGTCTTCGCCGAATTCGTGCGCATGGTGCGCGAGGAACGCAGCGCCGCCTTGGTCGCGACCCATAATGAGCGGCTGGCGAAGAAAATGGACCGCATCCTGCGTTTGCACGAAGGCGTGCTCGAATAGCGGCCTCTTCCGGCCGCTCGAGGCGACGGAGTGAAGGCATGAACGGGTTCGGGAAAATCGTCGCCAGGCTGGCCGCCTTGGCTGCGCTCGCGGCAGGCGGGGGCGGCTGCGACTGGATGAAGAAGAAGGACCCGCCGGGGCTCAAGACCGAGGCCCAGCGCCAGGCCGAGCTCGAGCGCCGGATCCGCCGCGCCTGCGCGTCCGAGGCGACCTATGACGGGCTCAAGGAGCTGACCTTCGACGAGGCGACCCGGATCCGCAACCGCGATCCGCGCGAGCTCGACGCCCTCGCCACCGCATCGCTGGTGCGGATGGAGGAGCCGGTGGTGAAGTCGCGCGACGAGCGGCTCAACGTCACCGTCTGCAGCGGCCGATTCATCCTCGAGCTGCCGCCCGGAGCGGTCAACGCCTTCGACGGCCAGCGCCGCCTGGTCGCCGACGTCGAATATGCCGCCCAGGAGGCGGCCGACGGCAGCGGCCTCGTCTATCAAATGGACGGCGCCGAACCGATCATCTACCGGCTGGCGACCGTCGGCGGCCTGCGCCCCGGCTATGCCCAGGCCGCGCCGCCGCCGGCCCCGGCCCCGCTGCCG
>DATMVG010000072.1:0-3300 GCA_035563315.1 Allosphingosinicella sp. | reverse complement strand
CGGCATGGCCGAGCTGATGGTCCGCCTCGCCCTCGACATGCACGCGCAGGATCTCGCCCCGGTCGCCGCGAGCTTCGCGCGCCTGTCGACCTACCTGGCGCCGGAGAGCGCCCAGACCTGGATGATCGCCGCCGAGCTGCTCGCCCAGCAGGAGCGCCACGAGGCCGCCGTCGCCCTGCTCGGCCGGGTCGCGGGAGACGATCCGCTGGCGGGCGCGGCGCGCGACCAGCGGATCCGGCTGCTGATGGAGGCGGACGAGGACCAGCGCGCCCTCGGCGAGGCCCGTTCCGCCGCCGAAGCCGAGGGCGCGAGCGTCGCCGATCTCGTCCGCTATGCCGAGGTGCTGATGGACCAGGACCGCCCGTCCGATGCCGCCCGAGCCTTCGCCCGCGCCCTCGAGCTGCGCAGCGACGAGGATGCGAGCTACTCGGAATGGGCGCTCTGGCTGTTCCGCGGCGGCGCCCATGACGAAGCGGACGATTGGCCGCAGGCGCGCGCCGCGCTCGAGCAGGCCTATCGCCTCGCTCCCGATCAGCCGCTGGTGCTCAACTATCTCGGCTATGCCCAACTCGAACGGCGCGAGAATCTGGTCGAGGCCGAGCGGCTGGTCCGCGAGGCGCATCGGCTCGCGCCCAACAACGGCGCGATCACCGATTCGCTCGGCTGGGCGCTGTTCCTCAAGGGCGACCTTCCGGAGGCGATCTCGCTGCTCGAACGGGCCGCCGAGAGCGAGCCGGCGGATGTCGAGATCAACGAGCATCTCGGCGACGCCTATTTCACCGCCGGCCGCCGGGTCGAGGCGCGCTTCGCCTGGGCCGCGGCGAGGGTCTATGCCGAGGGCGGGGATGCGGCGCGGCTCGACGCCAAGATCCGGACGGGGCTGACGCCGCAACTCGCCGCGCGCTAGGCCCGACCCGCGATGCGCGAGACGGCTTATGCCAAGATCAACCTGGCGCTTCACGTGCGCGGGCGGATGCCGGACGGCTATCATCGGATCGAGACGATCTTCGCCTTCGCCGAGGCGGGCGACGAGATCGAGGCGGCGCCGGCCGGGGCGCTGGAGCTGGCCGTCGGCGGCCCCTTCGCCGCGTCTCTCGCGGGCGAGGAGGACAATCTGGTAGCGCGTGCCGCCCGGGCGCTGAGCCGCCGCTTCGGGGTCGGCGCCGGGGTCCGGCTGACCCTCGACAAGCGGCTCCCGGTGGCCGCCGGGATCGGCGGCGGCTCGGCGGACGCCGCGGCGGCGCTGCGGCTGCTGTCGCGCTGGTGGCGGCTCGATGCCGAGGAAGCGGTGTTGCTCGAACTCGCCCGCGGCCTCGGCGCCGACATCGCCGCCTGCCTCGGCAGCCGTCCGGCGCGCGGGGAAGGGCGGGGGGACCTGCTGCGGCCTTTCGCCGATGATCGCCTCGCTGGCGCTCCGGTGCTTCTCGTCAACCCGGGCGTGCCGCTGTCGACGGCGGCCGTCTTCCGGGCCTGGGACGGGGTGGATCGAGGCGCCTTGGCCGGCTGGCGGGAGGGACGCAACGATCTCGAGCCTGTGGCGAGGCGCTTGGCGCCGGCGGTCGCCGACGTGCTCGACGCCCTTAAGGGCGCCTCCTTCGCGCGCATGTCGGGGTCCGGCGCGACCTGCTTCGGCCTCTACGCGAGCGCCGCCGATCGCGATTCCGCGGCCCGGTCGATCGCCGCGCTTCGCCCGCAATGGTGGATTCTGGCGACCCGGCTCCGCGCCTAGGCGGGGGAGGAGACCCCGGCCTGCCGCAATTGCTCGTAGAGCCGTTCGAGCGCCTGCTCCGCCTCGCGCGGGTAGGTGACGCGATTCTCGAAGACGAAGCGGTCGCTTGGCGCCGGTCGGCTGCGCTCGGCGAGATCCTCCCACAGCGTCAGCCAGACGTCATAATGCCCGACCAGCGCGGTCGCGCAGGGCTGGAGCGGGTCCGGCAGGAGGTAGCCCTTCGCCAGCAGCAGGGCGCGTACCGAAAGGTTGATGCGCCTTAGGCCGGCGGCGAACAGGAACGTCCGCCCGTTGTCGAGATACGCCTGGTAGGCGGACTTCGCGGCCAGGAAGTGCATGTGCAGCGGCCCCAGCAGTTCATCGAGCAAGACCCGGTCCATGGCATCCCCTAGCATATCGCGAGAGCCATGGCCGAGCCCGGTCGGGTCCGTCGCGGACGGCTGCCAGATCCCGTCCCCGCTGCCCCACCAATCCCATCGCGGCACAGCGTGGGGCGGGCATTAACCATCGGAAAGCGCAGGATTTCGTTGTGGCACGGCTCTTGCTCTCCTGAGCGGCGACGGGTCGAGGCGCGGTCGTTTTCGCGCCGACATCCGCCCGCGGTCCCCGCTCTCCACCGGACGGGCGCCGCGGAAAAGTTTGGCCGGGCCGCCGCGTATCGGGCGGCCCGGCCTTTTTTTCGTCGCGAGGGGCCCGATGGCTCGGTCAGCGCGAACGTCGCGCCGTCGCGACGGCGGTTCGGAAGCCGGGGTAGATGAAGGCCTGTCCGAACGGGGCGAGGTGGTTGGTGTCGAGGTAGAGCGCCTTGCCGCCGACGACGGCCGAGCAGGGATCGCGCGGGCAGAGGATCGGGAAGGGGTCCCAGATCGTCAGCCCCGGCACGGCTCGCGCGAGCGCGGTCATGCTCGCGAGCGCCGGCCGCCTCAGCCTCGTCAGCTCCTCGCGGTCGACGGCGATACCTCCGGCGCACACCGGATTGCGCCGGTTGAACCAGTCCGAGCAGCGAAAGGCGGGGCTTCGGAAGACGGGGCCGGGCGCCTGGATGACCAGCGAGGCCCCGGTCCCCGCCAGCCGCCTTAGCAAGGCCCTCGCTTCGACATAGGCGGCGCCGCGCCGGCTGCCGTCGGCACCGCCCTCCCAGTCCGCGTGCCTGATCCCCGCCTCGTCGATGCGCGGGACGTGCATCGAGGCGAGGAACAGCGTGTCGCCCTCGGACAGGCTTCGCGACAGCTCCGCGACGACGCTCCGGTAGAAATCCGCACAGGGGAGCTTGCTCGACGCCGGCACCGAAAGCGGGGGAAAGGCGCAGGCGGGTTTGACGTAGCTGTAGACCGGCACACCCGACTCGCCGGCATAGCGGCGAAGCGATGCTTCGTAGGTCAGCGCATGGGAATCCCCGACCGCGACGAGCCGCGGCGCGGCGCGCGCTCCCGGGCAGGAGGGAATCCAGGCATAAGCGAAGCCGCCGGCGAAGCGCCGCCGGCTCTCGCTCACCGGGCATCTCCCGGGCTCGGGCGCGGACTCGGCGGCGGCCTGGCGGGAGAAATCGCTCAGAGTGAGGTTCGGCGCCG
>DATMVG010000071.1:0-11144 GCA_035563315.1 Allosphingosinicella sp. | reverse complement strand
CCGGCGCCGCCGCCCGCGCCGAGAACCAGGAGAGCCGCCGGGTCGAGATGGCCCGGATCTCGGGCGAAAGGTTCGAATGTCCGCCGCCGCTGCTCCCCGACAAGCTCGGTTTCGAGGAATCGTCGATCGCCGAGGTGGCGGTCGAATCGGGCCGGCTCGAGCGCCAGACCCAGGAGCGCGAGCGGATCGGCCCGGTCAATCTCATCGCGGAATCGGAATTGAGCGAGCTCGAGGAGAGCCGCATCGCCTCGCAGGCCGAGCGCGAGGAACTGGGGGTCGCCATTCACCGCCTGCGCGGCTCGATCGGCAGCCTCAACCGCGAGGGCCGGGCGCGCCTGCTGACCGCCTTCCAGGAGGTCGACCGTCATTTCCGGAGCCTGTTCACGACCCTGTTCGAAGGCGGCCAGGCGCATCTCGAGCTCGTCGAATCCGACGATCCCCTGGAAGCCGGCCTCGAGATCATGGCCCAGCCGCCGGGCAAGCGCCTCGCCACCCTCACCCTGCTTTCCGGCGGCGAGCAGGCGCTGACCGCTATCGCCTTGATCTTCGCGCTTTTTCTCACCAATCCGGCGCCGATCTGCGTTCTCGACGAAGTTGACGCCCCTCTCGACGACGCGAACATCGAACGCTTCTGCGACCTGCTCGACCGGATGGTCGGCGAGACCGACACCCGCTACCTCATCGTCACTCACAATGCGGTGACGATGAGCCGAATGCACCGCCTGTTCGGCGTGACGATGGTCGAGAAAGGCGTCAGCCGCCTGGTCAGCGTCGACCTCGGCGGCGCCGAGCGCCTGCTCGCCGCGGAGTGAGCGCGCTTCGCTGGCTCGCCGGGCTGTGCCTTCTCGCCTTGGCGGGCTGCTGGACCGGCGGCCCCTTCTACCAGCCGTCGGACGCCCGCGCGGCGATCCCGCCGGGCGACTACCGGGCGGAAGGACGGGAGCCGAGGTCGGCCCGGGTCTCGATCCTCGCCGATGGTCTGACCCGGATCGTCCACACCGGCGAGGCGACCGGCGTCGGCGACGACGTGACCCTGGGCCTGGTGCCGCTGCCTGGGCGCGACGGAGCCTTCGTCGGCTGGGTGACCCGCCTCGACGGCCATGACCTGACCGGCCATGACACGCTCTATCTCCTCGTCTGGCGGGACTCGGACGGCGGCTTCGAGCTGACCATCCCCGCCTGCAGCCGCGATTCCGGAATCGCTCGCGAGGCGGGAGCGGCGGTCGAGAATCACGGCGGGCTGGTGGTCTGCCGCTTCGCCGACCGGCTGGCCTTGGAGGAGGCGATGCGCCGCTATCCCCGGCGCGATGACGAGACGGTCCGCTTCCTTCCGGTCCAGGCCGATTAGCACGGTGCTTGCGGGCCGCGCGGCGGAGCCTTATCCTCGCCCGGTCCGCGTGACTGGCGACATCGGGTGGAGCACCACCATGGAGCGCGGGCTTGGTGAGATGCCGTGCGCCTGGGCTGAGACGAAACCTTGATGGAGGTTCCGATGCCCGAACCGACGCCGCTCTCGGTCGCCTTCCTGCTCTATCCCGATGTGACCCAGCTCGATTTCACCGGCCCCGCGCAATTCCTTTCCAGGCTCGGCAACGCCGAGGTCGATTACGTCTGGAAGAACCGCGATCCGGTCGCCACCGACGCCGGCTTCTCGATCCTTCCCACGGCGACGCTCGACGAGGTCAGGCAGGCGGACATCCTGTGCGTCCCGGGCGGAATCGCCTGCGTCGAGGTGATGGAGGACGACTCGTTGCTCGACTGGGTGCGCGAGGTTGGCGAAAGCGCCCGCTGGGTGACCAGCGTCTGCACCGGCTCGCTGATCCTCGGTGCCGCCGGCCTGCTCCGCGGCTACCGCGCCGCATGCCATTGGGCCTGGCGCGACCATCTCGCCTTGTTCGGCGCCGAGCCGGTGGCGCAGCGCGTGGTGTTCGACCGCAACCGGGTCACCGGAAGCGGCGTCACCGCGGGCATCGATTTCGCGCTCGCCCTCACCGCGGCCGTGCGAGGCGAGACGCATGCGCGGGTCGTCCAGCTCGCCCTCGAATACGATCCGGCGCCTCCGTTCGATTCGGGCACCCCGGAGCGCGCCGGCGAGGCCTTGGTCGGCTTCTATCGCGAGCGCATGGAAAGGCTGGCGCCCGGGCGGGACGCGCGGGTCGAGGCCGCGGCGAGGCGCCATGGCTTCATCGCCTGAGGCTTTCGTCCCTCCCTACCCGCCGCGAGGCTCCGCGCCGGTGGCGGTCTGGCGCGGCTTCTTCGGCGAGCGCGCTCGGACCGCGGTCTACGGCTGGTCGGAAGCCGCTTTCGCCGCCACCTACATGAAGCGCAACGTGCTCGGCTTCCGGGTCCACATTCCGCTGAAGCCCGATGCGATCCAGCGCGTCCTGCTCGACAATGCCGCCAATTACGCGAAGCCGACGATCGTCAAGGGCCTGCTCGCGCCGGTGATCGGCCGCGGCCTGCTCACCGCCGACGGGCCGTTGTGGCGCGACCAGCGCCGGATCGTCGCCGCCAACTTCTCGCCCGCCGCCGTCGACGCTCTGGTTCCGGTCTTCGCGGCGGGCGCCCGGGCGGTGATGGCGCGCTGGAACCCGAGCGGGCCCGTCGACATGGCGGCCGAGGCGACGGCGACGACGATGAGCGTCATCTCCGACAGCCTGTTCGCCGGCGATCCGAGGCTGACGAGCCGCGAGGCGATGGCCCATATCGCCGCCGCGCTCGAAGCGTTCGGCGAGGCAAGGATCCAGGCGCTGCTCCGGCTTCCGGCCGTCCCGCTGACCCGGCGCGCTCGCGCCGGGCGGCGCGGCCAGATCTATCTTCGTGAGACGCTGACGCAGGTCGTTCGCGATCGCCTGCCCGACGGCGGCGGCGACGATTTCCTCGGCAGGCTCGTGCGGGCGCTCGGCGAGCGCTTCGAGCCGGCGGAGGCGCAAGCGCTCGCGGTCGACAACGCCGCGACCTTCTATCTGGCCGGCCACGAGACCACCGCCAATGCGATCACCTGGACGCTGTTCCTGCTCTCGGAGCAGCCCGGGCTCCAGGACGAGGTCGCCGGCGAGGCGGCGGCGGCCGTCGCCGCCGGGCCGTGCGACTCCGATCTGGCCAACCGGCTGCCGCTGCTGCGCGGGGTGCTCGAAGAGACTCTTCGCCTCTACCCGCCGGCGCCCCGGCTCGACCGCCAGGCGGTCGCCGCCGACGAGATTGACGGCATCGAGGTCGCTGCCGGCGACATCGTCTCGATCTGGCCCTGGCTGGTCCATCGCAACCGGAATTTGTGGGACAACCCGGACGCCTTCGATCCCGGCCGCTTCACCGCCGAGCGGCGCGCCGACCGCCACCGCTTCCAATATCTTCCGTTCGGCGGCGGCCCGCGGGTCTGCGTCGGCGCCCGCTTCGCCACCGCCGAGGCGCTGACCATCCTCGCCCACTGGCTCGCCCAATGGCGCTTCGATCCGGTTCCCGGCCGGGTCGTCAGGCCGTCGGGCATGGTCACCTTGCGTCCAGCGGGCGGGCTTCCGCTCCGCCTGTCGCTCAGGCGGGGCTCCGGACGAGGAAGCGAGACGGCCTAGGTCTTGCGGGCGATGTCGATGGCGCCGATCTTGCGCCCGGCGGCGCTGTCACGGATCAGGATCGCCAGCCTTCGCTCGCGCGTCGCCGGCCGCTTCGCGCTGGCGATCCAGTGGAGGGCCAGCTTGCGATAGCCGGGCGGCCTTCGTTCCCAGTCCGCCCAGGCCGCCTCGTCGCGCCGGAACAACGCGGTCTCCTGAGCGGTCAGAGCGCTCTCCTCCTTCTCGTAGGAATAGACTCCGGTGCGCCCGGAAGACTCGCGGAAAGCCCGCTCCCCCGCCTCCGTCGTCCTTCCTTCCGCCTTGAGCGCTTCGAAGCGATCGAGGTTGACCCGGCTCCACACGCTTCCCCGCCGGCGCGGAGTGAAGCGGATCGTATAGCTCTCGGGATCCAGCGACTTGCGGACGCCGTCGATCCAGCCGAAGCACAAGGCCTCGTCGCGGGCCTGCGGCCAATCGATCGACGGGCGGCCGCTCCCTTTCTTGTGGAAGCCGACGAGGAGCGCGTCGGCCCGGTCGTGATGGTCCTCGAGCCAGCGTCTCCACTCGGCCGCCGATTCGAAGAAGGTCGGGCAGGACGCCATGGCGAGGGCCTACACCCGGTCCCGGCCGCCCGCAAATCGCCCTCGATTGCTATTGCGAATAATTCTCATCATCATTAGACGGAGCCGCAACGACAAAAAGAAGGGGCTTTTCTGGGATGATTTTGCGTTCCGTTTCCATCGCGGCGCTCGTCGGCGCGCTGTCGGCGCCCGCTTGGGCCGCCGACGCCGCCGCGGGGGGCGCCGAGGCCGGTCCCGCGGAGTCGGCCGGCGGCGGTGCCGCTCCCCTCCAGGAGGGCGGCGGCAGCTCCGGCGGAGTCATCGTCGTCACCGGCACCCGTGACGAATATGGAGTGGACTCGACGCGGACCGCCACCCGCACCGACACGCCCTTGCGCGACGTCCCGCAAGCGGTCAGCGTCGTCACCGAGCGGCAGATCGACGACCAGGCGATGCGCTCGATCGGCGACGTGCTGCGCTACGTTCCCGGCACCATGGTCGGCCAGGGGGAGGGCCACCGCGACCAGATCACGATCCGGGGCAACAACAGCACCGCGGACTTCTTCGTCGACGGCCTTCGCGACGACGTCCAATATTACCGCCCGCTCTACAACCTCCAGCGGGTCGAGGTGCTGCGCGGCCCCAACGCCATGATCTTCGGGCGCGGCGGCGGCGGCGGCGTCGTCAACCGGGTCACCAAGGTGCCGGTCTTCCAGCCGTCCGTGGGGGCGAGCGCCTCCCTCGATACGTTCGGCGCCTGGTATGCCGACGCCGACGTCAACCAGCCCCTGTCCGAGCAGTTCGCGGTCCGTCTGAACGCGGTCTACGAGGAATTCGCCAATCACCGCGACGTCTATTCCGGCCGCCTGATCGCCGCCAATCCGGCGCTGCGCCTGCTCCCCGGCGCCGACACCGGCATCGGCCTCTCCTACGAATATGTCGACGACGAGCGCGTCGTCGACCGCGGCATCCCGTCCGCCTTTGCGGGCTCGATCGCCAATCCCGCCCCGCCGCTGGCGGGCTTCCGCGACGCCTTCTTCGGCGTCGAGGGAGTCAACCGGATGACGTTCGCCGGCCACATCGTCCGAGGCACGGTCGAGCACCGCTTCACCGACGATCTGACGCTGGTCAGCCGGCTGCTCTATGCCGATTACGACAAGGCCTATCGCAACGCCTTCGCGGCGACCGCTGTGACCCTCAACGAGGCCGGTGCGAGGCAGGTCGGGGTGGAGGCCTATTTCGACGCCTTCCAGCGCGAGAATCTGTTCAGCCAGACCGACCTGGTGTGGAACGTCGCCACCGGACCGGTCGCCCACACCTTGCTCGCCGGCTTCGAATATGGCCAGCAGGACAGCGCCAACCAGCGCGTCAACGGCTTCTTCGACACGCTCGGAACCGACATCCGCCGGGCGATCGTCCCGCTGGCCGACCCGATCTCGGTGCCGGCGATCACCTTTCGCGCCGGCCCGGGCCAGCGCTCGACCGCGAGCGACGCCGAGATCCTCGCTTTCTACGTCCAGGACCAGGCCCGGATCGGGCCCTTCGAGCTCGTCGCGGGCCTGCGCTACGACCGCTTCCGGCTCGCCGTCGCCGACCTCTTCGCCGGCACCCGACTCGCCCGAACCGACGATCTCTGGTCGCCTCGGCTCGGTCTCATCTTCCACCCGATCGAGCCGGTCTCGGTCTATGCGAGCTACAGCCGCTCCTACCTTCCCCAGTCCGGCGACCAGTTCAACTCGCTCGACGTCAGCCTCGCCGCCCTCGAGCCGGAGCGGTTCGACAATTACGAGCTCGGCGTGAAGTGGGAACCGCGCCGCGGCCTGCTCCTGTCGGCGGCCGCCTACCGGCTCGACCGCACCAACACCCGCGCCGCCGGGCCCAATCCGGGCCAGACCGTGCTCACCGGCGGGCAGCGCAGCCGCGGCATCGAGCTCGAGGTGGCCGGCCAGATCCGCCGCAACTGGCAGGTGAGCCTGGGCTATGCGCTTCAGGAGGCGGAGATCCGCCGGACCACGACCGCGGCGCCCGCCGGCCGCGAGGTGGCGCAGGTGCCGCGCCACCAGGCCTCGCTCTGGACCCGCTACGACTTCACCCGGGCCTTCGGCGCCGGAGTCGGCATCCACCACCAGTCGGAGAGCTTCGCCTCGATCAGCAACGCCGTCGTCCTGCCCTCCTACACGCGGGTCGACGCCGCCCTGTTCCTCCGCATCGCCGAGGGCGTCGAGGCCCAGCTCAACATCGAGAACCTCCTCGACGAAAGCTATTTCCCGACCGCCCACAACGACAACAACATCACGACCGGAGCGCCGATCTCGGCCCGCGGTACGCTCAGGGTCAGCTTTTGACGGGCACTCTCCCCCCTTGCGCCCGTCAAGGCGCCGGCGCGGCGGCAGCGGCCGCGCCGGCGTCCACGCCCGACCGGAGGTCCCCGTGACTTCTGCTCGGCGACGCCCGCCCTACCTGCTCTGGGCGCTCCTCGCCTTGCCGGCGGCCCACCTCCTCTATCGCTACGGCGCGGAGGATCTGCTGCCCGACGAGCTGGTCGGACCGACCGGCGAATGGTCGGCCCGGCTGATCATCCTCGCCCTGATGCTGACCCCGCTCGCCCTGCTGCTGCCGCGAGTTCGGCCGGTCGCCTGGCTGCTTCGCCGCCGCCGCGCCTTCGGGGTCGCCGCCTTCGGCTACGCCCTGCTCCACCTCGCCTTCTACGCACTCGAGATGGAGACTCTCGGCAACATATTGGCCGAGCTCGAACTGCTCGGAATCTGGACCGGCTGGGCCGCCTTGCTGCTCATGCTGCCGCTCGCCCTCACCAGCAACGATGCGGCGATGCGGGCGCTCAAGCTCTGGTGGAAGAGGCTGCAGCGGCTCGCTTACCCGGCCGCCTTGCTGGTTCTGGTCCACTGGATCGTCGTCCACAACGCGCTCGTCGAGGCGCTCACCCAGGCGGCTCCGCTCATCGTCCTGCAGCTCTACCGAATCGCCCGTCTGGCCGGCTCCGGCGGCCGGCGGCCGTCCCCGCCCGTCCACTCCCCAGCCTAGAAGGAAAGCTCCCATGAACAATCTCACCGCCCTCAAGGCCGCTGCCGCCGCCGCCCTCGCCATCCTCGCCGCCGCCCCCGCTTCCGCCACCGGAGCGATGACCTGCGACGCCGGCCCTCAGGCGCAGTGGCGAAGCCAGGAGCAGCTCGTCCAGACGCTGACCCGCCAGGGTTGGCAGGTGCGCCGGACCAAGATCGACGGCGGCTGCTACGAAGTCTACGGGACCATGCCGAACGGCGATCGGGTCGAAGCCTATTTCCACCCGGTCAGCTTCCGGCAGCTGCTCGTCTCGCGCCGCGGCGAGGTGATCTTCCGCGCCCCGCCGGAGCATAGCGGCCACTGAGGGGCTCAGAGCCCGGCGGTATATTGCTCGCAGGCCGCCGGGCTGCCGCCGCGATAGCCGCGCATCAGCGCTTCCTGGCGCTGCGCCGCGGTGCCGTGGGTGAAGCTCTCGGGGACGACATAGCCCTGGCCGGCGCGCTGCAGGGTATCGTCGCCGATCGCTGCGGCCGCGGCCATCCCTTCCTCGAGGTCGCCCGGCTCCATCGCGATCCGCTCGCGCGCGGCCCAGACTCCGGCGTAGCAGTCGGCCTGAAGCTCCATCCGCACCTGAAGCGCGTTCGCCTCGCTCTCCCTCGCGCCCGATTGGGCTCGGCGGATCGCCTCGGCCGTGCCGGTGATCGTCTGGACATGGTGGCCGACCTCGTGAGCGACGACATAGGCCTGGGCGAAGTCGCCGGGCGCCGCGAAGCGTCGCGCCAGTTCCTCGAGGAAGCTGGTGTCGAGGAAGATGCGCTGGTCGGCGGGGCAGTAGAAGGGACCCATTTCGGCGCGCCCGGTGCCGCAGCCGGACTGGACCTGCCCCGGATAGAAGACCAGCGTGGGCGGGGTGTAGCGCGATCCCTGGGCGGTGAACATCTCGGCCCACCGGTCCTCGGTCGAGGCGAGCACCTGGCACAGGAAGCGCTTGGCGGGGTCGGACGCGCACTGCTCCGCGGCCGAGCTGCCGGCCTGTCCGACCTGGTGCGGAGCGACCGTCTGCTGGCCGCTTTCGGACAGGCCGAGCGGATTGCCGCCCAGGAACATCATCAGGAGGAACAGGACGACCACCCCGCCGATGCCGAAGCGGCTGAACACCAGTCCGAGCAGCATCCCGCCGCCGCCGCCGAGGCCGCCGCCGCCGCCGAAGCCGAAGCCGCCGCCGCTCCGGCCTTCGACATTGCTGCTCGTCCTGCGTCCGCCGAAGCGCATCGTGGCTCTCCTTCGCGGTGAGAATGTTCGGCGCCCGTCACGGTTGCATTCGGCGCGATCGGCGGCAAAAGGCGGCGATCGGTTCGAAAGGCAATTCATGTTCCTCAAGGGCAAGACCGCTCTCGTCACAGGCTCGACGTCGGGCATCGGCCTGGCGATCGCGCGAGCGCTCGCCGGGGAGGGCGCCCAGGTGATGCTGAACGGCTTCGGCGAGGCGGCGGCGATCGAACGCACGCGCCTCGAGATCGAAGCGGGCGGCGTTCGCGCCGCCTATGACGATGCCGACCTGACCCGGCCCGAGGCGGTCGAGCGGCTGGTCCGGCGCACCGCCGAAGAGCTCGGCGACATCGATATCCTCGTCAACAATGCCGGGACCCAGCATGTCGCGCCGGTCGACTCGTTTCCGGTCGACAAATGGGACCTGATCCTGGCCCTCAACCTTTCCGCCGCCTTCCACACCATCCGCCTCGCGCTGCCGGCGATGAAGGAGAAAGGCTGGGGTCGGATCATCAACACCGCCTCGGCCCACAGCCTCGTCGCAAGCCCCAACAAGTCGGCTTACGTCGCCGCCAAGCATGGCATTGCCGGCCTCACCAAGACGGTCGCTCTGGAAGCGGCCCGGATGGGGGTCACCGCCAATTGCATCAGCCCGGGCTACGTCTGGACGACCCTGGTGGAGAACCAGATTCCGGACACGATGCGGACCCGCGGCCTCACCCGCGAGCAGGTCATGAACGACGTCCTCCTCGCCGCCCAGCCGACCAAGAATTTCGTGACGGTGGATCAGGTCGCCGCCCTCGCCTTGTTCCTCTGCCGCGAGGAAGCCGGCTCGATCACCGGCGCCAATCTCAGCATGGACGGCGGCTGGACCGCGCAATAGCCGGAAGAGGGGCTAGACTCCGCCCCAATAGGTGCGCGCCACCGGCAGCTGGACGATCCGGCCCACCCGCTCGAGCGCGGCGCGGACCGCGGGGCGCTCGCGCAGGGCCATCAGCCGCTCGAGGATGGGGTCCGGCCCGGCGGCCGCCGGGACCAGGGCGTAATCCTGGAGCGCGAGCACCGCCTGCTCGGGATCGTCGCCGTCGAGGCGGCTCACCATCAGCCTTTCGGCCGCGGCCATGTCGTCCAGGCAGAGCAAGGCGCGCATCATCGCGGCGGGGTTGCCGTCGCTCTGCGCCTGCATCAGTGCCAGTGTCGGCGCCGCCTCCGCGGCCCGCTCGAGCGAGGCGAGCGCGCAGACGATGGTCGCCCGGATCCACATCGTTCCATAGTCGCTGGCAAATTCGAGGAACTCGCTCTCGAGCCGGCGGGCGTGGGCCAGCGAATCGGCGTAGCGGCCCGCCTCCCACAGCACCTCGCCATAGTTGATGTCGGCGCTGATCAGGTAGGGATGCTCCGCCAGCGGAAGGGCGGCGAGCCGGCCCATGAGGGCGACCGCCTCGTCCTTCCTGCCGAGCGCGATCAGCGCATAAGTCGCCTCGTTGACCACCCACATCCCCTGCTCTTCCCTGGTGGCGGTCGCGGCAGGGTCGGCGATGAAGGGTCGGAGCAAGCCGAGCGCGTCGCCGTCGCGGCCGAGCGTGCGCAAGAGCTGCGACCGCTCGACCAGGCGGCCCATGTCCTGCGGCGCCGCCGCCTGCAGCTCGGCCGTGTGGCGGTCATGTTCCTCGAGCGCCTGCCGAAGCCGCGCCAGCCTGTCCATGCCGGCCGGGAACAGGCCGTCGAACCGCTTTCGGACGATCAGTGAAGCGACGTTGGACGGAGTCATGACTCCCGCCGCCAGGTCGGCGGCCGCCGCCCGGTCGCCCTGCTCGAGGCGGTGCTCGATCAGCACCAGGCGGACCGAATCGGCGATTTCGCGGGACCCCGGTCCCGGCCAGCCGATCCTGAGCAGGGCCTCGGCCAGGCGGCCCCGCGACGCCTTGTCGCGCTGCGCCTGGAATTGCTGGAACAGGGAGAAGACCTGGTTCCGATCCAGGATCTCGCGAAGCTCGCTCCAGCCGACTCCGGATACGTTGCGGCTGGCCTGCTCGACGACGGCGAGCCCGCGCTGCGAATCGCCCAGCGAAAGCGCCGCATACCAGAGGGCGGCATAGGAGCTCGCTTCGTTCGGCCGGCGACCGAGCGACCGGTCGATGACGGCGCGCGCCTCGTCGGCGCGCTCCAGCGTCACCAGCGCGAGCAGCCTCAGATTGTCGATCGCGAGCGACGTCCCGGGGTCGCCCGCCGCGACCGCCGCGAGCCGGTCCAGGTGCACGATCATCTCGCCGGCGAAAGCGGGATCGGAGACCAGGCGATCGATGTCCATCCCGGCGACCGCGAGGCGAGAGGCCTCGACGTCCTCGGCGGGCGCTTCGATCGGAGCGGTGGTGGGCGCGGCCGAGGCGGGCAGGGGCGAGAGCGGCGCTGCAAGGCAGCCGATCGCGAACGACAGAAAGCCTTGCCTCATCGCCTCCCCCTCGCTCGGAGGCTGAGCCAAAGGGGAGGGCAAGGCAAGGACCATTTTGGCCGATCCCAGGCCGGCGCCGGCCGTCATGTCTCGGGGCTTGCCGGTCCGCCGCGCTTGGCGCTAGCTGCCCCGATGTTGTCCTTCCTCATCGCTCTTGCCGCCGGCAGCGCCTGCGCCGCCGCTCAGGGGGCGCCGGATTCGGGTCCGTGCCCGGTCGCGGGGGCCGCGGCCGATTGGCGGACGATCGCGACCGCGGACGACCGCCGCCGCCTGCGCCAGTGGCGCGACGCCTGG
>DATMVG010000070.1:0-2287 GCA_035563315.1 Allosphingosinicella sp. | reverse complement strand
CGGCCCCAGACGGTGACCCGCTCGATGTCGCGGACGAGCCGGATCGCCTCGACGTGGCGCCAGGCCTGCTCGCCATAGCCGAGAATGGCGAGGCGCGAGGCGTCCGGTCGGGCGAGCGCGTCGGTGGCGGCGGCCGAGGCGGCGGCGGTTCGGATGGCGGTGATCTCGCCCGCGTCGAGGACCGCGGCGGGCGCTCCGCTGGCGCCGTCGAACAGGACGACGACGCCCTGGTGGGAGGGCCCGCCCTTGGCGAAATTGTCGGGATAGATGCTGACCAGCTTGGCGCCGAAGCCGCCGTCGTCGAGAAGGGCTCCGGGCATCACGCCGAAGGCCCGGCCGAGCGGCAGGTCGAGGATTCCGCGGAGCAGCTGGGCGGTGCGGCCTTCCGACAGGGCGATCATCGCTTCGCGCATCAGCGGGATGCATTCGCGATAGGGAAGGAGACGGGCGACCTCGGCGGCGGAGACGAAGAGTGGGGTCATGCCGGCTCCGGCGATTCGGCGGCGATCCGGCCCCGCCACCAGCGGATCAGTAGGCTGGCGTTGAGGATCATGATGACGCCGTAGATGTTCTGGGTCACCGCCAGAGGCAGGCTGCCGAGCACGGTCAGGGTGAGGAAGATGGCGAGGGTGACGTTCTGGACTCCGGTCTCGATCGCCAGGGTCATGGAGTCGCGGCTGCTTGCGCCAAGGACCCGACCGAGCAGCAGGCCGAACGCCATGGCGGCGACGTTGAGGGTCAAGATGGCCGGAGTCGCCCGAACCAGGCTCTCGAGCACCATCTCGACGCTGACGATGACGGAGACGGCGATGACGGCGACGAGGATGACGAAGGCGGTCGGGCGCAGCCACCTCGCCATCCGGGCCGCGGCGGCGGGGGCGAAGCGCCGCACGATCATCCCGGCCGCGATCGGAAGCAGGGTGATCCGGACCAGCTGGAGGATGGTGCCCGGGACCGACAGGGTCGGGACCTCGCGGCCGCCCCCGGCGAGGAACCAGGGCACCGCCCAGCTCAGCAGCAGCGGGATCGTGAACACGGTGACGAGGCTGGTCAAAGCGGTCAGGACCACGGCCAGCGCGACATTGCCGCGGCCGACGAAGGTCAAGGCGTTGGAGGTCGTGCCGGCGGGGCAGATCGAGACGATGAACAGGCCCAGCGCGAGCTCGGGCGGGAGCCGGAACAGCCATCCCACGCCGAGCCCGAGCAGCGGCAGGACGAGGAGGTGGGTGGCGAAGCCGGCGCCGGCGATCCTCGGGTTGCGGGCGACCAGAGCGAAGTCCCTCGGCGCCAGGGTCAGGCCCATGCTGAACATGATCAGCATCAGTCCGACCGGGACCAGCGAAGCGTTGAAGAAGGCGATCCAGGGGTCGCTCACCCCCAGATCTCGCGAGCGAAAGCGAGGAAGTTCAGGCCCATGATCTTCTCGATTCGCCGCGCCGGATAGCCGCGGCGGCCGAGCAGGTCGATCAGCCGGCGGAACTGGTCCGGGCCGGACAGCTCCTCGACGAAGGGGAGGGTGTCGGGATTCTCGCCGGTGGCGCCGATCCCGGCGGCGCGGCGCTCGGCGATCTCCTCCCTGATCCGGGCGCGATAGGCGGGCATGTCGTCGATGCCGGTGGTGCCGCCGTCGGTGCCGATGCCGACATGGTCCTCGCCGCATATGTTCACAGCATGGTCGATATGGGCGACGACGTCGGCCGCCGTCGCGACGCTGTCCGGGCTGAGGAAGGGCATGAAATAGATGCCGACGAAGCCGCCGCGGGAGGCGACGAGGCGAAGCTCCTCGTCGGTCTTGTTGCGCGGCAGATCGGTGAGCGCCCGGCAGCCGGTATGGTTGATCGAGACCGGCCGGCTCGAGATCCGGGCCGCCTCGAGGCAGGTGCGTTCGCCGCTGTGCGAGAGGTCGACCATGATTCGCGCGGCGTTCAGCGCTTCCACGACTTCGCGGCCGAAGGGGGTCAGACCCCGGTTGAGCGGCGCCATCGAACCGTCGCCGACCTGGTTGGCGGGGTTGTAGGTGAGCTGGACGACCCTGACCCCGAGGTCGGCGAAGAGCTGGACCCGGCCGGCATCGCCGCCCAGCATCGCCGTGTTCTGGAAGCCGTAGACGATTCCGATCCTGCCTTCCCGCCGCGCCCGCAGGATGTCCGCGGCGGTCAGGACGTGGAGCAGGTCGGCGGGTCGGCTGAGCAGCCGGGCGTTCCAGCGGCCGATCTCGCGCACGCTCTGCTCGAACGGCTCCTCGTCGCCCGAGACATAGCCCAGAGTGACGTTGACCGCGTCCATG
>DATMVG010000069.1:0-5636 GCA_035563315.1 Allosphingosinicella sp. | reverse complement strand
CAGCCGCCGCACCGGCTCGGCCGCGATGCCGGCGCGGCGCTCAGCCTCGACGAGCGCCGCCAGCCGCCCGGCGCCGGCGACCTCGGGGAGGACCGGCCTCAGGATTCCATGCTCGACCATGAGGCCGACGGTGGCGGCGGGATCGGCGAGCCCGAGCAGCTTGAGAAGCTCGTCGGCGATCCGTTCGCGCGACAGCCCCATCAGGTCGTTGGCGCGCGCCGCGCAGGCGGCGAGGGCGGCCTCGTCGGCGACCTCGCCGCCATAGCCGGCATGGAAGCGGAAGAAGCGCAGGATGCGAAGATGGTCCTCGGCGATCCGGGTCAGCGGGTCGCCGATGAAGCGCACCCGCCTCGATTCGAGGTCGGCGATCCCGCCGAAATAATCGAAGACCTCGCCGCTCACCGGGTCGGCGCTGAGCGCGTTGATCGTGAAGTCGCGGCGGGCCGCATCCTCGCGCCAGTCCTCGGTATAGGCGATCGTCGCCCGGCGGCCGTCGGTGGCGACGTCGCGGCGCAGGGTCGTCACCTCGGCCGGCTGGCCGTTGACCACCGCCGTCACCGTGCCGTGAGCGATCCCGGTCGGAACCGCCTTGACCCCGGCCGCTTCGAGCCGGGCGATCACCTGCTCCGGCCGGTGCCGCGTCGCCAGGTCGATGTCGCTGACCTCGATTCCGACCAGGGTGTCGCGGACGCAGCCGCCGACGAAGCGGGTCGCCCCCTCCGCCGCGCCGAGCGCTCGAAGCAGACGGGGCAGGCCCGAACGCTTGCGCCAGGCGGCCGGAGGCAGCTTCATCGGGCCGGCGCCAGACGGCGGCCGAGGTTGACGATCATCGCCGCCGTCGCGCCCCAGATGCGGCGCCCCTCCCATTCGATCTCGTAATAGGTGCGGACCCGGCCGCGCCACTCGGCGGAGCGGACCCGCTGGTGCCCCGGATCGAGCAGATAATCGAGCGGCGCCTCGAACATGGCGGCCACTTCGCCGGGGTGCGGGGCCAAGGGCAGGTCGGGAGGGACGATTCCGACCACTGGAGTCACCTCGAAGCCGGTGACCGTTCGGTAGCGGTCGGCGACCCCGATCACCTCGACCGACTCGGGCGGAAGGCCGATCTCCTCGCGCGCCTCGCGCAGAGCCGCCGCCACCGCTCCGTCGTCGCCGGGGTCGATCCGGCCGCCGGGGAAGCTGATCTGGCCGGGATGCTTGCGCATCGTCTCCGGCCGAAGGGTCAGGATCACGGTCGGCCGGGGCCGCTCGACCACCGCCATCAGCACCGCCGCAGGGGTGATTCCGGCCTCCATCTCCTCGCCTTCGAGCACGTCGCCGGCGATCAGCTCCGGGCTTCGGCGATGGCCGAGCTCGAGCGCTCGGCGGAGGCTTTCGGCCAGGCTCATTCGCCGCCGGCCAGCGGGAAGAAGGCGCCGCCGCTCCACACGCCGCCTTCGGCCAGCCCCATCTCGGCGAGCTCGTAATAGACGGGCCGGACGATCAGCGCGTCGAGGCCCGGCCGAACCGCCAGATAGGGCCTGGCGCCGTCGAGCCGGAGCGGACGGTCCGGGCCGGCCAGGACGAGGTCGCCGGTGTTCAGCCGAAAGGCGAGCGAGCGCTCCGCCCCCTCGCCCTCCGCCTTGACCTCGACCGCGACGAACGGCGCGTCCTCGACGTCGATGGCGAGCTTCTCGACCGGAGTGACGAGAACGAAGCCGCCGTCCGGCTCGCGGCGAAGGATCGAGGCGAAGAGCCTCACCATCGCCGGCCGGCCGATCGGGCTGCCGTCGTGGAACCAGGTCCCGTCGCGGGCGATGCGCATTCCGCTATGGCCGCAATAAGCGGGATCCCACCGCTCGACCGGCGGAAGCTTGCGGTCGGCCGCGAGCCGGGCGATTTCGGCGAGGCTGAAGCCGCTGAGATCGTCGGGCGTCATGGCCGGGATGTAGCGGCTGGCTGGCCACGCGCAAAGCGCGCCGCTATCGCAGCTGCCATGGCGAGCGACTTGGAAGGACCGCGCACAGCGATCGTCACCGGCGGCGCCCGTCGAATCGGCGCCGCAATCGCGCGCGCGCTGGCCGCCGACGGCTGGCACCTGCTCATCCACTGCAACCGTTCGGCCGAGGAGGCGGCAGCGCTCGCCGCCGAGCTGGGCAGCGCCGCGGTGGTCCGGGCCGAGCTCGCCGAGGCCGGGGCGGCGGACGCCATCCTCGCCGCGCTGGGCGGCCTGCCGCCGGCGCGGCTGCTGGTCAACAACGCCTCGCGCTTCGCCTACGACCGGGCCGCGGATTTCAGCGTCGAAGGCTGGGACCTTCACCTCGACGTCAACCTTCGCGCCCCGGCCCTGCTGTCGCGGGGCTTCGCGGACCGGGCCGGCGCCGGGCCGGCGCTGATCGTCAACCTGCTCGACGCCAAGCTCGCCGCCCCCAATCCGGACTATTTCAGCTATACGGTGTCCAAGTTCGGCCTGGCCGGCCTGACCGAGCTTTGCGCGCGCGCCTTCGCCCCGGCGGTCCGGGTCTGCGGGATCGCTCCGGCCGCGACCCTCGTCTCCGGACCGCAGGACGCCGAGCATTTCGCCGCCGCCCACAAGCTCAACCCGCTCGGCCGCGGAGTCGAGGTCGCCGAGATTGTCGCCGCCCTCCGCTTCATCATCGCGACACCGACCCTGACCGGCCAGACGATCGTCCTCGACGGCGGCCAGCGCTTCCTCGAGCTTCCCCGCGACGTCCAGTTCATGGAGCCCGGCCGATGACGGAACATGGCGGCCTCGACGGGCTCGTTCCCGAGCGGCTGGAGCCGAAGACCCGCAAGATCGTGCTCGAGGATTACGACCTCAAGGTCGACATCGGCTTCCACGATTTCGAGATCGGCAACCCGCAGCGGCTGCTGGTGACGGTCGAGGTGTGGGTGGACGAAGGCTCCTTCCCCGCCGACGACGAGGCCGGCAGCGCCTGGGACTACGACTTCCTTCGCAACGAGATCGCCGCGCTCGCCTCCGGCCGCCGGTTCAACCTTCAGGAGACGCTGGTCCGGGCCGTCTATGACCTCGTCGCCGCGCGGCGCGGAGTCACCGCCCTTCGGGTCTCGTCGCGAAAGACCGACGTCTATCCCGATTGCGGCGGCGTCGGCGTCGAGCTCGCCTCCTTCCGAGGGCCCGGCGAAGAAGCCTAGCGGCGCGGGCGGAGGCGGCCGCAGGGGCCGAGGCGGGCGATGACCAGCCGGTAATCGGCGGCGATCGCCCGAGCCTCGTCCGGGGTCGCCTCGCCGACGCTCTGCGGCGGAAGCGCCGGCGGCAGGGTGCAGGCGAGGCGATACCAGAGCAGCGTCCCCGGCAGAGGCGGCCGGGCGGCCTCGTCGACCATCTCGCCGAGCGCGACCGACCAGCGCGGCTGCTCGCCCGGCCGGCGAAGCACGCTGAGCGAGATCGGCCGGTTGTCGGCGGTCTGGAGGAAGATCTGGGTCTCGCTCTCGCCGGGCAGCGAGCCCGGCACGTGGAAGGCCCGGCCGAGGCCGACGATGCGCGGCGGCGCGTCGGCGCCCAGCGATTCGCGAAGGATCGAGCGCAGCCGCTCGGCGGTCTCGGGGGCGAAGGCGAGCTGGGCATCCGGCGCCACCAGCCGGAGCTCGCCCGGCCGGCCCGGCGCGCGCTGGGCGAGGACGAGAAATTCGGTCCGCTCGCGGACCCGCGCCCGGCCGCGCGCGTCGAGCGGGATGTCGACGAGGTAGCTGACCCTGGGGGCAAGCCCGCCCTCGCCGCGAATCAAGGCGAGGACGCGCGCCTCGATCAGAAATCGGCGATGGCCCGGCGGGACCGACGGCGCCTCGCGCGCCGACAAGGCGTCGGCCTCCTCGACGCGGACATGGGCGACGACCGGCGCCGCCAGGGCGAGATCGACGAGGTCGGCATAGCCGATCGCGGGCGGCGCAGGAACGTTTTGCGAGTCAACGGGTTGGGCTGCGGCAAGGAGGATCGGGGCCGCCAGTGCGAGACGTTTCAAGCGCATTGAACTCCCCCGAAAACCGCCTTCGAACGATCGCTAGCGGGCCCCGCCTTAACCGCGCATTGCGGCCGAAATCCAGCGGGTGTGATAGAGTCACAGAAGGATTGCTTCCGCCAAACGGGCACTATAGAGACACCCCCCGCACCCGTGTCCGTTACATGGATGAACCGAAGTCGGCCCCCGGCGTTGTGCACCCAGCGGGGTCGGCAGCTGAGAGGGAGCGTGGCTGATTAATGTCATACGTTGATCAGGGAATGAGCCAGGGCCGAATCTGGTCGATCGTGTTGGTCGCCATTCTCCACGCCCTCCTCGGATACGCCTTCGTCACCGGACTCGCCTACAAGTTCGTCAAGAACGTCCAGGAGGACCTCAAGACGTTCGACGTCGAGGAGCCGCCGCCGCCGGAGGAGGAGCCCCCGCCGCCGCCCGAGCAGGAGGTGCAGCCGCCGCCGGTGACCGCCCCGCCGGCGATCGTCCGGACCAACATCCCGCCGCCGCCGATGGTGGCGCCGCCGCCGCCGCCGATGCCGGTGCCGTTCAATCCGCAGCCGCCGGTGAGGCCGGCGCCGCCGCCGCCGCCGCCGCCGCCGCCGCGGACCGTCGAGCCGGCCCGGGCTCGGGCCAACCTCGCCTCCTACGTGTCGAACGACGATTATCCGGCCTCCGCGCTGCGCAACGAGGAGGAGGGCACCACCGGCTTCCGACTCACCGTCGGCGCCGACGGCCGGGTCACCGGCTGCACGGTCACCTCGTCGAGCGGCTCGGCCGCGCTCGACAACGCGACCTGCCGGATCATGCGCAGCCGGGCCCGCTTCACGCCCGCCCGCGACAGCAACGGCGCCTCCACCAGCGACACCGTCAATGCGCGCATCACGTGGCGGATCCAGGGCTAGCTTTCGGTCGTCTCTTTGGTCTTTTGCATGAGAAGGAATTGATACAATGGCAGCACCCGCAGCAGCACCAGCCCACGGCGCCGGCGACTTCGGCTTCCTGCAGGCACTCCAGCAGGGCGGCATCATCGCCTGGGTCACCCTCGGGCTCCTCATCCTGATGTCGGTGGCTTCCTGGTACGTCTTCTTCGTCAAGCTGATCGACCAGCAGAAGATCATCAAGGAAGGCCGGCGCGCGCGAACCGCCTTCTGGCAGTCGGCCAATCTGCGCGAGGGCGCCAACAAGCTCGACAAGAACGGCGCCTACCGCCAGATCGTCGACGACGGCATTCTCGCCCAGGAGCAGCACAGCAAGCTGACCGACCCGATCGACCAGCACGACTGGATGATCGGCTCGCTGCAGCGCACCCAGGGCGCGATCACGTCGAAGCTGTCGACCGGCCTCGCCCTCCTCGCCACGGTCGGCTCGACCGCTCCGTTCGTCGGCCTGTTCGGCACCGTCGTGGGCATCTACCGGGCGCTGATCAAGATCGGCGCCGCCGGCCAGGCTTCGATCGACGCCGTCGCCGGCCCGGTCGGGGAGGCACTGATCATGACCGCGCTCGGCCTCGCCGTCGCGGTTCCGGCGGTGATGCAGTACAATTGGCTGATGCGCCGCAACAAGGCGATCGGCGAGGAGCTCGCCCGCTTCTCCAACGACCTGCACGGCTACATGATGTCGGGCGGCACGGTGAAGCCCGCCATCGCCACCCGCGGCGGT
>DATMVG010000068.1:0-4945 GCA_035563315.1 Allosphingosinicella sp. | reverse complement strand
GATCTCCGCGCCTCCGACTGGCTGGGCGCCGGCGACGAGGAAGGCCGCTGGACCGGCGAGATCGGCGCCGACGGCGATTATGTGCTGCGCCGCCTGTGGCGCGGCGTCACCGATCATCACGTCATCGACCACAAGTTCCTGGTCTCGGCCGAAGCGCGCAAGCTGCACGGCCTCGCCATCGCCGAGGCCGGCACCTATGCCGGCGCCTCGCGCCTGGTCTCGGTCAAGGCCTCGGCCCAGGCCGCGGAGGCGGACACCGACGAGGACGAGGAAGAGGAGGGCGCAAGCCCCGCCCGGCGTCCCGATCCCCGCGGCAGCCTCGTCACCCGGCCGACCCAGCTGCTCGAGGCCGTGCTCGCCGCCGGCCGCAAGGGCCTTGCGGTGCAGCGCTACAAGGGGCTCGGCGAGATGAACGCCGACCAGCTGTGGGAGACCACGCTCGATCCCGACAATCGCGCCTTGCTGAGGGTGGAGGTGGCGCAGGCCGACGTCGCCGACGAGATCTTCACCCGCCTGATGGGCGACGTCGTCGAGCCCCGACGCGACTTCATCCAGGAAAATGCCCTCAACGTGGCCAATCTCGATGTCTAAGCGAGCCGCGCTGCCGCGGGGGCCGGCAGGGGCTCATTGGTCCTGAGCCATCATTGCCGACGCGGTCGCGAGGCGCCCGGGCGCTTGGCCCGAGGCCGCTGCCCCTCGGGAACCTGACATGCGCCGTTCCGGCCGATGCCATTGCGGCGCGATCCGTTTCGAATTTGAGAGCGAGCAGCCGCTAGCGCCTCGCGCCTGCCAGTGCGGCTTCTGCCGCAAGCACGGCGCCCGGACGGTCAGCGATCCTGCCGGCTCGGCGAAGCTGGAGCTGGGCGATCAGGCGCTGCGCTACCGCTTCGCCGCCCGGGCGGCCGATTATATCCTGTGCGGCTGCTGCGGAATCTATGTCGGCGCGGTCGTCGAGATTGGCGGCCGAGCCTACGCGACGCTGAACCTCAACGCCTTCGACGATCCGCGCCCGGACATAGAGGCGGTCGCCATCTCCTATGACGGCGAGAGTCCCGCGGCGAAGGCGGAACGTCGGCTGAAGCGCTGGACTCCCGTGCGGCCGGGCTGAGCGCTGCCGATTCCTGCCTCGTTCAGGCGATCCCGACCGAGTCGAAGGCGTCTCGGATCGCGGTCAGCCGTTCTTGGATCTGCGGCTGCGGAAGCAGCCGGAACAGGGTGAGGGCCGAGGCTTCGAGCGCGCGCCGGCTGTCCGAGAAGCGCGACCTTCGCGACAGGTGCTGGGTAAGGGCGAGGTAGAACAGACCGGCCAGCTCCGACGCACTGAACAGGGGCGATCCGTCCGCTCCTCGCGCCACCATGATCGCGTGCGCCGCCTTGTTGTGGATCGAGCTGTTGGTGTGGACTCCGCCGCTGTCGTCGTCGTCCGCCTTGGCCACATAGTCGTCCATATGCGCGGGGAAGCCGCGGGTGGCGGGGTTGGAGATGTCCCGAAGGGGGTTGCCGTCGCCTCGAAAGGTCAGGCCGATACGGTAATCCCAGGAATCGCGGTCGGGCTTGTCGAAATTGGCGATGATCACGCCGAATATGTCCGAATAGGATTCGTTCAGCGCTCCGGTCTCGCCGAGATATTCCAGGTTCGCGGTGAATTGGGTGAGGCCGTGGACGATCTCGTGGGCGACGACGTCGAGATCGGCGGCGGTCGAGACCAGGTTAGCGCCGGCGCTGCGCTGGCCGTAGACCATCTGCGAGCCGATCCAGGCGGCGTTGCGCCATTCGTTCGGCCCGGCCGGCTGCCGCCAGTAGATGCAATTGACGCTGCTGATCAAAGGCCCGTCGCGATTGTCGAGGCCGCGCCGCCTCAGCACGTTGCGCAGGAACTCGACGACGGCGGTCGCATTGGCATGCGCGCTGACGGCGCCGGGCGACAAGGAAGGCGGATCGGTGCAATATTGGCTGGTTAGGTCCCTCTTCCGAAGCTGCCAGTCGCGGAAGGCATGATCATAGGTGTGCACATTGGCGACCGGATCGTGGAGGAGGTTGGCCGGCGGCGAGGGATTGGCCGAGACTCGAAGGTCGCGGGTCACGCCGAGCTCGTCGAGCGCCTGGACCGTGGTGGCGCCGGCGATCCGGTTCAGCTGCACGACGATCTCGCCGCTATGGGCGTCGACGAGGTAATTGTGCATCGGCATGACCGCATAAGCGGGCGCCTGATCGTCATCCTCGTCGCGTTCGGCCAGCGAGACGTCCTCGAACAGGTAGCACAGGCGCCAGCGCGGCTCGGCGTCGCGATCGTCATAATAGAAGACGAGTCGGCCGACCTCGCCCGGCTCGGGATCGGCGCCGGCCTTGCGCAAGGTGCGGACGGCTTCGGCCGGCGCGACTTCCGCGACCGGGCTGACGTTCTCCGGAGCGCCGAGCGCGGAGTTGATCCCGATCAGCGCGTTATTCTCGTCGAGCTCGACCGTGACCAGCGACCCGTAGACGGGGATCTTGTTGAAGACCTGCCGGAACTTGACCGTCTTGGTGCCGGTCAGCTCGATCGTCTCGGTTCCGAGCAGCCGGAAGCCTCCCGACAGTCCCTCCGGCGAAGGCATGGTGAAGGAGGGCGCGGCGGCGCTGGCGATGGCGTTCTCGAGATACTGGCGGGCGGCGGTTTCCGGGTCGGTCGCCCTGGGCGAGGGGTCGGCGAGTCCGAAGCCGGCGAGCGCGACCTCCTGGTTGAGGGTCCCCATGACGCCGGCGTCGTCGGAGTTCGCGGAATGGACGGAAAACCCGCTGAGGCCGTTGCCCCCGGCCCCGCCAGGATTGGGCATTGCGTCGTTCCTCCTTCGCTTCGCCGGCGGGCCCGGACCGCCGCCCGAGCCGTCAGTCGAACGGCAGGATCGGCAGCGCGCCGCTGTCGTCGCCGACATCGGCCATGAACTGTGGGTCGTTCAGCCCGAGATGGCCGGCGACGCGCTCATAGCGATCCTCGTCGGCGCCGATCACGATCAGGCCGTGGCCGACCAGGCCGTCGGGACCTTCCGCCCTCATGTCGAGCTCGATCGACTTGTCGTCGAGGATTCGGGCGATTCCGATCACCGAGGCCTCGCTGGGGCCTTCCGGCTCCACCGAATCGTCTTCGACCTGGTCGTCGGCGTCGTCGGCCAGTCCCGGCGGCGGGCCTTCCCAGAAGGCGGTCAGGGTCGGCCACGCCGTCCGGAAGCGCTGGTCGCGGCCGAAAACGCGCGCCGCGCTCTCGGCATAGCTCTCCTCGGGGCCGGCCGTGTCGTTGACGTAATAGGCGTCGCGAAGCAGCAATTTGTCCGCCGCCCAGGCCAGCCTGAAACCGGCATTCTTGGACTTTCGGTGGCTGCGCGCGTAATCGTGGCCGTGGAACGTCTCGTGCACGGCCAGGCTCACCGAGCCATGGCGCTCGCCCATGCCGGGGACCCGACGCGCGCCCCCTGGCCCGGCGACGGTGGCGATGACCACCGTCTTGTCGCCGGGGCTGTAGACTCCGGGAATGTTTTTCCACGAAGAACCCGCCGGCCAGTTGCGCACGTCGACGTTGAGCAGGTGCGGCAGGTGGTCGACGACGCTGTCGCGGCAGGCGACCACCCTTATGCCGGTGTTGGCGAGCTCCTGCGCATAATTTTGCGGAATATTCGCGAGCTCAGCGGCGACCGCGGCGACATCCTGGGTATAATGGGGTTTCGAGGGGAGAACGGGAATCATGGCAGACTCCTCCAGCAACCGCGAACCATAATATATTGCTGTTGGACTCTACAAGGCAGTCGAGCAGAGGCGCGAACGACAATCCGGGCTACAAGGCCTCGTGAAAAGGCTCACATCTATTCCTGGTCGGATCAGCGTTTCTCCCCCTCTCCGCCACCGGCAAAGCGTTGGCGCTGGGCGATTTCGGTGAGTCGGGCGAACTCGCGGCGCCAATAATCGTCGGTGCGGGCACGCTGCGCCAGCCGGCGCGCATCGGCGAAGGTGAATCCGCCCAGGTTGGTGTCGCCCCTGAGCAGCTGACCGTAAGCGGCGACCGCGGCGACGAAGGCGGTGTCTCCCTCCGGCGCCCGCGCCGCCCGCACCAGCCGGGCCGAGACGGGCTGCTCGATCAGGCGGGATTCGCGCTCGCCGGGCAGCTTGTAGCGAAGCCTCAGGAAGGCAAGCTCGTCATTGCCGGTTCCCGCCGCCTCGCGCCGGTTGGCCTCATAGCGCCGGTCGGGCAGCCAGCCGGGGCTTCCGGTCGGCACGATCTCGTAGAGCGCGGTCACCTGGTGTCCGGCGCCGATGTCGCCGGCATCGACCGAGTCGTTGTCGAAATCCTGCTCCGCGAGAAGCCGGTTCTCGTAGCCGATCAGCCGGTATTCGCTGACATAGGCCGGGTTGAACTCGACCTGGATCTTGACGTCCTGGGCGATGGTGAAAAGCGTCGAGGCGAGCTCCTGGTCGAGGACCTTCTGGGCTTCGCGCGGGCTGTCGATATAGGCGTAATTTCCGTTACCGTGATCGGCGATCTGCTCCATCATCGCTTCGTTGTAATTGCCGGTCCCGTAGCCCAGCGTGGTCAGTGTGATCCCGGCTTCGCGCTCGCGCTCCACCATATCGACGAGCGCCTCGTTGTCGGTCACGCCGACGTTGAAGTCGCCGTCGGTGGCGAGGATCACGCGGTTGATCCCGCCTTCGATCATGTTGGCGCGGGCGGTCTGGTAAGCGAGCCGAATGCCGGCCGCCCCGGCGGTCGAACCGCCCGCCTGCAAGCGCTTCAACGCTTCGATCACGTCGTCGCGGCTCGACGTCGACGGCAGCACCAGCCCCGCCGCGCCGGCATAGACGACAATGGCGACTCGGTCGCGGCGGTTCAGCCGTTCGGCGAGCAAGGCCAGCGAGCATTGGACC
Organism: Allosphingosinicella sp.; assembly: GCA_035563315.1. Lineage (GTDB taxonomy): Bacteria > Pseudomonadota > Alphaproteobacteria > Sphingomonadales > Sphingomonadaceae > Allosphingosinicella. The sequence goes on along the minus strand of DATMVG010000068.1, from coordinate 55 downwards.
AGCGGCAGCTTGTCCACCGAGTTCATCGATCCCGAGACGTCGACGAGGAAGACAA
>DATMVG010000067.1:0-8636 GCA_035563315.1 Allosphingosinicella sp. | reverse complement strand
GGCGGCGGTTTCGGCGGCGGCGGCTTTTCCGGCGGCGGCGGCTCGTTCGGCGGCGGCGGCGCCTCGGGGGGGTGGTGATGCAGCGCCTGAGCCGCCAGGACCATGAGCTCGTCACCGCCGCGGTGGCCAAGGCCGAACGCGGCAGCGACGGCGAGATCGTCACCATCGTCGCGGGCCGCTCCGACGCCTATCACGACGTCGCGCTCCATTATGCGGTCCTCGCCATGCTCGTGGTGCCGGCCAAGCTCGCCTTGCTCCCCCAGGGCTGGATCGACTGGGCGGCCGGGCTTGCGCTCGGCTGGAACGCGGAATTCTCGCGCGGCGCCCTGATGGTGGCCTTGTTCGCCCTGCTCGCCCTCGCTTTCCTGCTGGTCAGGCTGATCCTCGCTTACATGCCGCTTAGGATGGCGCTGACTCCCGGGCGGACCAAGACTCGAAGGGTCCACCGCCGGGCGATCGAGCTGTTCCGCACCGGCTGCGAGCTGAAGACCCGGGGCCGAACCGGCGTCCTGCTCTATCTCTCGCTGCTCGAGCATCGCGCCGAGATCGTCGCCGACGAGGCGATCGCCGGCCAGGTCGAGCCCGAAATCTGGGGCGAGGCGATGGCGGTGCTGATCGACGAGGTCAAGGCCGGCCGCCCCGGCGCGGGCATGGCCCAGGCGGTCGAGAGGATCGGCGAGGTGCTTGCCCGAATCCTGCCCAAGACGCTCGACGATCCCAACGAGCTGCCGGACCGGCTGGTCGAATTGTGAGGCCCGGCGCGGACGAGCCTGAGGAGATCGCCTGGCAGGGCAGGTTCATCGTCGCCAAGCGGCGCGGCAAATGGGAATATGTCGCGCGCACGCGCGGAGTCAGCGCGGCGGTGATCCTCGCCGTCGAGACGCACGAATCCGGCCGCCACGTCATCCTCGTCGAGCAATATCGGGTGCCGCTCGGCCGGCGCTGCCTCGAGCTTCCCGCCGGCCTGGTCGGCGACGAGGAGGAAGGCGAGGAGGCGGCGACGGCCGCGATCCGCGAGCTCGAGGAGGAGACCGGCTATAGGGCCGAGCGGATGACCGAGCTCGGCCGCTTCCATGCGTCGCCGGGCATGTCGTCGGAGGGCTTCACCCTGCTTCGCGCCGACGGGCTCGCCAGGACCGGCGAGGGCGGCGGGGTCGACGGCGAGGACATCCTCGTCCACCGGGTGCCGCTCGACGAGGTCGCGGCCTTCGTCGCCGCCAAGCGCGCCGAGGGCTGTGCGATCGACGTGAAGATGCTCCTTCTGCTCGCCGGCGAGATGCTGCGCTGAGCTTGGGGTTCCGCGCGGGTCGGATGCGGATATTCGCTCCAGGCGCCAGAAAGGCAGAGAGATTCCGGCTTTCGCTGGGTTGACGGAGACAGGCTCGACGGCGGTCAGCGGAAATTGTCGGCGTAGGCCTGGAGCTTGAGCTTCGGCTCGGAGGGCGGGACCAGATGGTAGTCGATGCCGTGGCGCTCGGCATAGGCGCGCGCCGCCTCGAGGGTCGGGAAGGTGAGCTTGACCTGCTCCTGGGTCTCGGCGCCGCCCGACCAGCCGGTCAGCGGGTCGGGGCGCTTGGGCCGCTTCGATTCGAAGGCGAGCACCCACTCGCCGGCGCGCGCCTTGCCCGACTGCATCGCGTTCTTCGAGCGCTGGAACAGGCGTGCCGCCATCTTTTTCTCCTCGCCCGAGTCCGTGACGAATCCGGCGCTCGGAATCAAGTGGACGGTCCCGCAACGCTCTAGCCGCCGGTTCGGGGCCCCTCTATCAGGCCCAGCATGGCGAGCGACGGCGAGGGACGAGGAATCAGCCGCCGGACGGTGCTGATCGGCGGCGGCGCCGGCATCGGCCTGGTCCTCGCCTGGACCTTGTGGCCGCGCCGCTACACGCCCAACCTTCGCGCCGCCGAGGGCGAGACTCTGTTCAACGCCTTCCTCAAGATCGCCCGCGACGGCCGGGTCATCGTCGCGGTGCCGCAAGCCGAGGTCGGGCAGGGTGTCTATACCAGCCTGCCCCAGATCCTCGCCGACGAGCTCGGCGCCGACTGGCGAACGGTCTCGGTCGAGCCCGCCCCGGTGAGCCCGCTCTACGCCAATTTCCTGCTCGCCGAGGAAGCGTCGGCCGACAGCGCCTTCCCCGGCGCCTTCGGCATCGACCGCTGGGCGGCGGGCCATTATGCGGCCCGCGAGGCGCTGATGCTGACCGCCGGATCGACCTCGGTGCGGGCGTTCGAGCCGCGGCTTCGCGAAGCCGGCGCCGCCGCCCGCGCCCTGCTCAGCAAGGCGGCGGCGGAGCGCTGGGAAGCCGATTGGGAGGAGCTCGACACCCGCGCGGGCTTCGTGTGGCGCGGCGCCGACCGGATTGCCTTTGCCGAGCTCGCCGAAGCCGCCGCCCGCCAGCCGCTGCCCGACAATCTGCCGGTTCGCGGCGGCCTCGACGACCGCCTCGTCGGCCAGCCTCTGCCGCGCCTCGACCTTCCCGCCAAGATCGACGGCTCGGCGGTCTTCGCCGGCGACGTCAGGCTGCCCGACATGGTCTATGCGGCGGTGCGAAGCGCTCCTCGCGGAAGCCGCCGGACGGCGATGGACCGGGCCGCCGCCGAGGCGGTTCCGGGCGCGCTCAGCGTGATCGAGCAGGGCGACTGGCTCGCCGTCGCGGCGACCAACTGGTGGGCCGCGGCGAGGGCGCTCGACGCGCTCCGGCCGCGTTTCGAGGTGCCGGCCGGCCTTCCGTCCAGCGCGGGCCTGCGCGAGGGCCTGGCGGCGGCGCTCGACGGCGACGAGGGCGAGCGGGTCTTCGAGGAGGGCGACCCCGACGGCGGCTTCCCGGGAGCGAGCCCGGTCACCGCCCGCTACTCGGCCGGACTCGCCCCCAACGCCCCGGTCGAGCCCCTCGCCGCGACCGCCCGGCTGATCGGCGACCGGCTCGAAATCTGGGCGCCGACGCAGGCGCCGGGCCTGGCCCGAGCCGCCGCAGCGCGAGCGATCGGCTTCGGCGAGGCTCAGGTGGCGCTCTATCCGACGCTGGTCGGCGGCGGCTATGGGCGCAAGCTCGAGACCGAGGCGATCGAGCAGGCGGCGGTGATCGCGGCCCAGCTCGGCCGGCCCGTGCAGCTCACCTGGCCGCGAATCCAGGAGATCCAGCGCGACACTCCGCGGGCGCCGGCGGCGGCCCGGATGACGGCCTGGATCGGGCGCGGCGGGATCGCAAGCTGGAGCGCCCGGATCGCGGCGCCGTCGACCGCGGCGGCGGTGGCGCGGCGACTGCGAACCTCGACGAGCTTCTTCCGACCGGACGGCGGCGCGACCGCCGGCGCCCGGCCGCCCTACGACATCCCCAACGTCGCCGTCGACCATGTCGAGGTCGAGCTCGGCATCGAGACCGGAATCTGGCGCTCCGGGGCCCACAGCTACACCTGCTTCTTCACCGAATGCTTCCTCGACGAGCTCGCCCGCCTCGCCGGGATGGAGCCGCTGTCCTTCCGGATGCGGATGCTGGGCGGCAATCCGCGGCTCGCCCGAGCGCTCACCACCGCGACCTCGATCGGCGGCTGGGACGGCGGCGCCCCGGGCAGCGGCATGGGCATCGCGGCGCACAGCGCCTTCGGCTCCCACGTCGCCACCCTCGTCGAGATCGAGGTCACCCGGGAGCAGCGCATCAGGGTGCTTCGAGCGGTCTGCGCCGTGGATTGCGGGCGAATCGTCAACCCGGAGATCGTCAAGCAGCAGATCGAGGGCGGCATCGTCCACGGCATCTCGGCGGCGACCGGCAACCCGCTCGACATCGCCAACGGCACGCCGTCGGCGCGCACCATCGGCGCCTACCGCCTGCCGATCCTGCGCGACTCGCCCGAAGTGACGGTCGAGTTGCTGGAGAGCGAGGAGGAGCCCGGCGGAGTCACCGAGCTGGCGGTGCCGACCGCCGCTCCGGCGGTGGCCAATGCGCTCTTCTCGCTGACCGGGCGCCGGCTGCGCGCGCTTCCGCTCGTCATCGGCGGCCGCGGGTGAAGCCTCCTCCCGATCACCCCGCCGTCGCCCCGCCCAGGATCGGCGTCCTGCTGATCAACCTCGGCACCCCCAATGCGCCCGAGCCGGGAGCGGTGAAGGTCTACCTCAAGGAATTCCTCTCCGACCCGCGCGTCGTCGAGATCCCGCAGCTCGTCTGGCAGCCGATCCTGCGAGCCCTGGTCCTCACCCGGAGGCCGAAAAAGTCCGCCCACGCCTACCGGCAGATATGGACCGGCGAGGGCTCCCCGCTCGCCGCCATCACCGAGCGCCAGGCCAGGGCGCTGGCCGGAGCGTTCGGCGAGGGGGTCATCGTCGACCATGCGATGCGCTACGGCCGGCCGGCCATCGCCGGGAGGATCGACGCGCTCAAGGCGGCCGGCTGCGAGCGCATCCTGATCGCGCCCCTCTATCCCCAATATTGCGCCGCCACGACCGCGACCGCGAACGACGAAGCCTTCGCCCATTTGCGGCGGCTGCGCTGGCAGCCGGCGGTGCGGACGCTGCCGCCTTATCATGACGATCCGGCCTATATCGGCGCGCTCAAGGCGACGGTCGAGGCCGCGCTGGGCGAGCTCGCTTTCGAGCCGCAGGCGATCCTGGCCAGCTTCCACGGCATGCCGGAGCGCACGTTAGAGCTCGGCGATCCCTATCATTGCCATTGCCGAAAGACGGCGCGGCTCCTGTCGGCCGCGATGGGGCGCGAGCTCCTCGTCGCCTTCCAGTCGCGCTTCGGGCGGGCGAAATGGCTCGAGCCGGCGACGGACAAGGTGCTGGCCGGCCTGCCCGGGCAGGGCGTGACGAAGGTCGCCGTGGTCGCCCCGGGCTTCGCGGCCGACTGCCTTGAGACGCTCGAGGAGCTGGCGATACGAGGCCGCGACACCTTCCTCGGCGCCGGCGGCACCGACTTCGCCTACCTTCCCTGCCTCAACGACGGCGAAGCGGGGATGGCGATGCTCCGCCGCCTCGTTGGGCGCGAGCTTGAAGGTTGGCTGCCGCCGCAATAAGGCCCGGCCCACGGCAAGAACGAAGGAGAGGATCATGGCACGCGTTGCTATCGTCACCGGCGGGACCCGCGGCATCGGCGAGGCGATCAGCGTCGCGTTGCGCGATGCGGGGCTCGACGTCGCCGCCAATTACGCCGGCAACGAGGAGAAAGCGCGCGAGTTCAGCGAGCGCACCGGCATCAAATCCTATAAGTGGGACGTCTCCGACCTCGACGCCTGCCTCGCCGGAGTCCAGCAGGTGGAAAGCGAGCTGGGGCCGGTCGACGTCCTCGTCAACAATGCCGGAATTACCCGCGACGGCACGATGAAGCGGATGACCCGCCAGATGTGGGACGAGGTGATCGACGTCAATCTCGGCGGCTGCTTCAACATGGCCAAGGCGGTCTGGGACGGCATGAACGCCCGCAAGTTCGGCCGGGTCGTCAATATCGGCTCGATCAACGGCCAGGCCGGCCAATATGGCCAGGTCAATTACGCCGCGGCGAAATCGGGAATCCACGGCTTCACCAAGGCGCTGGCCCAGGAAGGCGCCCGCGCCGGAATCACTGTCAACGCGATCGCTCCGGGCTATATCGACACCGAGATGGTGGCGGCGGTTCCGCCCGACGTCCTCGAGAAGATCGTCGCCCGGATTCCGGTCGGCCGGCTCGGCCGCGCCGACGAGATCGCGCGCGGCGTCGCCTTCCTGTGCTCGGAAGAGGCCGGCTTCGTGACGGGCTCGACGCTGTCGATCAACGGCGGCCAGCACATGTATTGATGGCAATGGGGGCAGTCACTTTCACGCTCCCGCGCAGGAATTGGGGACAGTCACTTTCGCGCGCTGTGATGTGAGCAGGGGCGCGCCGGGCGTGAAAGTGACTGTCCCCTCCGGCCCGGTGAAACGCTCGGTGATGATCGCCGGCCACGCGACCTCGATCAGCCTCGAGCCGATCTTCTGGACGGCGCTTCGCGAGGCGGCCGCGGCGGAAGGGCTGCCGCTGAACGCCCTGGTCGCGAGGATCGACGCTGAGCGGGTGCGATCGCCGGCGCCGGCCAACCTCGCCAGCGCGATCCGGGTGTGGCTGTTCGAACGCGCCTGCGCCCCTCCCGTCAGGGGCGGGGAGCTATCTGGCTAGCAGCACCCTCGCCTGGGTCGCGATCTGGGCGAGCATCGGCGCGGTCGTGACCGAGGCCGTGCGGGCGCGGTCGACGGTGCGGCGGAACTGCTCGATGCGAGCGCTCTGGTCGGTCACCCAGCGATCGACGAGCGCCTTGGGGTCGCTGCCGCTGTGGCGGCCGAGAAATTCGAGCCGCAATTGCTCGAAGTCGCGGGCCAGGCCCGTCGTCAGCAGCCGCTCCCACTGGTCGCCGGCCTGGAAATGGTTGGCGGCGGTCTGCGCCCAGTCGAGGCCGAGCGCCTCGCCGAGCTTGGTATAGGCCTGGGTCAGCACGACCTCGTCGACGTCCAGCTTCTGGCCGAGCACGGCCAGGCCGATGCCGCCGTTGAGCTCGAACAGGCGGACTACGCCGTCGATCAGCTCGCGCGGCGCGCCCATCTCCTCGAGTTGAGCCCTCAGCCCGCTCGCCTCGGCGCGCGGCTCGGGCCTGAGCAGGTCGTCGAGCGAGGCGACGAGCTTGTCCAGGCCGGGCCGAAGCTGTTCGACGATCTCGCCGGGACGCACGTCGGGCGAGGTGCAGCGCAGCAGGTCGGCGATGTGGAGCTGGAGGCCAATGGCGGCCTGGTCGAACAAGGCGAGTCGCACCTGTTCGGGGACGTCGGCCGAATCGATGTTGGTCCACAGCCGCTCCATTCCGAACAGCCGCTCGGCGGCGACGAACGCGGCCGCGGCCTGGCCGAAGGCGGCGCCCTCCTCTTCGGTCAGCGCGAAGGGAGCGACGATGCCGAGCCGGTTGACCAGCCGGTTGGCGATCTTGGTGGCGATGATCTCGCGCCGCAGCCGGTGCTGGAGCAGGGCCGCACGGTGGCGCTCCTGGAGCTGCGGCGGGAAGGCGCCGAGCAGCTGCGGCTCGAGCGTCGGATCGTCGGTCCATTTCGCGGTTTCGATCGCCGCCTGCAGCCGCATCTTGGCGGTCGAGAGCAGCACCGCCAGTTCGGGACGGGTAAGGCCGTGATTCTGCTGGGCGCGGCGAAGCAGCTCCTCGTTGCTCTCCAGCCCCTCGACGGCGCGGTTGAGGCGGCCGCTCTCCTCGAGGATCTCGATCACCCGCACAAGCTGCGGAAGAGCGCGCGCGCCGCCGCGCTCGGCGATCGACAGCGCCAGGGTCTGCAGGCGGTTGTCCTCGAGGACGATCGCGGCGACCTCGTCGGTCATCTCGGCGAGCAGCAGGTTGCGTTCCTCGAATTCGAGCCGTCCTTCCGCCATCTCGCGGTTGAGCGGGATCTTGATGTTCACTTCGTTGTCGGAGCAGTCGACGCCGGCCGAATTGTCGATGAAGTCGGTGTTGATGCGCCCGCCGGCCTGGGCGAACTCGACGCGGCCCGCCTGGGTGATGGCGAGGTTGGCGCCCTCGCCGATCGCCTTGGCGTGAAGCTCGAAGGCGTTGACCCGGATCGCGTCGTTGCCCGGATCGCCGACCTCCGCCTGGCTCTCGCTGCGCGCCTTGACGTAGGTGCCGATGCCGCCGAACCAGAGCAGGTCGACAGGCGCCTTGAGGATCGCCGAGATGAGCGCGGCCGGCTCGACCTCGGTCTCCTCGATGGCCAGCAGAGACTGCACTTCCGGGCTGAGCGGGATCGATTTCTGGCTGCGCGGAACGACTCCGCCGCCTTTCGAGATCAGCGCCTTGTCATAGTCGGCCCAGGTCGATCGCGGCAGCGCGAACATCCGCTTGCGCTCGGCCCAGCTCGCCGCCGGATCGGGATCGGGGTCGAGGAAGATGTGGCGATGGTCGAAGGCGGCGACCAGCTTGATCGACGGGGACAGCAGCATGCCGTTGCCGAACACGTCGCCGGACATGTCGCCGACGCCGGCGACCCTGATCGGCTGGGTCTGGACGTCGACGCCCATCTCGCGGAAGTGGCGCTGGACCGAGACCCAGGCGCCGCGGGCGGTGATCCCCATCGCCTTGTGGTCGTAGCCGTAGCTGCCGCCGCTTGCGAAAGCGTCGCCGAGCCAGAAATTCTGGGCGACGGCGATGGCGTTGGCGACGTCGGAGAAGGTCGCAGTGCCCTTGTCGGCGGCGACGACGAAATAGGGATCCTCGCCGTCGCGCACCGTCACCTGCGGCGGATGGACGACCTTGCCTTCGACGATATTGTCGGTGACCGACAGCAGGGCGCGGATGAAGATTCGATAGGATTCGGTCCCCTCCGCCTGCCAGGCGTCGCGGTCGGAGGCGGACGGAAGCTGCTTGGGATAGAAGCCGCCCTTGGCCCCGGTCGGCACGATCACCGCATTCTTGACCAGCTGCGCCTTCATCAGCCCGAGTATCTCGGTGCGGAAATCGTCGCGCCGGTCGCTCCAGCGCAGCCCGCCGCGCGCGATCGGGCCGCCGCGCAGGTGGATGCCTTCGAGGCGCGGGCTGTACACCCAGATTTCGCGCCACGGGCGCGGCGCCGGAAGATTGGGCACCGCCCCTGAATCGAGCTTGAAGGCGAGCGCCTCGGCGCCGGACGGCGCGAAGGCG
>DATMVG010000066.1:0-2636 GCA_035563315.1 Allosphingosinicella sp. | reverse complement strand
CCGGAACGACCGCGGCCTCGTCATTTCGATGACTCGCTCCGAGCTCGAGGCGGCGGCGGCGGCGCGCAATCCGTCCTGACCCGGCGCTTCGGCCAGGCTCAAGCCGCGCCGGGCCTCGCCGGCGCGGCTTTTTGCTGTAAGCGGAGGCGGTGATCCGACGCTGCGCCCTCTTCCTGTTCGCCGCGGCCGCGCCCGCCTTCGGCCAGGCGCCCGACCAAGGCGGGGAGCCGGTCATCGTCGTCACCGGCCGCGGCCTCGACCTCGGCCGCGGCGAAGAGGTCTACGACACGGTCGAGATCGGGCGCGATCGGCTCGCCAATTCGCCCTCCAACCGGCTCGAGGACGTTCTTCGCGACGTGCCCGGCTTCCAGCAGTTCCGGCGCTCCGATGCGCGCTCCGCCAATCCGACCAGCCAGGGCGCGACCCTTCGGGCGCTGGGCGGCAATGCCTCGAGCCGGGCCCTGATGATCCTCGACGGCGTGCCGCAGACCGATCCGTTCGGCGGCTGGATCAGCTGGCCGGCCTACGATCCGCGCCGGCTCGGCCGGATCAGGGTCGTGCGCGGCGGCGGCACGGGCGCCAACGGCCCGGGAGCGCTCGCCGGGACGATCGAGCTGACCAGCGCCGCGCCCGACGAGCTGGCCGGCGCCTCGGCGAGGCTTGCCTATGGAAGCCGCGACGGAGTCGACGGCTTTGCCGGGATCGGCCTCCCGCTCGGCCGGGGCTTCGCCACTTTCTCCGCCGCCTGGGCGAGCGGCGACGGCTTCGTCCCGATCGTCGCCAGCCAGCTCGGGCCGGCCGACCGCCCGTCCCCCTATCGCCAGGGGAGCGTCGCCGTGCGCGCGGTGACCCCGATCGCCGCAGGCCTCGAGCTCCAGGGCAATGTCGGAGCCTTCGCCGATTCCCGCGAGCGCGGCACCGCGCTCAGCGAGATCGAGACGAGCGGCGCCGACGCCTCGGTCCGCCTGGTCGGCCGCGGCGGCCTCCCCTTTTCGGCCTCCGCCTATGTGCAGGTGCGCGACTTCGCCAACCGCTTCGCCGCCTTGGGTGCCGACCGCGCCGTGGCGACCCAGACGCTCGACCAATATTCGGTGCCGTCGACCGGCCTCGGCGCCCGCCTCGAGGCACGGCCGGTCACCGGCCCGCTCGAGCTGCGCATCGGCGCCGACTGGCGCGAGACCGAAGGGCGCACGCAGGAGCTGTTCGCCTATAGCGCCGGGGCGCCTACCCGCGGCCGGGTCGCCGGCGGCCGGACCCGAACCGTCGGCGGCTTCGCCGAGATCGGCTGGGAAAGGCGCGCCCTGACGCTCAGCGCCGGCGCCCGGATCGACCGCTGGCGGATCGAAGAGGGGATATTGCGCGAGCGCGTCCTCGCCACCGGCGCCTCGCTCACCGACACGCGCTTTCCTGGCCGCGGCGGCTGGGAGGCGACGGGGCGGGCCGGCGTCGGCTGGCGCGCCTCGTCGGCGATGGCGCTGCGCGCCGCCGCCTATCGCGGCTGGCGGCTGCCGACTCTGAACGAGCTCTATCGTCCCTTCCGGGTCGGCGTCGACGCCACCGCCGCGAACGCGGCGCTGGCGCCCGAGCGGCTCGACGGGGTCGAAGCGGGCCTCGACCTTAGACCCGCGCCGGCGCTTCGCCTCGGAGTGACCTTGTTCGCCAACCGGCTCGAGCAGGCGATCGCTAACGTGACCCTGGGCGAGGGGCCGGGAGCCTTCCCCGGCGTCGGCTTCGTCGCGGCGGGAGGGCAGTTCCGGCAGCGCCGCAACGTCGATGCCATCGTCAGCCGCGGAGTCGAGGTGGATTCGAGCCTCGCGCTCGGGCGCTGGCGGCTCGCCGCCGGCTACAGCTTCGCCGATGCCGAGGTTCGGGCGAGCGGCGCCGCCGTCGCCCTCGACCGCCTGCGCCCGGCTCAGGCGCCGCGCCACAGCGCGTCGGCGACTTTGTCGTGGCAGGGGCGGCGAGGCGCCTTCGCCTCGCTCAGCGGACGATATGCGGGCAGCCAATATGAGGATGATCTCAACCGCCAGCGGATCGGCGACGCCCTCACCTTCGATGCGGTCGCCGTGGCGCCGGTGACCCGGACGCTGGCGATCGAGGTGCGCGCCGAAAATCTGACCGGAGCGCGCATCGTCGCCGGCATTTCGGGCACCGGCATCGTCGAGCGGGCGACCCCGCGCACGCTGTGGATAGGCATCCGGATCGGCGACCGCCGCGGGCCATTCTCATGACGGGAAAATAATGAAGGCGTTTCTGAGGCTTATCGCATGACCTTAGGAAGACCGCGCGGCGGGATACCGACGACTTCCCAGTAGACTTCAAATAATGCTTTTTCCGTCCCGAATCTTCGCATAGGTTCGCGGTCTCGGTCGGGGGCGACTCGGGGAAAACTGCATCGTTTTGCCGCCTCCGCCGAAGCGAAAGAGGGGGGATTTCCGATGCAGATCATGCACATGGTTGGATTCAGGCGTTCTTTGTTGGCGGCCGCATCCGTGGCCGGGCTCAGCGTCGGCGGGCAAGCCGCGGCGCAGGGCGTGCCGGATGGCTTTACGCCCACCTTCAATCTCCACATCGTCACCAATCACGACGTCATCCAGGGCCCCGCCAGCGTCCTCGCCGGCATCAATGCCCCGGGC
>DATMVG010000065.1:0-6347 GCA_035563315.1 Allosphingosinicella sp. | reverse complement strand
GATCTGCCGGATCGATTGCCCGCCTTCATGAAGGCGGGCAATCTCACACCGTTCCTCGATCGATAGCTGGCGGTAGCTGGGCATGGCGACACCTGTCTTAGGTGTTGCACTTCGTTTGTGAACTCAGAGGGGTCCATCTTCACTTGCGGTGACCGTCCTTCGCCCGCCTAAAGCACCGGCTTGCCGCCGGTGATCTCGATCCGCGCCCCGGACATGTAGCTGCCCTCGTCGGAGGCGAGGAGCACGTAGGCGCCGGCGCATTCGGCGGGCTGGCCGCAGCGGCCGAGCGGAGTGTCGTCGCCGAAGCTCCTCACCTGGTCCGGCGGCATGGTCGAGGGGATGAGCGGAGTCCAGATCGGCCCCGGTGCGACGGAATTGACCCGGATCCCGCGCTCGCCGAGCATCTGGGCGAGGCCGGCGGAGAAGTTGGCGATCGCGCCCTTGGTCGTCGCGTAGGCGAGCAGGGTTGGCTTGGGGCTGTCGGAGTTGATCGAGCTCGTGTTGATGATCGAGCCGCCGGCCCGCATGTGCGGAAGCGCGGCTTTGACGAGGTGGAACATCGCGTCGATGTTGACCGCGAAGGTATGGTCCCATTCCTCGTCCGCAATCTCCTCGATCGTCTCGCGGCTCATCTGGAAGGCGGCGTTGTTGACGAGCACGTCGATCCGCCCGAACTCCTCGACGGCGCGAGCGATGATGGCGCGGCAGTGGGCGGGGTCGGCGATGTCGCCCGCGACGAGCACCGCCTTGCGGCCGGCCTGCTCGACCCAGCGGGCGGTCTCGAGCGCATCCTCATGCTCGCTGAGATAGGAGATGAGGATGTCGGCGCCCTCGCGGGCATAAGCGATGCAGACGGCGCGCCCGATGCCGCTGTCGCCGCCGGTGATCACCACCTTGCGGTCGTCGAGCCTGCCCGAGCCCCTGTAGCTGGTCTCGCCGTGATCGGCCGGCGGCCGGAGCTCGCCTTCGGTGCCGGGCGGGGATTGCTGCTGTTCGGGCTGCGGCATGGGAGGTCCTTTCGAAGCGGGAGAAAGGCCCAACGGCGAGCGCCGGAAATGGTTCGCGGCCCGCCCCGCCTTTTCGCCGCGATCGGGTTGGCCCCCCACCGTCATGCTGAACTTGGTTCAGCATCCAGCGTCGAGCCGCGGGGCGGGCTGAGGACTGGACCCTGAAACGAGTTCAGGGTGACGCCGGGTATGAGGGGACAGTCACAGTGACTGTCCCCACCTAGCGCCTGAGGGGACAGTCACAGTGACTGTCCCCTAGCCCCCCGGAAATGGCGCGATGGGCCGGGGCCCCCGCCTACCGTTGAGCCGGCTTGGCCTCGCGATCGGGCTCGCCGGCGGCCCTGGCCGGCGCGTAGGGCATGACCAGGGTGCCGTCCGGAGCGGCGGTGAAGGTGGTCTGGGTGGGATAGGCGAAGTCGACTCCGAGCTCGGCGAAGCGGCGGATCATGCCCAGCATCACCTCCTGCCGGACCTGCATGAAATCGCCCATGTCGGGCGTGTCGACGTGGAAGACGAGCTCGAAGTCGATCGAGGAGGGGCCGAACTGCCAGGCATGGCAGCGGTCGAACTCGGCCAGCGGCTGCCGCTCGACGATCGCCTTCAGCTCGTCGGGGATCCGGGCCAGCAGCTCGGGCGGAGTCTGGTAGGTCACTCCGAACTGCATGAGCGCCCGGCGGCGGCTCAGCAGCGCCCAGTTCTGAAGCTGCTGATCGAGCAGCTTGGTGTTGGAGATCACCACCTCCTCGCCGTTCAGCGAGCGGACCCGGGTGCTCTTGAGGCCGATCTGCTCGACCGTCCCGGTCGTCGGCGGGCTTCCGAAGGTGATCGTGTCGCCGCGGCGGAAGGGCTTGTCGAAGATGATCGAGAGCGCCGCGAACAGGTCGGAGAAGATCCCCTGAGCCGCCAGGCCGATGGCGATTCCGCCGATTCCGAGGCCGGCGACCAGGCCGGTCACGTTCACCCCGAGGTTCGACAGGATGAGGATGATCGCGATGGCGAACAGGGTGACGGTGACGAGCAGCCGGATGATCCCGATCGCCGAGCTCAGCCGGCCATGCTCCTCCTCGTCGCCGACCCGGTGCTGGATAAAGCCCAGGATCAGCTCGCGCCCCCACACCGCCGCCTGGAGGGCCGCCGCGACGACGAAGAGGATGTCGATCGTCCGCTGCAGGAAGGGCGGCGCCGCCGACTGCGCCGAGACCAGCTTGAGCGCCGTCATCGCGATGAAGAAGAGGCCCGTCCTGGCGAGCACCCGGCCGAAGATCGCCCGCCAGCCGGTCGCTTCGTCGCGCTCCCTGATCAGCCGGTGGCCGAAGCTGCGCAGGGCGACGAGGAGCAAGGCGAGGAGGGCGGCGGCGAGCGCCGCCATCATCAGGTCGAGGCTGTTCGCGCTGACCCAGTCGGCGATTTCGTGCCAGCGCTCGGCGCTCCGCTCGTACAGGTTGCGCGCCCTTGGCGTGCCGGTCATCGGATCCTCTTTTCAAGCCGGCGGCGAATTCTTCTAACCGCCTAGCGAATCGAGGAACTCGATCAAGCCCCGCTCGGCGGCGCTGAGATATCTGGTCTTGCGCGGAAGGCCGCGTTCGCCGATCGCTCCGGCGTCCGCCGCGGCCTCGATCAGGGCGGGATGGACATAGGATTTGCGGCTGATCGCGGCGGTGTTGCCGAGCGCTTCGGCGACCGGCTCGATGATCGACTTGAGCCTGACCCGGCCGTGCTTGCGCGCTCGCCGGACCATCTCCTCGAAGGCGATGACGCTCGCGCCCCAGGTCCGGAAATCCTTGGCCGTGAACTCCTCGCCGGTCGCCTCCCTGATATAGGCATTGACGTCGCTCGAGGTGACCGGCCGGGCCTTGCCCTCGGAATCGAGGAACTCGAACAGGTTCTGGCCGGGCAGGTCCTGGGTGCGCCGGGCGATCCGGGCGAGGTTGCGGTCGTTGACGGTGACCGTCCGCTTGAGGCCGTGCTTGCCGGTATAGCTGATCTTCAGCCGGCCGCGTTCGACCCTGGCGTGGCGGTTGCGCAAGGTGGTCGCGCCGAAGCTCTTGTTCTCCTTGGCATATTCCTCGTTGCCGACGCGCATGTGAGTGGCGTCGATGAGTCGGACGACGGCGGCGATGACGGCCTCGCAGCTGGTCGGCTTGCCGGCAATGTCCTCCTCAACCCGCTTGCGCAGGCGCGGCAGGGCCCGTCCGAACTCGGCGAGCCGCTCATATTTGAGATTGTCCTGCCGGGTCCGGAAATCGGGATGGTAGCGATATTGCTTGCGGCCCCTGGCGTCGTAGCCGACCGCCTGGATGTGGCCGTTGCGGTCGGCGCAGAACCAGCAGCGCTCATAGGCCGGGGGCAGGCCGACGGCGTTCAGCCGGTCGATCTCGGCGCGGTCGGTGATCCGCTCGCCCTTGGCGTCGAAATATTGCCAGTAGCGGCCGCGGCGCCGGCGGGTGATTCCGGGCTCGGCGTCGTCGACATAGCACAAGGTTCCCGGCCGCTCGCTCATCCGCCGCTAAAGCCCCGCGCCCCGCCTTCGTTCCGCAAGCGCAGGATCGGGGCGAGCTTAATCGCGACCCGCTCATCCTAAGTAGGGACTGAGCCCGGCGAAGGCCCGTATCGAAGGACGGTCCTTCGATACGCCGGTTCGACAGGCTCACCGGCTACTCAGGATGAGCGGTTCAGGAAGACATCGTGCCCTAGCCGGCCTGGGCGGGGAGGGCGGGGCGGGCGGGCCAGGGCTTGCGGCCCTGGCCTCGCTCGCGGCGGGCGACCCAATTGTCGAAGCCGACCTGGACAGCGACGGCCATCCAGATGAAGGGCTGGAAGGCGACCGCGACGAACAGGGCGCCGACCAGGTAGATGATGTGGAAATGCTGGAGCGCCGTCGCCAGCGGCGAGACCCAGGCGAGCTCGTCGGTGCGGTGACGGTAGCGGCGCCTCAGCACCTCCATCCGGACCAGGCCGGCGCCGTGGATCAGAAGGAAGAGGAAGAGGCCCGGCCATCCCTGCTCGCCGAGCATCTCGAAATAGGCGCTGTGCCAGGCGCGGCCCTCGTCGGCCTGGGTCAGGGCGCTCACCACCTGGACGTCGCCGACGCTTCGCTCGTCGACGGTCTGGACCTGGATCCGGTTCTGCCGATAGGCCTCGAAGCCGCCGCCGAAGGGACGGTCCTTCACATAGTCGAGAGTCCATCCCCAGACGGCGAGCCGGGTATTGGCCGATTCGTCGGCCTGGTAGCCGTGGATCGTCTCCATCCGGCTGGTGAAGGATTGCGGAAGGAACGGCACCGCCGCGACGACGAGCAGGCCGGCGCCGGCCAGGTAGAGCAGCTTGCGCCTGGCGTCGCGGAGCATGAGGACGGCGAGGACGGCGATGCAGACGAGGCCGGTCCGCGCCTCGGTTCCGACCGGCATCAGCAGGCAGGCGAGGATGAGGGCGCCGCAGAAGATCTTCGTGCGCCAATCGGGGGGAAAGACGGTTCCGAAGCGGGCGAACCAGAGGATGATTGGGATGAGGGCGATCGCGAAGGTCGAGATGATGCTGCCCTCGTAGAGCCCGCTATTGTTGTCGACCATGAGGTTGAGGGCGCCGTAGCCGCCGCCCGACAGCGTCGTCTTGATCCCGCCGACGATGATGATCGCCGCCGCCGACAGGGTCATGAACAGGAGAAAGGCCTCGATCCTTAGGCGGGTCCGAAGGGTCAAGGGCAGGAAGATGGCGAAGGCGATCGCCTTCCACGCCCACTCCCATTTGTCGGCCGCGTCGAGCGGCATGTCGGCATGATAGGTGGTGAAGCCGGCATAGCCGACGAGCAGGAGCATCAGCCATTGCCGGGGCGCGAAGCGGGAGCCGCTCTTGTCGTCGGCGATCAGCCAGGCGGCCGCGGCGAGGCCGGCCATGATCAGCGAGAGGCCGCCCGGGATGCTGTTGAGCAGATAGTAAGAGAGGCGCTGGGGCGAGACGATGTCGACATAGGCATAGGCCATGACGAACAGGAACGGCCGCCTGAAGCCGAGCGCGACGATCGCCGCGATGAAGCCGATGAAGGCGAGGTCACGCACCCGGCCGGCTCCGCGCTTCGAAGACGCGCGACTCGGCGGCAGTGGGCGCTTCCGCGTCGCAATCGAGGTCGGGACGCGAGAGCAGCCGCCAGGCGGCGAGCAGCATCAGCCCGTGGCTGACCGCGAGGGCGAAATTATCGATCATCCTCTTTTCCTCACCGTCTCTCCCCCCCGATAGAGAACCGCGGTTGACGGGCCGTTAAGCTAAAGCTGGCAGGGACCGGAACATGCGCATCCTGCACGTTCTCGACCACGGCCTGCCGCTGCACAGCGGCTACGCCTTCCGGACCCGGGCGATCGTCAAGGCGCAGCTGGCCCGCGGCTGGGAGGTCGCCTGCCTGACCGGGCCCCGCCAGGGCGGTCAGGGACCCGAGAGCGAGGTCGTCGACGGAATCCTCTTTCACCGCACCGCGCCGTTGCCGGCGCTGCCCTCGCCGCTCCGGGAATGGCGGGAGGTAAGGGCGTTGCGCCGTCGCCTCGAGCAGGTCGTCGAGCGCTGGCGGCCCGACCAGCTCCATGCCCATTCGCCGGTGCTGACCGCGCTCGCGGCGCTTCCGGTCGCCCGGCGGCACCGGCTGCCGCTGCTCTACGAGATCCGAGCCTTCTGGGAGGATGCCGCGGTGGGCAACGGCACCGGCCGGGCCGGAACGCCGCGCTATCGGCTGATCCGACGGCTGGAGACCCATGCCGCGCGCCGCGCCGACGCGGTCGCCGTCATCTGTGAGGGCCTTCGCGAGGACCTGGTCGGGCGCGGCATCGATCCGGCCAAGATCGTCGTCTCGCCCAACGGCGTCGACATGGAGCTGTTCGGCCGGCCCCTCGCCCCCGATCCCGCCTTCGCCCGAAGCCTCGGGCTGGCCGATTCCGAGACGGTCGGCTTCATCGGCTCCTTCTACGATTATGAAGGGCTGGACGATCTCATCGCGGCGATGCCTCGGCTGATCGAGCGCCGGCCCGGCGCCCGGCTGCTGCTCGTCGGCGGCGGCCCGATGGAGGAAGCGCTGAAGGCCCAGGCGGCGGCCTCGCCGGCCGCGGCCCGGATCCACTTCGCCGGCCGGGTGCCGCACCAGGAAGTCGAGCGCTATTACGCCCTGATCGACGTGCTCGCTTATCCGCGCAAGGCGATGCGCCTCACCGAGCTGGTGACGCCGCTGAAGCCGCTCGAGGCCATGGCCCAGCGCAAGCTGGTGGTAGCCTCCAATGTGGGCGGGCATCGCGAGCTGATCGAGGACGGAGTCACAGGAACCCTGTTCACGGCCGGAGACCCACATGCCCTGGCCACCGC
>DATMVG010000064.1:0-7865 GCA_035563315.1 Allosphingosinicella sp. | reverse complement strand
CGCGAGCTCGGCAAGGCCTATCCCGAGCTCGGCGACGAGTTCGCCCTGACCTCGATCGAGCTGGGCTTCCTCACCGACCGCCGCTCGGCCTTCGAGAACCTCGCCAACCGGATCGACCTCGAGGCGGTTCGAGGAGTCGTCGCGACGATGATCCAGACCGAGAAATACGGCACGCCGCTGGCGAGCGCCCTTCGAGTCCTCTCCGCCGAATTCCGCAACGACCGGATGATGCGCGCCGAGGAGAAGGCGGCCCGCCTGCCCGCGATCATGACCGTGCCGCTGATCCTGTTCATCCTGCCGGTGCTGTTCATCGTCATCCTCGGCCCGGCCGCCTGCTCGATCAACGACGCCCTGCTGTCGTAGCGGCCACGGAACAATCGCGGCCCGTCCGCGATTGATCCGGAGCAACCGACGCACGGAGGTATCGCGGGATGAAATCCTTCACGCCCGACCAATGGCTGGTGGTGCTGCTCGCCTTCCTGCTCGGCCTGTTCCTCGGCATGGCCTTCCTGGCCAATCCGAAATGGAAGCGGCGCTATCGCGAGGAATCGCGGCTTCGCACCGAGGAGACAAGGCGCCGCGAGGCGCTGGAGGCCGAACGCACCCATTGGGAAGCGCGGACCATCGCCGAGCGGGCCCGCGACGACCGGACGCCGCCGCCGCCGGCCGCCTGAGCCCGACGCCCGCCCGATGGGGACAGTCACTTTTGCCCTCGCCGTGGCCCGATGGGGACAGTCACTTTTGCCCTCGCCGTCGCCCATTCTTCGCTTCCCGCCCGGAAAAGTGACTGTCCCCTTCCCTACCCCTCGATGGGGACAGTCACTTTTGCCCCCGCCGTCGCCCATTCTTCGCTTCCGGGCGGAAAAGTGACTGTCCCCTACCAAAGTGACTGTCCCCTTCCAAGTGACTGTCCCCTCCCCTACCCCTGCCCGCTCCTCAGCGCCGCCTGGGCCGCGGCGAGGCGGGCGATCGGCACGCGGTAGGGCGAGGCGCTGACGTAATCGAGGCGGCAAGCCTCGCAAAAGGCGATCGACGCCGGATCGCCGCCATGCTCGCCGCAAATGCCGAGCTTCAGGCCCAGCCTTGCCGCCCTCCCCCGCTCGACGGCGATGGCGATGAGCTCCCCCACGCCCTCTACGTCGAGGCTGACGAACGGGTCGCGGGCGAAGATCCCCTTCTCGCAATAGAGGGTGAGGAAGCGGGCGGCGTCGTCGCGGCTGACGCCGAGCGCGGTCTGGGTCAGATCGTTGGTGCCGAAGCTGAAGAACTCGGCCTCCTCGGCGATCGCCCCGGCCTGAAGCGCGGCGCGCGGAAGCTCGATCATCGTTCCGACCTGGTAGGCGATGCTCCGCCGCCAATCCTCGAAGACGGCATAAGCGGTTCGGTCGACGAGGGCCTTGATGATCGCCAGCTCCTCGCGGGTGGCGACGAGCGGGACCATGATCTCGGGCAGCGGAGGCTCGCCCTCCCCGGCCACGGCCAGCGCCGCCTCGAAGATGGCTCGCGCCTGCATCTCGTAGATTTCGGGATAGGTGATCCCGAGCCGGCAGCCGCGATGGCCGAGCATGGGATTGGCCTCGGCGAGCTCGGCGGCGCGGCGGCGCAGAACCGCCACCTCGACGCCCGAAGCCGCGGCGACCTCGGCGAACTCCTCCTCGGCATGAGGAAGGAATTCGTGAAGCGGCGGATCGAGCAGGCGGATGGTGACCGGAAGGCCCGCCATGATCCGGAAGATCTGCTCGAAATCGCTGCGCTGGGCGGGGAGCAGCTTGGCGAGCGCCGCGCGTCGCCCTCCCTCGTCCGAGGCGAGGATCATCTGCCGGACATTGGCGATCCGCTCCGGATCGAAGAACATATGCTCGGTCCGGCAAAGGCCGATCCCCTCGGCGCCGAACTCGCGCGCGGCGCGGCAGTCGTTCGGAGTCTCGGCATTGGCGCGCACGCGAAGCCGCCGCTTCGAGTCCGCCCATTGCATCAGGGTCCCGAAATCGCCGCTGAGCTCGGGCTGGACCGTGGCGACCTCGCCGAGCATCACCTCGCCGGTGCTGCCGTCGAGCGTCAGCACCTCCCCCTCCTTGATCTCGCGGCCGCCGACCCGCATCGCCTTGGTCTTATAATCGATGGCGAGAGCGCCGGCGCCGCTGACGCAGGGACGGCCCATGCCGCGGGCGACGACGGCGGCGTGGCTGGTCATTCCGCCGCGCGCGGTGAGGATGCCCTGGGCGGCGTGCATTCCGTGAATGTCCTCGGGCGAGGTCTCGATCCGGACCAGGATCACCTTCTCGCCGCCGGCGGCGCGGGCCTCGGCCGTGTCGGCGTCGAACACCGCCTTGCCGCAGGCGGCGCCCGGCGAGGCCGGAAGCCCCTTGGCGATGACGTCGCGCTCGGCGTTTGGGTCGAGGGTCGGATGGAGCAGCTGGTCGAGCGCCTGCGGGTCGACCCGGAGCACCGCCTCGTCCTCGCCGATGACGCCTTCGCGGGCCATGTGGACCGCGATCCTGAGCGCCGCCCTGGCGGTCCGCTTTCCGGTCCGGGTCTGCAGCATCCATAGCTTGCCGCGCTCGACCGTGAACTCGATGTCCTGCATCTCGCGATAGTGGCGCTCGAGGGTCGCGAAGACGTCGGTGAGCTGAGCGTAGACCTCGGGCAGGGCCTCCTCCATCGAAGGCGCCTTCGCGCCCGCTTTCTCGCGGGCCGCCCGGGTCAGATATTGCGGCGTCCGGATCCCGGCGACGACGTCCTCGCCCTGGGCGTTGATCAGATATTCGCCGTAATAGCAGCATTCGCCGGTCGAGGGGTCGCGGGTGAAGGCGACTCCGGTGGCGGAGGTGTCGCCCATGTTGCCGAACACCATCGCCTGGACGTTGACCGCCGTGCCCCAGTCGTGCGGAATGTCGTGGAGACGGCGATAGGTCTTGGCGCGCTCGCCGTTCCACGAGCCGAACACCGCCCCGATCGCGCCCCACAACTGATCGTGGGGATCTTCCGGAAAGGGGCGGCCGAGCTCCTCCTCGACCAGAGCCTTGTAGCGCCGGGTCAGCCGCTGCCAGTCGGCCGCCGCCAGCTCGGTGTCGAGGTAGACGCCCTTGTCCTCCTTGGCGATCTCCAGCGCTTCCTCGAACACATCGTGGGCGAGGCCGAGGACGACGTTGGCGTACATCTGGATGAAGCGCCGATAGCTGTCCCAGGCGAAGCGCGCATCGCCCGACGTCGCGGCCAGGCCCTCCACCGTCTCGTCGTTGAGGCCGAGGTTGAGGACGGTGTCCATCATTCCCGGCATCGATACCCGGGCGCCGGAACGCACCGAGACGAGCAAGGGATCGGCGGCATCGCCGAAGCTCTTGCCGGTGACCGCCTCGACATGGGCGAGGCCTTCGGCGACCTGCGCGCGCAGCGAATCGGGAAAGCGCTCGCCTTCGGCGTAATAGAGCGAGCACATCTCGGTCGAAATGGTGAAGCCGGGCGGGACCGGAAGGCCGATCGACGCCATCTCGGCGAGGTTGGCGCCCTTGCCGCCGAGCAGGTTCTTGTTGCCCGCCTCGCCGTCGGAGACGCCGCCCCCAAAGCGATAGACATAGCGGCTCATTCGGCGGCACTTTCCGGAAGTTGATGACACAAGTTTACACAATGACACATGCCATTCGCTTCCGAAGTTGATGATCCTGACAGCATCAACTTCCGCACGAATCGCTCCACGGCTCAGCCTTCGATCCGCGAGAAATCGGCGACCCGATGCATGGCGTCGCGCATGCGCAGCAGCAAGTTGAGCCGCTTGACACGCTTGGCCGGGTCGGGGTCATTGACGGTCACCTTATCGAAGAACGCATCCACCGGGCCGCGCAGGTTCGCCAGCGCCTCCATGGCGCGCTCGAAATCCTCCTCGTCGAGCGCCGCTTCGACGCGCGGCTCGGCCGAATCGAGCGCATCCTCCAGCTCACTTTCCTCGACCTCAGGCGAATAGGACAGCGATTTGTTCACAGGCTGTTCTTGCGTCCACCCTTCCCTCTTCAGGATGTTCGCCGCGCGCTTGTAGCCGGCGAGAAGGTCCGCGCCTTCCGCGCGCGCGACGAATGCCTGCAGCGCCTTCACCCTCGCCAGCAGGCGAACGAGATCGTCCTCCCCGCCGAGCGCGAACACGGCGTCGATGAGGTCGTGGCGGACGCCGGCCTCGCGCTGCTGGACCTTGAGGCGGTCGGCGAAGAAATCGAGGATCTCCTGCTGGATGTCGGTCACCTGCTCGATAACCTCGCCGCGCTCGAGCTTGGGCGTCAGAGCCGAGTTCCAGCGCGTCGAGACTCGGCCGCCGTAACGGTAGGTCAGCGACCCGACCTCGGCGGTGATTTCATGGTCGCCTTCCTCCTCCCCGAGCAGATCGGGAAAGCTCACCGACTTGAGGGCGCCGAGCCGCGAAAGGATGACGAGCACCGCCGCCTGGACCAGCACCTCGCGAAGCGGCAGGCGCAGGCCGGTGCGGGTGAGGAGCTGGAGGAAGCTCAGCGCCGCGCGCCGAAGCGCGAACGGGTCGCGCGAGCCGGTCGGCTTCTCGCCGATGGCGAAGAAGGCGGCCAGAGTATCGAGCCGATCGGCGATGTTGACCAGCGCGGTGACGGGCGCGGTCGGCACTTCGTCCCCCTGCCCCGCGGGGCGGTAATGGTCCCGGATCGCGTCGGCGACGGCGTCGGGCTGGCCCTGGGCGCGGGCGAGATAGCCGCCAAGCGTGCCCTGAAGCTCGGGGAACTCGCCGACGCTCTGGGTCACCAGGTCGGCCTTGGCGAGGCGGGCCGCGCGGTCGACGAGTTCCGGGAAGCTTAAATCCTCCCCGGTACGGGGAGGGGGACCGTTCGCCGAAGGCGAATGGTGGAGGGGGGGTTGTGTCGATTGCGGAACCCCCTCCACCGTCCGCTGCGCGGCCGGTCCCCCTCCCCGCCCCGGGGAGGATTTAGGGCGAACGATCCGCTCCTGGATCAGCCATTGGGCGAGCCTGGCCACCCGCTCGACCTTGTCGGCGATAGTGCCCAGCTTCTCGTGGAAGACGATCTGGTCGAGCTTCTTCGCCTGCTCGGCGAGCGGCACCTGGAGGTCGGCCTGCCAGAAATAGCGGGCGTCGGACAGTCGGGCCGCGAGCACCTTGCGGTTGCCGGCGACGATCGCCGCGCCGCCGTCGACCGCCTCGAGATTGGCGACGCAGACGAAATTCGGGGCCAATCCTCCCCGGGACGGGGAGGGGGACCGGCCGGCGGAGCCGGACGGTGGAGGGGGGGCCGTGCCAGGTGAAGAGCCCCCTCCACCAGCCTTCGGCCGGTCATGAGCAGGTGCGGATGTCCCCCAGACATCCGCAGCCATGCCGGGGGCATGGCGTGCCTGCTCATCCCCGTCCCGGGGAGGAATGAGCGCGAAATATTTCTGGTTGGTGCGCATGGTGAGCTGGGTCACTTCGCGCGGCACCTCGAGGAAGGCCGGGTCGAAGCCGCCGAGCAGCGGCACCGGCCATTCGGTCAGCCCGGCATTTTCGGTCACCAGCCCCTCGTCCTCGACCAGGGTCAGGCCGGCCTCCGCGGCCAGCCTGGCGGCCCCGTCGCGGATGAGGCCGGCCCGCTCGGCCGGATCGAGGATGACGTGGCAGGCGCGCAGCTTCTCGACATAGTCGTTGGCGCTGCCGATCGTGATCGCTCCGGGATGGTGGAGGCGATGGCCGACGGTGGCGGCGCCGGAGCGGACTCCGCCGACCTCGAAGTCGACGATCCGCTCGCCGAGCAAGGCGACGATCCCCTGGAGCGGCCGGACCCAGCGCAGGCTGTCGGTCGACGCCGAAGCCTCCCCCCAGCGCATCGACTTGGGCCAGGGGAAAGCGCGGACGATCGCGGGGATCGCGTCGGCCAGCACGGCGGCGGCGGCTCGGCCCGGGCGCTCGACGACCGCGAAGTGGATTCCGTCGCGCTCGACGAGCTGGTCGCGAGCCAGTCCGGTCTTGCGAAGAAAGCCTTCCAGCGCCTGCGGCGGCGCGCCCGTGCGCGGGCCCTTGATCTCCTCCGACACCGAAGCGGTCTCGTCCGGGAGGCCGCGGGCGATCAGGGCGAGCCGGCGCGGCGTGACGTAGGTCTCGACCGCGTCCGCGGCGAGGCCGGCCTCGCCGAGCCGCTCGCCGAAAAGCCGGCCGAGATCGGCGGCCGCCCTGGCCTGCATCCGCGCCGGAATCTCCTCGCAGAGCAGCTCGAGCAGGAAATCGGTCATGCCCGATCCTCCCCGGGACGGGGAGGGGAACCGCCGCGCGCAGCGCGGTGGTGGAGGGGGGCGGCGGCGTATGCCACGATCGACTCGGCCACGCCGTCCGGATCCTTGAGCACGTCCCCAGCGACTATCCTCAGGATTTGATACCCTCGCTCCTGCAGGAAAGCGGTGCGCGTTTCATCCCGGCGCGGCCGATCGCCCCGATCGTGCGCCTCACCATCGACTTCGATGACCAGCCTGGCGGCACTGCAATAGAAATCGGCGACATAGGGATCGATCGGATGCTGCTTGCGGAAGCTTATGCCATTGGGCGAGCCGCGCAGACGCTGCCAGAGCAGCACTTCGGGCAGGCTCATATGACGACGGAGCTTGCGAGCGACATAGACGGTGGGGCGCCGCAAGGTCTCTCCGCCCCCTCCACCGCCGGCCTTCGGCCGGCGGTCCCCCTCCCCGTCCCGGGGAGGATTTTCGACCCCCCTCACGCCGTCCATCCGTTCTTGTCCATCCAGGACTGGCAGGCGCCCCTCGCGAGATCGCGAACCCGGCCGATATAGGCCTGGCGCTCGGCGACCGAGATGAGTCCGCGGGCGTTGAGCAGGTTGAAGACGTGGCTGGCCTTGATCGCCTGCTCGTAGGCCGGGATGGGCAGCCCGGCGCCGAGGCAGTCCTCGCATTCGGCGGCCGCCTTGCGGAACAGGTCGAACAGCCGCTCGCTGTCGGCGACCTCGAAGTTCCAGCGCGACATCTCGCGCTCATTCTCGAGGAAGACGTCGCCGTAGCTGACCCCCTCGTCGTTGAAGTCGAGGTCGTAGACGCTGTCCTTGTTCTGGATGTACATGGCGAGCCGCTCGAGCCCGTAGGTGAGCTCGCCGGCGACCGGACGGCAGTCGAAGCCGCCCATCTGCTGGAAATAGGTGAACTGGGTCACCTCCATGCCGTCGCACCACACCTCCCAGCCGAGGCCCCAGGCGCCCAGCGTCGGCGATTCCCAATCGTCCTCGACGAAGCGTATGTCGTGGCGGGTGAAGTCGATCCCGATCGCGGCGAGGCTGCCCAGATAGAGGGACTGGAGGTCGGCCGGGCTCGGCTTCAGGATCACCTGATATTGGTAATAATGCTGGAGCCGGTTCGGATTCTCGCCGTAGCGGCCGTCGGTCGGCCGCCGGCAGGGCTGGACGAACGCCGCCTTCCACGGCTCGGGGCCGAGCGCCCGCAAGGTCGTGGCGGGGTGGAAGGTGCCGGCCCCCATTTCGAGGTCGTAGGCCTGGAGGATGAGGCAGCCGCGCTCGCTCCAATAATCGTGGAGCGCCAGGATCAGCTTCTGGAAGGAGAGCGGCGACTGAGCCAATTTTTCGCCTTCGCGGGTGCAACAAGAGGTGGCGCCGCTTTGGCCCATGGTGCCGGACGGGTCAAGAAAGCGTCTGGCGATCCCGCGGCCGGCCGCAGGCCGCGCTTCCTTCTTCCCGAAATCGGCCCTAAGTGACGGAAAGGAGTGGGAGAAGCCCGATGAACAAGCTGCTGATCGGCCGCCGGCGCCTGGCCCGCGATCGCGGCCGCCGCCAGCACTGCGGCAAGCTTTCTCAACGTCGATCCGATCATCCCGCTTATTCCCGTGCCGGTCCCGTTGACCCCTCGTG
>DATMVG010000063.1:0-7738 GCA_035563315.1 Allosphingosinicella sp. | reverse complement strand
AGCGCCCTCGGCGCCGGCGGCGGCCGCGGCTTGTCCGACGCCGGAGCGTCGGGACTGGGCTTGCCCCAGTCGCTCTCGCCGGAAGCGAGCGGATGCTCGCGCATGATCCGCTCGTTATCGGCCTTCCACTTTTTCTCCATGTCCTCGAATTCGGTCTCGCGGATCATGGTGTCGATGCCGGCTCGGAAGTGGCGCGCCATGCCGCGCGCGCGCCCGACGAAATTGCCGATCGTCCGCATCACCCGCGGCAGGTCCTTGGGTCCGATCACCACGAGGGCGACCACTGCGATGATCAGAAGCTCGCCGGAATCGATCCCGAACATCTTGCCCCCACGGCGCCGGGGCGGCTTCTAGTGCCGATCGGCTTCGGACGCCGAGCCGCGCTCGGCCGGCGCCGCTTCGACCGGCGCCGCCGGAGCGACCGGCGCCTGCTCGATCGTCCGCTCGCCGGTCAGGCGCCGCTGCTCGGCTTCCTCGTCCTCGGTCATGCCCTTCTTGAAGCTCTTGAGGCCCTTGGCCACGTCGCCCATCATGTCGGAAAAGCGCCCTTTCCCGAACAGCAGCAGGATGACGAGGCCGACGATGAGCCAATGCCAAAGGCTGAAACCACCCATTTGAATTCTCCCAGTATCCGGCCGAACCTAGGCGTCTTCGCTGTCGGTTTCCAGTTCCACCTCGTCCATGCCGCCTTCCAGGCCGAGACGCTCGAGCGCGACATCGATCGGATCGAGCAGGCCCGCCGCCTTGAGATCGTCGATCCCCGGAAGGTCGCGGCGGCTCTGTAGCCCGAAATGGGTAAGGAATTCCTGAGTCGTCGCGAAGGTCAGCGGCCTGCCCGGCGCCTCGCGGCGGCCGGCCGGGCGAACCCAGCCCGCCTCCATCAGAACGTCGAGCGTGCCCCGGGAGATCTGGACGCCCCGGATCGCCTCGATCTCGGCGCGGCTCACCGGCTCGTGATAGGCGATGATGGCGAGGGTCTCGACGGCGGCGCGGCTGAGCTTGCGGCTCTCCTCGCGCTCCCGGCGCAGGATATAAGCGAGATCGGCGGCGGTCTGGAAGTGCCAGCGGCGGCCGCGCTCGACCAGCTCGATCCCGCGCCCCGCATAAGCGGCCTGGAGCTCCGCCAGCGCCGCCCTCACGTCGACGCCCTGGCCGACATAGGCGGCGATGTCCTCGACTCCGAGCGGGTCCTCCGCCGCGAACAGGGTCGCCTCGACCGCCCGCACGCCGTCGCCGACCTCCCTCACGCGGCCCTCACGAAAAGGGTCGAGAAAGTCCCGTCCTGCTCGATCTCGACCTTGCCGAGGCGAGCCAGCTCGAGCGTCGCCACGAAGCTCGAGGCGAGCGCCGAGCGGCGATATTCCGGGTCCTGGGTTTCCGGCAGGAAGGATTCGAGCGCGGTCCATTCCATGCGCATTCCGATCATCCGCTCGAGCCGGTGGATCGCCTCGTCGAGCGTCATCACCGGTCGCCTCGCGACGATGTGGACCGCCGGCTCGCTGCGCGCCCGCACGATGCCGTAGGCGGCGATGAGATCGTAGAGGTCGGTCGTCCAGGCGGAGCGGCGCACCACCTTGAGGCCTTCGGGAGCGCCGCGGAGGAAAACGTCCCGGCCGACCCGATCGCGGGCGACCAGCCGGGCGCCGGCCTCTCGCATCGCCTGCAGCCGCTGCAGCCTGAGCTGCAGCCGCATCGCCAGCTCCTCCGGCCCCGGTTCGACGGCGGGGTCCTTCGGCAGCAGCAGGCAGGATTTCAGGTAGGCGAGCCAGGCCGCCATGACGAGATAGTCCGCGGCGATCTCGAGCCGCAGCTTGCGCGCGTCGGCGATGAAGGCGAGATACTGCTCGACGAGCGCGAGGATCGATATCCTGGCGAGATCGACCTTCTGCGCGCGCGCCAGCGTCAGAAGCAGATCGAGCGGCCCCTCCCAGCCGTCGAGGTCGAGGGTCAGCCGGTCCGAGTCGCGGACGGGCGCCTCGAATTCGAAGAGATCGTCGGCTTCGCTCACCCGCCGGAGCCTAAGGAAAAGCCGTTCCGATGTCGAAGGGAATGTGCCGCCGCGCGGCTTGCTGTGCTTTTGGTGTCACAAGCCGAGTCTCTTTTTTGCGATGCAGCATGAAAGGCTTTCGCGCGGCGAGTTTCTCTATAGCTTGCATGAGGTTGAGCCGCCGCTTGGGCGGCAGGGGGGAACGATATGTCGACCATGTCACGCGCGGCCTGGCTGCTCTCATCCTTGTCGGCGACGGCGGTCGCCGCCACGCCGGCCCAGGCCCAGGCCCAGGTCGAAGTCGGCCCGGCGCAGCCGGAGGCGCGAAGCGACGAGGCGATCATCGTCACCGGAACCCGCCGCACCGACCGCACGCTCGCCGACAGCCCGGTCCCCGTCGACGTGATCGGCAACGAGGCGCTGACCGACACCGGCTACACCGAGACCAACCGGATCCTCAACCAGCTCGTTCCGTCGTTCAACTTCCCGCAGCCGTCGCTGACCGACGGCACCGACTCGCTTCGCCCCGCCACCTTGCGCGGCCTCGCGCCGGACCAGGTGCTGGTGCTGGTCAACGGCAAGCGCCGCCACAGCTCCTCGCTGATCAACCTCAACGGCTCGGTCGGCCGAGGGTCGGTGTCGGTCGACCTCAACACCATCCCGCCGCTCGCGATCGAGCGGATCGAGGTGCTTCGCGACGGCGCCTCCTCGCTCTACGGCTCGGACGCCATCGCCGGGGTGATCAACATCCGGCTTCGCCGGGCCGCCGGCGGGCGCGCCCAGGTGACCTACGGCCGTTACATCACCAGCCTCGAGGACGTGCCGCAGGTGACCGGCGTCGTCACCGGCCCGGACGGGCTTCCGGTCGTCCTCACGGCGGGCGGGACGACCAACGACGTTCTGCAGCTGGCCACCAACGGCCGCGACCGCCACGTCGAGGACGGCGAGACCTGGACCCTGGCGACCAATATCGGCCTTCCGGTCGGCGACAATGCCTATCTCAACTTCACCGCCGAGGTGAAGGACCGCAACGCCACCAACCGCACCGCCGCCGACCCGCGCCGCCAGTATGTCACCGTCGGCGACCCGCGCGAGCTCACCATCGACCGCTACACCCATCGCTACGGCGACGGCGAATCCAACGACATGAACTTCTTCTACAATGCCGGCATGGATCTGGGCGGCGGCGGGTTCGAGCTGTACAGCTTCGGCAGCTACGGCATCCGCGACGGCAACGGCGCCGGCTTCTACCGGCGCGCCAACGACGCCCGCAACCGCGACTGGGCCGCTTCCACCACGACCTTCATCCCGATCTACCCGAACGGCTTCCTGCCGCTGATCGTCAGCGAGATCGAGGACGTGTCGGCCGCGCTCGGGGTGCGCGGGGAGACCGCCGGCTGGAACCTCGACCTGTCCGCCATCTACGGCCGCAACCGCCTCGACTACAGCGTCGAGAACAGCGTCAACACGTCGCTCGGCGGCCTGGTCAGCAACCGCCGCTTCGACGCCGGCGGACTGCGCTTCGGCCAGACCGTCGTCAATTTCGACGCTCAGCGCACGCTCGCGGTCGGCTTCCTTGACGAGCTCTCGCTCGCCGTCGGCGCCGAATATCGCAACGAGAATTTCAGGATCGTCCGCGGCGAGGAGCAAAGCTACGTCAACGGGCCCTTCTCCGCCGCGCCGTTCAACGCCGCCGGCGGCTCGCAGGTCTTCCCCGGCTTCCGCCCCAACAACGAGGTCGACGAATCGCGCAACAGCGTCGCCGCCTATATCGAGCTCGACGCCGACGTCAGCGAGCGGCTGACCTTCCAGATCGCCGGCCGCTTCGAGCATTATTCCGATTTCGGCAACACGGTGAACGGCAAGATCGCCGGCAGGTTCGAGCCGGTCGACGGAGTCGCCGTTCGCGGCTCGGTCTCGACCGGCTTCCGTGCCCCTTCCCTTCACCAGCAATTCTTCACCGCCACCTCGACCAACAATGTCGGCGGCGTCCTGATCGAGGTCGGCACCTTCCCGGTCTCCGATCCGGTCTCGATCGCGCTCGGCGCCCAGGCGCTCGATCCCGAAAAGTCGCTCAACCTCGGCGCCGGCCTGACGCTGACCCCGGTCCAGGGCCTCAGCGTCACCGCCGACGTCTACCAGATCGAGATCAACGACCGAATCGTCCTCACCGAGAACCTGCAGGGGGCGGCGGTCGTCGCCCTGCTCCAGGCGGCCGGGATCAACAACATCACCTCGGCCCGCTTCTTCGTGAACGGCATCGACACCCGAACCCGCGGCCTCGACATCGTCGGCAGCTACCGCCTGCCCGACATGGGGATCGGCCGGCTCAGCCTGACCGCGGGCTACAATTACAACAAGACCCGGATCACGGACCGCGCCGCGCTTCCCAGCCTGCCCGGCCTGACCCTGTTCGCCCGCCCGGAATCGCTGCGCCTCACCCACGGCCAGCCGCGAAGCAAGATCAACCTGGGCATCGACTGGTCGATGGGGATGTTCGGCTTCACCGGCCGCACCAACCGCTACGGCCGGGTGCTCATCCCCGGCACCGACACCAACATCGCGATCCCGATCGGCGGATCGGCCACCGACATCACTCTGTCGCCCAAGTGGATCACCGACGCCGAGCTTCGCATCCGGCCGCTCGGCCGCGAGGGCGCGCTCGAAGTGGCGGTCGGCGCCAACAACCTGTTCGACGTCTATCCTGACCGGCTTCCGGCGGGCGGAATCTTCGGCCTCAACAATTTCTTCCTGCCTTATTCGAGCTTCTCGCCCTTCGGCTTCAACGGCCGCTTCGTCTACGGGCGCGTGTCGGTCGAGTTCTGACCGGACGACCAGCGCGACTTGAGGGGAGCCTTCGGGCTCCCTTTTTTTCGTCCGCCGCCCGGAGCGGCGCTTGCAACCCTCTGCGGCCCGGATCGTTACGCGCCTGCATCCAATATTGGTGGAGGCTTTCGATGACGCTCGGCACGATCCTGCTAATCATCCTCATTCTCCTTCTGATCGGCGCGCTCCCCTCCTGGGGCTATAGCCGCGGCTGGGGCTACGGGCCGTCGGGCCTGCTCGGAATCGTCCTGATCGTCCTCATCGTGCTTCTGCTGATGGGCCGCATCTGACGGCGAAGAGCGGTCGCGGCGCCGTCGACGGTCATCCGCAGCTTCGACTACCGGCCGACGGAACGGGAGCTCGACATCCTGTTCACGACCGGGCGCCGCTACATCTATCACGACGTTCCGCCGGCGGCCGCTCAGGCCTTTCGCGCCGCCTTCGCCAACGGACGCCATTTCAACACCCGGATCCGCGGCCGCTACCGCTTCACCGAGTCCCGCGAGCCGGCGGAGGGCCCCGCCTAAACGCCGGCTGAACGCGACGTAGTTTTGCGTTCATGCAACGGCGTCGCGGCGCCGCTCGTTTGGCTTTCGTCCAACGGACGAGGAGCTTTTGTCATGCGTATCATCCTTGCTGCCGTGGCTCTCGGCATCGCAGCCCTTCCCGCCCTTCCGCAAAGTTCGGCCGACGCCCAGAGCTGGCGAGGCTACCGCGACCAGGAAGTGCGCCAGGAGCGCCGCGAATGCCGGCGCGAGCTGAGGCGCGCCGACACCCGCCGGGAATATCGGCGCGAATTGCGCGAGTGCCGCCGCGAGATTGCCGAAGCGCGCCGCGATTATCGCCGCGATTTCCGCCACGACCGCCGCTGGTACGGCCGCCACCACAATCGCCGCTACTGGGACGGTTGGCGCTGGCGCAACCGCTGGTAGGCGCGAAGGCCGCTCCCTCCGGCCGCCTCGTGCGCAGCACCTAGCGGTCGAGGGCCGCGGCGAAGCGCTCGTTGCCGACGAAACCCATTCGGGTGATCCCCGAACGGCGGATTGCGGCCAGCGTCTCGTCGACCCGCTCGTAGCGGGTCTCGGCATGGGCCGCGATGTGCAGCTCCGGCGCCGCCGGGTCGGCCGCCATCCGCGCCAGGAGCGGGGCGAGCGCCGAGGGCGGGATCGGCCGGCCGTCCCAGAACAAAGCTCCGGCGGCGTCGAGGTCGATTCGATGGACGGCCCTGTCGGCCGGCCTCGGGCTTCCCTGCGGAAGGTCGAGCGGGACCTTGTGGGTGGCGACCGGGACCGCGACGATGAACATCACGATCAGCACCAGCATGAGGTCGATGAGCGGCGTCGTGTTGATCACCGGGACGGGATCAGGGCCGATCCCGTTCGGCCGAGGACCGGGTTTTCGAGCCATCGCCGCCTCCTTTCATCTATCATCAATGGTATAACATATCTAACCCCGGTCGGAAAGCCCGTTTCCCGGCGGGGCGCAATCGGGCAAAGCAGGGCCGACGCCGCTGGGGATCGACGGTCCTGCCACCGATGCAAGCCTTCGACGTGATCATCGTCGGGACCGGCCATGCCGGCGCCCAGACCGCCGTCGCGCTTCGCCAGCACGGCTTTGCGGGGAGCATCGCGATGCTCTCGAAGGAGCCCGACCCTCCCTATGAGCGCCCGCCTTTGTCCAAGGAATATCTCGCGGGCGAGAAGCCCTTCGAGCGGATGCTGATCCGGCCGCTCGAATTCTGGGCGGAGCGCCAGGTCGAGCTGAGGCTCGGCCGGTCGGTCGCGGCCGTCCGTCCCGACGAGCGCCGGGTGATCCTCGCGGACGGGGACGGGCTCGCTTACGGCGCGCTGGTCTGGGCCGCGGGGGGAAATCCTCGCCGGCTGCGCTGCGAGGGCGCCGACCTGGCCGGCGTTCATTCGATCCGCACTCGAGCCGACGTCGACGCCCTCAGGGCGCGGCTGCCCGGGGCAGCTCGGGTCGCCGTGATCGGCGGCGGCTATATCGGCCTCGAGGCGGCCGCCGTCCTGACCGGGCTCGGCAAGGCGGTCACCCTGATCGAGGCCGCCGACCGGCTGCTCGCCCGGGTCGCCGCCCCGCCGCTCGCCGACTTCTACGCGGCCGAGCACCGCCGCCGGGGCGTCGAGGTCCGGACCGGGGTCGCCGTCGAGGCGCTGCTCGGCGAGGACGGGGCCGCCGCCGGAGTGAGGCTGGCGGGCGGCGAGGTCGTCGCGGCCGACCTGGTCGTGGTCGGGATCGGTATCGCCGCCGCCGCGACTCCGTTGCTCGAGGCCGGCGCGGCCGGGGGCGACGGCGTCGACGTCGACGAATATGGCCGCACCAGCCTTGCCGGAATCTATGCGGCCGGCGACTGCGCCGCCCACCGCAACCGCTTCGCGGGCGGGCACCGGATCAGGCTGGAGTCGGTCCAGAACGCCCACGACCAGGCCAATGTCGTCGCGCGGGCGATCATGGGGAGCCCCGAGCCTTATCGCGCCTTGCCCTGGTTCTGGTCGAACCAGTACGACCTCAGGCTGCAGACGGCCGGGCTCGGGCGCGGCTTCGACGACCTCGTCGTCCGCGGCGATCCCGGCCAGCGCAGCTTCTCGATGGCCTATCTTCGGCAGGGGCGCCTGATCGCCCTCGACGCGGTCAACGCGGTCAAGGACTATGTCCAGGCGCGCAAGCTCATCCTCGACGGCGCCGCCATCGACCGGGCCAGGCTCGCCGACCCTTCCCGCCCGCTCAAGGACTCGGCTTCGGCCTGAGCCTCACCACCAGGTCGCGTAGAGCGCGGCCAGGATCAGGATCACGCCGAGGCCGGCGATGTTGAACGAGGCCGGAGTGGCGAAGCTGACGTCGCGGGTGACGATCCGGTTGGCGTCCACCTTGGCCGTCGTCAGCAGCGAGGTGACCACCGCCAGGCCG
>DATMVG010000062.1:0-2126 GCA_035563315.1 Allosphingosinicella sp. | reverse complement strand
GAGGCCGCGCCCGCCGCGCAGGATTCGCCCGCCGCTCCGGCGCCGGCCGCCCGCGAGCCCGGCCCGCCCGTCGAGGAGCTTCGGGCCCTCCGCCAGTCGCTCGCCGCCGCGCTCAGCGAGACCGCGCTCTAGCGCTCGATCGTCTTTCCCAGAACCGCTCATCCCGAATAGCCGTTGAGCGAAGTCGAAACGGCGTATCGAAGCCCCGACTATCGAGACGATGATCGGGGCTCAGTCCCAACCCGGGATGAGCGGTTTGCGGTCAAGCCAGCCTGATCCGCTTTACGCTAGCGGCCCTCGTCCTCGGGGCCGAGCTCGGGATCGAGGTCGCGCGGCCGGATGAAGCGCTCGAGCCGGCCGGCGCCGGCGGCGACGTCGCCCCAGCTTTCGACCGCGAAGCGGATCTCGGCGACGGTCCCGGTCGGATATTTGACCGCCACCTCGCCGCGCAGTCCGCCGTCCCCCTCCTCGCCGGTGAGCAGCAAAGCGAGCGCCTCGAGGCCGGGATTGTGGCCGGCGATGAGCAGCCGGTCGGCGCCGTCGTCGGCCTCGCGGACGACGTCGAGCAGCGTGGCGGCGGTGGCGAGATAGACCCGCTCGTCATAGACCGGTCGGATCGGCCGGCCATAGCCCTGGGCGACCTCGGCGAGGGTCTCGGCGACCCGAAGCGCCGGGGAGGCGACGATCCGGTCGAACTCGAGCCCGAGCGCGCGAAGCTCGCGCCCGATCGTCTGAGCGGCTCGGCGCCCGCGCTTGTTGAGCGGCCGCTCGAAGTCGCGGCCGACCGGATCGTCCCAGCTCGACTTAGCGTGCCTCAGCAGGGTCAGAATCTTCATTCCGATGTCCGACATAGTCGCGCGGACCGTCCGGCGACAGCCGCGATCTTACCCGCTCGATGGCGTCGGCAAGATGAACGCGCGAGACCCGAACCCCGGGCGGGAAGGCGGCGAGCAGCCGCGACGGAGTCGCCGCCGACAGGAGGACGAAGAGGCCGCGGTCCTGAGCCCCTCGGATCAGTCTGCCGAAGGCCTGGGCGAGCCGGGCCCTGACCACCGCGTCGTCATAGCCGGAACCGCCGCCGGCGGCTCTCCGGGCGGCGTGGAGAACGGTCGGCCGCGGCCAGGGCACGCCTTCCATCACCACCAGCCGAAGCGAGTTGCCGGGGACGTCGACTCCGTCGCGAAGCGCGTCGGTGCCGAGCAGCGAGGCGTGCGGATCGTCCCTGAAGATGTCGACCAACGTTCCGGTGTCGATCGGGTCGACATGCTGGGCGTAGAGGGCGAGGCCGGTCCGGGCGAGGCGGTCGGCGATCCGGGTGTGGACCGCCTTGAGCCGCTGGACGGCGGTGAACAGGCCGAGCGTGCCGCCCTGGGCCGCCTCGATCAGTCGGGCATAGGCGCCCGCCAGCGCCGGCGCGTCGCCCTTCCTGACGTCGGTGACGATCAGCACCTCGCTGTTGGCGGCATAGTCGAACGGGCTCGGCGCGGCGAATCGGGCGACGGCCTGGCCGAGGTGGCGGGCGCCGGTTCGCGCCTCGGCATTGGCCCAGTCGCCGCCGCCGCGCAGGGTCGCCGAAGTGACGAGGATTCCGTGGGCGGGCTTCAGCACCGCTTCGGCGAGCGGGCGGGTCGGGTCGAGCCAGTGGCGGTGAAGGCCGACGTCGAACTCGCGTCCCTCGACCCGCTCGACCGCCAGCCAGTCGACGAAATCGGGGTCGGCCGGCCCGCCGATCCGGGCCGCCAGAGCGATCCAGGCGGCGAGCGTCTGGGCGCGCCAAGCCAGTCCCCCGATCGCGCCTTCGACCCGGGCGCGCGCCGCCGCGTCGAGCCAGTCGGGGGCGTCCTCGAGCACCGCCTCGAGCCGCTTGCCGAGCGCGACCAGCGGCCGAAGCAGGCGCTCGAGCGCCTCGAGCGCCGGCGCGGCGGCCTCGACCAGGGCGGCGTCGGGGTCGGCGAGCTCGGTCTCGAGCCCGTAGCCGGCATCCTGGGCGGTGGCCCGCGCGTAGACGGTGCCGCGAACCGCGGCGAGCAAGGCCTCGACCGGCCCGAACGGAATTCCCTCGGCGATCCGCTGCAGCCAGGCGTCGCCGGGCAGGGCGGCGGCGGCCTCGACCGCGGCGGCGAGCG
>DATMVG010000061.1:0-6924 GCA_035563315.1 Allosphingosinicella sp. | reverse complement strand
GGGTGCCGTGGCGCGGCCTCCAGGTCGCCGCCTTCTTCGTCCTGCTCTTGGTCGCCGTCCTCGCCCTCGCCGGTTGAGCGGGAAGGGAGGGGAGGGTGCGGCAGGCCCCGGGCGTTCAGGTTGGAGCCCGTGAAGCTGAATAAGGTTGCGAAAGTTGCGCGCGATCGGCCCTCAACCGGCCCGAAGCGCTCGAAAATGGCGGAAAACCGCCATTCCCGTCCCGGCGGAAGTTGCCGAAAGTGCGACTTTTCGACACCGCCGGGCGGGGCTCCCGCTTCCCCGCGGCGACGTCCGCAGGCAAGCGCGGGCGAGCGGCGGCGCCCCGGCCGCGGGACCAGTCTGTCCACGCTTTTGGCGCGGTCGGCGCGGCGCCCCGCCGCGGACGCCGGCCGCTAGCTCTTCTTGCGGTCGCCGCGATCGCCCTGGCCGGGCTTGCTCTCGGTCTTGGCGTGCTGGCGGCGGTCGGCGGCGAGGCTCTTGCCGACGTCGACCACGTCCTTGAACTGCCCCTTCTCGTCGCGGCGCACGAAGCGCTTGTCGTTGCCCGTATCGATCAGCTCACGCTTGCTGCCGGCCATGGCCGTGCCTCCTCGTTGATTGCATCGGCCGTACAACCGGCGGGATTCGGGGAGGTTCCTAATGTCTCGCGGCGGCTCCGCTCCGCCCTAGCGACGCGGAGGCACTCGCTTCACCCAGGCAAGGACGAGCCGCTCGAAGTCGGCATAAGCGACATTGTGCGGGTCAAGGCCCTCATCAGCTAGGATGGAAGGCAGCGCGGCCATGAAAGAATCGTAGCGTTCCAAGATCGCCGCCGTCGAGGGTATCGAGCGCCGGCGAGACACGGTGACCAGCCAGTCTCGCACCCGGCCGACCATCCTGCGCGGGTCGCCCCCGTGGTCCGTGATATCCATGCCGGCCAGATCGGAAATGAACTTCTGGAAGCGGTAAGGCGTGATATCCAGCACCAAGGACCGCTTCTGGCGATTATCTTCGTCTCCAAATCGCTTGGCACCCAGGAAGATGCCCAGTTCGAGCGGCATGTTGAAGCGCGGGAGCCCATGTTCGGGATCCAGCTCCGTGCGCGAGAGATCGTGGATGCTGAAGCGGCTCTGGTCGATGATCCTGTACAGCTTTTCGATGCGCGTCTCGGTCGCGTCGCTCATTTCCCGCGCGCATCGAGCGTTGAATCCGCAGGCGATAACCGCGAAGACGAGCGCGTGAAATCCGGGCGCGAATTCTTCGTCAAAGGCGCAGTTGATGAAGACGTTCCGGGCAGTGGCCACTGCCACCCCGGGCTAACCCGCCTTCTTCGACAGATATCTTCCGACCGCTCGATCGGCTTCTCGGCTGCTGAGGTTCGCCCGCTTGGACATGGGCTTTTGCGACAAGGCGGAGGCCGCCGCGGACTTGGAGTCTCTGCCGGTGCGGCCATCGCGCAGGGTTTTGGAAGCAGCCTTTCCGGCCCTTTCGCCGGTACCTTTGTCCTTGGCCATAGCCGATCCGATTCTCCTCGAGCGGAC
The DNA here is from genome assembly GCA_035563315.1 of Allosphingosinicella sp. GTDB lineage: Bacteria > Pseudomonadota > Alphaproteobacteria > Sphingomonadales > Sphingomonadaceae > Allosphingosinicella. The sequence goes on along the minus strand of DATMVG010000061.1, from coordinate 5,404 downwards.
GTCAATATAGGTTACCCGCGTCCCGCCCGCCAGAGATCTGCGCCGGCCCTAGGACTTCTTCTTGCTGCTCTTGCCTTCCTTCTGGCTGAGCGCCGAGCCGGCCGCGGTCTTGGAATCCTTCGCGGTCCGGCCGTCGCGCAGCGTCTTCGATGCTGACTTGGCCGCCTTGCCGCTCGTTTCCTTGCTCATTCTACCCTCCGCTCTGGAAAGATCGTGACAGGGCGGATACGTTTAACGCCCTCGAATGTTCCTCTTACGTTCAATTCCTGGAGGAGGGCGCGTGACCAACAAGCTGTTCTATGGGGACAATGAAAGGAGGCGACCCGCGATGGGGCGCCGGCCATCGACCTGATCGATGGCACCGCGCTTTGTGCGCTGCTCAGACCCTGGAGCCCGCCTTTTTCGAAGACATCTGAGCGAGAGGAAGATGAATCCCGATCAGGTCCGGGGTGATGGCCACGGCTGCTCCCCGAGAGCTTCGATAGCCGACCGCTCTTACCTCGGCTGAACCGGGGCCCTGCCGTCATTCTGGCCCTGGGTGACCTGGGCGCCGAGCGGGAGGCGGTTGGTCTTTTCGTCTTCCGCTCGCCACGCCTCGGCGGTGCGGCAGCGGCGGGGGGTGCGGATTCGGCTGCTCACCGTCTTGGTCGCGCCTCGGCAGAGCTGGCGCCCGGGCGCCGGGTCAGGCGGCGGATCGGCGGCGAGCGCGGCGGTGAGCGCGAGCGGGACGGCGACGGCGGCGGCGATCAGGGTGCGGGTGCGGGGCATTTTTCTCTCCGGTCGAGCCCGGAAGCGAGGGTGAACGTTCGGGTTCGGTGGAGTCAAGAGAGAGGTGGGAACGAAGGCGGATCCCGAATCGGGTCCGGGATGACGGGAAGCGGCACGAACTGAATTCGTGCCGCCGTCGGTCCTGCCGATGTCGCGGCGTCGCCGCTTCCTCGCAGGCCGGCCGCTCTTTCGCGTCTCTCGCGTAGCGCGACGATTGCTTGCGCAATCGCTGCGCTACGCTCGGCGCTTCAGAGGGTGGGCGGCACGAACTGAATTCGTGCCGCCGTCGGTCCTGCCGATGTCGCGGCGTGGCCGCTCCTTCGCAGGCCGGCCGCTCTTTCGCGTCTCTCGCTCGACGCGCGGATTGCTGCGCAATCCCTGCGTTGCGCTCGGCGCTTCAGAGGCACGCCTCCAAATAGGGCTGGTCGAACCCGAACATCTTGGCTTTCTCGAGCGTGTAGGGGCGAAGGCCCATGCAGCGATATTCGCCGATGATCTTTCCGTCGGGGGTCTCGTCCATATATTCGAACTTGAACAATTCCTGGGTGACGATGACGTCGCCCTCCATGCCGATCACCTCGGTGATGTTGGTGCAGCGCCTCGTGCCGTCGCGGAGGCGCTTGACCTGGACGATGAGGTCGACCGAGTCGGCGATCTGGCGGCTGATCGCCTCCTTGGGCACCTTGATGTCCGACATCATCACCATGTTCTCCATGCGCGCCAGGCATTCGCGCGGCGAGTTGGAGTGGAGCGTCGCCATCGAGCCGTCATGGCCGGTATTCATCGCGGCGAGCAGATCGAAGCATTCGCTGCCCCTGATCTCGCCGAGGATGATCCGGTCGGGCCGCATGCGAAGGGCGTTGATGACGAGGTCGCGGATCGAGATCGCGCCCTGGCCCTCGAGGTTGGGGGGCCGGGTCTCGAGCGGCAGCCAGTGCGGCTGCTGGAGGCGAAGCTCGGCGGCGTCCTCGATCGTGATCACGCGCTCGCCGGGGTCGATCAGCTTGGACAAGGCGTTGAGCATGGTCGTCTTGCCCGAGCCGGTGCCGCCCGAGATGATCACGTTCATCCGGCTCGCGCCGGCGATCTTGAGCACCGTCGCCATCTTGTCGGAGAGCGAGCCCCAGGTCTTCATCATGTCGACCGTGATCGGCTTTTCGGAGAATTTGCGGATCGAGATGGCGGTGCCGCGAAGCGACAGCGGCGGGATGATGACGTTGACGCGGCTGCCGTCCTGGAGGCGGGCGTCGGCGAGCGGCGTGGTCTGGTCGACGCGGCGGCCGACCTTGTTGACGATGCGCTGGGCGATCTGGAGCAGATGCTCCTCGTCGCGGAACTGGATCTGGGCAAGCGTCAGCTTGCCCTTCTTCTCGATATAGGTCTGGTTGGGCCCGTTGACCATGATGTCGGAGACTTCGGGGTCGGACAGCAGCTCCTCGAGCGGGCCGAGTCCGAGCAGCTCGTCGACGAGCACCTTCTCGAGCGCGAACTGCTCGCGGCGGTTGAGGTTGATCTTGAGCTCGGCGAGCACCTCGCCGATGATCGGGCGGAACTCCTCGGCGAGCTCGTCCTTGGAGAGGGTCGCTGCAGCCTCGGGGTCGACGCGCTCGAGCAGGCGGGGGAGGACCTGCTCCTTGATGCGGTGGATCGAGGCTTCGAAGCCCTCGGCGCGGCTGTTGCCCTGCTCGCCGGACTGCGCCTGGCGGTCGGCGAGGCGCGCCATGGCGTCGCCGCGCTCCAGCGCCGGGAGCACCGAATCCTCGTCGGGAAGCGCGACCTCGATCGGCGGGAACTGGCTGCCGCCGTCGGCCGGTCCGATCAGCGCCGAACCCTTCATCGGCTTGGCCGAGCCGAAGGCGGGACGTCCGCCGCCCGATCCGTTGCCCACGCCGCTGCGTCGTCCGAAAGCGCTCATAAGCTTGTCCGCATACCTTGCCTTGGCGCCGGCGGTCTGCCGGTCGGGTGGTGAATAGGGGGGAAACTTTGACAATTGCCTAATCGGGCGCCTTCGATAGGCGGCTTCGGCAGGCTCGCTTGCGGTCGGGACGATCGGGCCGTCGATGGAAGGAGCGACCGTGACGGCCCAGCGCACCCGCGCCGCCTTGTTGATCGCGCTGGCGGGCTTCGTCTCGCTGTCGTTCGGCGACGCGATCGTCAAGTCGATGGCGGGGCAGTGGCCCGGGACGGCGGTGTCGGCGCTTCGCTACAGCTTCGGCGCCCTCGGACTCGCCGCGCTGGTCGCGTTCCGCCACGGACGGGCGGGCTTCGTGATGCCTCGCCCGTGGCTCCAATTCGGTCGCGGCGCGGCGGTGAGCGTGGCGACGATCTGCTTCTTCATGGGCGTGATGGCGATGCCGCTCGCCGATGCCACCGCGATCCAGTTCACCAGCCCGATCCTGACCGCCCTTCTGGCGCCCCTGGTGCTCAGGGAGCGGACCGGGCCGGCCGTGTGGCTGGCGACCCTGCTCGCCTTCGGCGGCGTTCTGGTCGTGCTCCGCCCGAACCTGCTCGCTCTCGGCGCCGTCGCGCTCTACCCGCTCGGGGCGGCTTTCGGGATGAGCTGGCTGATGATGTTCAACCGCAAGGCGGCGGGGGACGCTCCGGTGATGGTGATGCAGTTCCTTCTCGCCGCGGTGGCGGCGCCCCTCCTCGTCGCCGCCGCGGGGCTGCTCGACCTGGTCGGCGGAAGCCCTTTCGAGATCGGCCGGCCGAGCGCGGCGGTGGTGCTCAAATGCCTGGCGGTGGCCGGCTTCGCGACGCTCGGGCACACGCTCATCTACGCCGCGGTGGTGCGCGCCTCGGCGCCTTTGGTCGCTCCCATGACCTACGTCCAGCTGCTCGTCGCGGCGGGCCTTGGCTGGGCCTGGTTCGGCGAATCGCCCGACGCCGCGACCTTCGGCGGCGCCGCCCTGATCATCGCCGGCGGGCTGATGCTCTGGCGCTCGCAAGGGGCGCCGGCGGCGGCGGGGCCGGACTAGCGCGGCGCATGGAGCTTGCGCTTGGAGCGATGGTGCGCGGGCGGCGTGTCGCCGGTTCCGCCGCGCCCGTGAACATAGGTGCGCTGCCAACCCGCCTCGGCGGCGGCGGGATCGCCGCGCTTCAGCCTGTCGTTGAACTCGGCGCGGCTGTCGTGCCATGCCCGATAGGCGCGGTGGAGGTGGGGGTCCTCCTCAAGCTCGGCGATCCGAGGCCGGATCGCGTCGATGGCCGCATGCGGGGCGGGCGTGACGAAGCAAAAGGGTTCGCCTTTCTCGAAGCGGACCGGCTCGTTCGAGCGGGTGAAGCGCCAGTTCATCGTGAAGGGGAAAGGCAGCCAATCGGTCTCGACCAGTCCGTCGAGCGCGACGATCCCCTCCTTCGCCTGGTTCGGCGCTCCGCGCACCCAGAGGCCCCAGCCCGGCGAAGTGCGGAACAGCCAGCCGGTGTGGAAGGTGAGGATGCCGTGGCCGAAATGGGAAGCGAGCAGCCGCGCGGTCGCCGCGGCGCCGGCTTTGGTCCGAACCTCGATCGAATCGATGCCCTCGCCGCCGAACCAGACCGCTTCGAAGGAGAAGGGAGTCAGAATCTCCCATCCGCTTGCATTGGCGATCGAGAGCGGAATGCACCGATAGGCATAACGTCCGGCGGTCTCGTCCATCCACGCGCGGCCGGCGCGGCCAGGGACGATCGGCGGAGGATCGGAGTCCGCCTTGTAGCAGACGAGCTCGCCCGGGGCGCCGGCATCGGCCGGCTCGACGGGCGCCGCCGATGGCCGCCCGCCTGTCGAGGCCGGCGAGCGGGTCAGAGGCCGAGCCTCAGCGCGACGCCCGCGTGGATGCCCTCGCCGACACCGTCCTCGCCGGAATCGCCGGCGGCGAAGATCTCGATCCTGGCGGAGCCGCCGATCCGGTAGCCCAGGCGGGCGCCGAACTCGACCCATGAGCTGTCGCCGGCGACTGAGTCGAGGCTTCCGAAGCCGGGAACGGCGGCAAGAACGCGGCCGCGCTCGTCGACCTGATGACCCCAGACGGCGCCGGCATGAAGGGTGGCGTCGAGGCGAGCGCCGAGGGCGAGGCTGTATTGGCCTCGCAACCGCAACACCGTCATTCGCTCCGCGCGCGCGGCGACCGTGGCCTCGAAGGGATTGGCGGCGGAGAAAGGCTCGGCATAAGCCTCGAGGTCGAGGCGGGAGCGCCCGATTTCGCCTGACAGGGCGAGCTCGCCCTCCGGCCCCGTCGCGACCGCGGCGCCCAGCCGCACATAATAATAGCTGATGTCGGCCTCGGTCTCGCCGACTCCGGTCGCCGTCCCGCTGCCGTTGGCGTAGCTGCGCGACAGCGTCAGCTCGGCGTTGGGCGTCGTCCAGCCGCCGATCTCCCCGAACGGCCGGACCAATGCGCCGCGGGCGTGGACGTAGCGCAGCGCGGCAGCGAAGGTGATCGAGTCGCGAAGCTCGGCGCGTCCGTCCCCGTCCTCGTTGAGCGCGATCCCTCCCAGCAGCGACAGGTTGCCGAAGGTCGCTCGGCCGAAGCCGCCGGCGCCGGTCGTGCCGGCTGTCCCGTAGAGGCCGGCATAGCTTTCCTCCTCGATCCGGCGGCCCTCGGCAAGCAGCGGCGCGGCGAGCCGCAGCTGACGCGCGAAGATGCGGCTGCCGTCC
>DATMVG010000060.1:0-25064 GCA_035563315.1 Allosphingosinicella sp. | reverse complement strand
GGATCGGCTGCGCCGAGATCTTCACCGCGCAGGACCGGGCGACGGGGCGATGAGGAAGCTGGAGCCGGGCCGGCTCGTCATCGCCAGCCACAATGAAGGCAAGGTGCGCGAGATCACCGAGCTGCTCGGTCCGCACGGCGTGGATCCGGTTTCGGCGGCCGAGCTCGACCTGCCCGAGCCGGACGAGATCGGCACCACCTTCATCGACAATGCCGACCTCAAGGCGCGCGCCGCCGCCGATCTGTCGGGCATGGTTGCGCTTGCCGACGACAGCGGCATCTGCGTCGAGGCGCTCGGCGATCGCCCCGGAATCTTCTCGGCGCGCTGGGCACTGGCCGAGCCGCAGGTGCCGCCCGAAGGCGGGCCCGGCGAAGTCACCGGCGCTCGTGACTTCAACCTCGCCATGCGCCGGGTCCAGGACGAGCTCGAGGCGCTCGGCCCCGACGCCAGCCGCAACGCCCATTTCAGCTGCGCGCTCGCCCTGTGCTGGCCGGACGGACATTCCGAATGGTTCGAAGGGCGGGTCGACGGCATCCTGGTGTGGCCGCCACGCGGCGACCGGGGTTTCGGCTACGACCCGATGTTCGTCGCCGCCGGCCGCGACCTCACCTTCGGCGAGATGGATCCGGCCGACAAGCACCGTATCAGCCACCGCGCCGATGCCTTCCGCAAGCTGGTCGCGGCGTTGCTCTAGGTGCACGCGGCCCCGAGTCCGTCCGTTTCGAGCGAAGTCCGGACGAGCGGGAGGATGGACGTTCCGCACGACCTCGCCCTCTACGTCCACTGGCCGTTCTGCGTCTCCAAATGCCCCTATTGCGACTTCAACAGCCATGTCCGCGCCGCGGTCGACCAGGGCGAGTGGCGCGAGGCGCTGCTCGCCGATCTCGCCTGGGAAGCTTCGCTGACGCCGGGGCGGCGGCTCGGTTCGATCTTCTTCGGCGGCGGCACGCCCTCGCTGATGGCGCCGGCGACGGTGGCCGCGCTGATCGATGCGGCGGAGCGGCACTGGGACTTTGCGGAAGACATCGAGATCACCCTGGAGGCCAACCCCTCCTCCGTCGAGACGGCGCGCTTCGCCGACCTCGCCGCCGCAGGAGTCAACCGGGTTTCGCTCGGCCTCCAGTCGCTCGACGACGAGCAGCTTCGCTTCCTCGGCCGAGCCCACGATGCCGCGGAGGGTCTGATGGCGCTCGGCACCGCCCAGTCGGTGTTCGATCGGGTCAGCTTCGACCTCATCTACGCCCTCCCCGGCCAGAGCGCGGCCGACTGGGAGAGTCAGCTCGCCGAGGCGCTCGGCTTCGGAACCGACCACCTCTCGCTCTATCAGCTCACCATCGAGCCGGGCACGCGGTTCGCAGCGATGGCGGCTCGGGACGAGCTGAGCCCACCGGACGTCGAATCGGGCGCCGTGCTTTACGAACTGACGCAGGCGATGACTTCGGCGGCGGGGCTGCCCGCCTACGAAATCTCCAACCACGCCCGGCCCGGCGAGGAGAGCCGCCACAATCTCGCTTATTGGCGCTACCGGGACTATCTCGGCATCGGCCCCGGCGCCCACGGCCGCCGCACGGGAAGCGCCACGCAGCGCCACCGCAAGCCGGAAAACTGGCTGGCCGCGCTGGCGCGGAGCGGACACGGCATCGAGGACGAGCGGCAGATCGAGGCGGCCGAGCGTGGCGTCGAAGCCTTGCTGATGGGCCTGCGACTGCGCGAGGGCGTCGACCTCGCTCGGGTCGAGCGGCTGGCTGGGCGCGATCCGGTCGACCGTGCCGCCCTTAGGCGCCTGTCGGATGAGGGGCTGCTGGACCTTGGGGACGAGCGCCTGCGCGCCACGCCGGCCGGCATGCTGCTTCTCGACGCGATCCTCAGGGAGATCGTGCTGATTCCCCCTGCCCGGGCGGGAGGGACTAGTTGAAGCCCCTCGGCGCCGGCGAGATCACCGTGGTGCCGCTCGCCGAAACCTCGCGGACCTCGAGCGCGCGCTCGGCGACGCCGCTTCGCCCGAAGCGGAAGGCGCCGTCGACTCCGACGAAGCCGGTGGCGTCCCCGAGCGCCCGCTGCGGGAAGGGCCTCCCGATCGGCCAGTCCGCCGCCACCCGGACGGCGAGCAGCACCGCGTCGTAGCCGAGGCTCGCCAAGCGGTAAGGGTCGCGGTTGTAGCGGGCCCGGTAGCGGGTGCGGAAAGCCCCGTAATTGGCGTCCGAGGGTGCCGCGAACCAGGCGCCGCGCAGGCCGACATTGGCTCCCAAATTCGATTCTGTCGCCCAGCGCTCGGTGCCCAGGATGCGGGGCTGAGGCGAGGATTGGCGGACCACCGGCACCGCCTGAAGGGCGATCTGGGCACCGTCGGCGATCAGCACGGCGTCATAGGCGCCGCGCGCGTTCAGCCGGGTCGCGGCGGCGCGCAGATTGGCCGGAGTCCGGTCGTAGGCCTCGACCCCGACCATCGCTCCCCCGGCGCCTTCGACCGCCGCGATCAGCGCCTGGCTACTCCTCTGGCCGTAGGTGTCGGTTGGCATGAGCCCGCCGAAGCGCTGGACGCCTCGGGTGCGGGCGAAGGCGACGACCCGGTCGACCGACTGGCCGGGATTGAAGCCCATGATGAAGATGCCGTCGCCGGCGACGCTGACATCGTTCGAAAAGGCGACGACGGGGACGTCGGCTCGGCGCGCGATCGGAGTCACCGCGCGAACGTCCTCGGCGAGCAACGGCCCGAGGATGAGGCCGTTGCCGTCGGTCAGCGCCTCGTTCGCCGCCGTCGCGGCGCCGGTGCTGGTGTCGTAGGCGGTGATCCGGATGCGCTGGCCGCCAGTGTCGAACAGGGCGAGGTTGGCGGCGTTGAGGATCGACTGGCCGAGCGCTGCATTGGGCCCGCTCAGCGGCACCAGCACCGCAACCCGGTTGCGGGTCTCGTCGCGGGGCAGCCGCGAGGGCTGCTCGACCGGCTCGGGCTCGGGCTCGGGCGGAGGCGGCGGGGGAGGCAGCGCCGGCGGGCGCGAGCGCGGCACGCAGCCGGCGGCCGCGACCGAGAGCAAGGCCAGCACCGCCAGCGCCAGCGGCGACGGACCGCGCCGCGGTCCCTGCTCGCGATATGGTTGCGGGCGGTGCGGCTGCGATGCCATGACGTTGGACTCCATGAACGAGACGCTCGATCCCGGCCTCTATATCGTCGCGACGCCGATCGGCAATCTCTCCGATCTTAGTCCGCGCGCGGCCGCGATCCTGTCGCGGGCGGACCTGATCGCGGCCGAGGACAGCCGGGTCACCGCCAAGCTGCTTCGTCATATCGGCGTTCGCCGGCCGATGATCGCCTATCACGACCACAATGCCGACCGCGTCCGCCCCGGGCTGATCGAACGGATGAGCGAAGAGGCGGTCGCGCTCGTCTCCGACGCGGGAACGCCGCTCATCTCGGACCCGGGCTACAAGCTGGTCCGCGACGCCCGCGCCGCGGGCATCAAGGTCACGACCATTCCCGGCCCGAACGCGGCGATCGCGGCCCTGACCCTCGCCGGTCTGCCGACCGACCGCTTTGCCTTCTTCGGCTTCCTCCCCGCCAAGGCCGCTGCGCGCGCGGCCGCGATCGGCCAGGCCGGAGCGCTGGCCGCCACCCTGATTTTCTATGAGAGCGGCCCCCGCCTCGCCGCGACCTTGGCCGCGCTTCGCGACGGCCTCGGCGACCGCGAGGCGGCGGTGGTGCGCGAGATCAGCAAGAAGTTCGAGGAAACCGTCACCGGCAGCCTCGCCGAGCTGGCCCAGCGCTATGCGGAATCTCCGCCCAAAGGAGAGATCGTCATCGTCGTCGGCCCGCCCGGCGAGTCCGTTCCGGCGGGGGAGGCCGAGATCGACGCGGCGCTCGCGGAAGCGATCGGCCGCCACTCTCCCTCGCGTGCCGCCGCCGAGGTCGCCGAGCGGCTCGGCCTGCCCCGCCGCCTCGTCTACGAGCGGGCGAAGCGGCTGAAGTGAAGCGGCAACGGGCCGAGCGCGGCGGCAGGCGGGCGGAGCGGCTCGCCGCCTGGTGGCTCCGGCTGAAGGGCTGGAGGATCCTCGCCGTGCGCGCCCGAACGCCGGTCGGCGAGGTCGACCTGATCGCCCGCCGCGGCCGCACCGTCGCCTTCATCGAAGTCAAGTCCCGCGCGAGCGAGGCGCAAGCGGGGATGGCGCTCGACGAATGGCGGCTGCGCCGGGTCGCGCGCGCCGCCGAGGCGCTGGCGCCGCGCTATGCCGCCCCCGGCGACACGCTGCGGATCGACGCCATGTTCATCGTCCCGCGCCGGCTTCCCCGCCACCTCCTCAACGTCTGGCACGGGTGATCCTTCGATACTGGCCTTCGCGCTCGCTCGGTCCGAACCCAGGACGAGCGAAGGGTATCAATTCGCGCTCATCCTGAGTAGCCGGTGAGCTCGTCGAACCGGCGTATCGAAGGACCTCCTTCGATCCGCTATGGAGCATTTCCGATGTCCCTGCGTGTCGCGGTCCAGATGGACCCCCTGGAGAGCGTCAATATCGAGGGCGATTCGACCTTCGCGATCATGCTCGGCGCTCAGGCGCGGGGCCACAGCCTCTATCATTATGCCGCCGAAGACCTGAACTATGCCGAGGGACGGCTCTGGACTCGGGCGCATCCGGTGACCGTCCAGCCGGTCGCCGGCAGCCATTATCGCTTCGGCGATCCGGTTCGGCTCGACCTCGGCCGCGACGTCGACGTCGTGCTGATGCGCCAGGACCCGCCCTTCGACCTCGGCTACATCACCGCCACCCATCTGCTCGAGCGGATCCAGGACGAGACTCTGGTCGTCAACGATCCCGCCAGCGTCCGCAACGCGCCCGAGAAGGTCTGGGTGCTCGATTTCGAGCGCTTCATGCCGCCGACCCTCGTCACCCGATCGCTCGCCGAGGCCCGCGCCTTCCTCGCCGAACATGGCGAGATCGTCGTCAAGCCGCTCCACGGCAATGGCGGCAAGGCGGTTTTCAAGGTGGGCCGCGCAGGGGAAAACCTCGCCTCCCTGATCGAGGTCTTCAACACCGCCTATCGTGAGCCGCACATGATCCAGGCCTTCCTCCCGGAGGTCGCCCAAGGGGACAAGCGCATCGTTTTCGTCGACGGCGAGGTGGCCGGTGCGGTCAACCGGATTCCCGGCGACGGCGAAATCCGCTCCAACCTCGCGGTCGGCGGCAAGGCGGCCAGGACCGGGCTCACCGAGCGCGAGCGCGAGATCTGCGCCGCGCTCGGGCCGGAACTTGAGGCGCGCGGGCTCCTTTTCGTCGGCATCGACGTTATCGGCGGGCAATGGCTCACCGAGATCAACGTCACCTCGCCGACCGGAATCGTCGCCATCGACCGCTTCAACGGCACCGACACCCCGGCCCTGATCTGGGACGCGATCGAGCGCAGGCTGGCTCAGCGGTGAGAGCCGGCCTGTCGCTCTGATGAGCGACTGGGTGATCCGGCTGATCGACTCGACCGGCTATGCCGGCGTGTTCCTCCTCATGCTGCTCGAGACGGTCTTCCCGCCGATTCCCTCGGAGGTGATCATGCCGGTGGCCGGCCTGCGCGCCGCCAACGGACCGATGACGCTGGGCGGAGTCGTCGCCAGCGGCACCGCCGGAGCAATGGCCGGGAACCTCTTCTGGTACGTCGTCGCTCGCGCCATCGGCGTCGGCCGGTTGAAGCGCTTCATCGAGCGCCGCGGCCGCTGGCTTGCGCTCGACTGGTGCGATGTCGAGAAGGTCGAGCGGCTGTTCGGCCGCTTCGGATCGTGGGTCGTCTTCGCCGGCCGAATGCTGCCGACGGCGCGCACGATGATCTCGGTGCCGGCCGGCTTCCTTCGCATGCATCTGGCCCGCTTCTTTCTCTGGTCGGCCTTCGGCACGGCCGTCTGGAGCGGCGCGCTCGCGCTGGCCGGCTACGGCCTTGGCCTGCAGTTCGGCCGGGTCGAGGAGATTGTCGGCCCGGTCTCGTCGGCGATCATCGCGCTCATTGTCCTCGGCTATGCGTGGCGCCAGGTCACCTGGGACCGCCGGCTGGCTAAGCGCGCGGGTGGGCGTGCCGATACACGTCCATGAGGTGGGCGGCGTCGACGGCGGTGTAGATCTGGGTCGAGGAGAGGCTGGCGTGGCCGAGCAGCTCCTGGAGCGAGCGCAGATCGGCCCCCCGGCCGAGCAAATGGGTAGCGAAGCTGTGGCGGAGCGCGTGCGGAGTCGTCCGTTCGGACAGGCCGAGGGCGCGCCGCGCCTTCATCACCGCCCGACGCACGATCTCGCCGCGCAGCGGACCGCCGCGGGCGCCGCGGAACAGCGGGACGTCCTTGCCGGCGGGATAGGGACAAAGAGCGAGATAGGTCTCGATCGCCTCCCTGACCGGAGCCAGCAGAGGCACGATCCGCGTCTTGGCCCGCTTGCCGGTGACGCTCAGCGCCTGGCCCAGCGGCAAGGCCGATCCGGTCAGGCCGAGCGCCTCGGCCACGCGCAGCCCCGAGCCGTAGAGCAGCAGAAGCACCGCCTCGTCGCGGGCCGCGATCCATGGTTCGGCAGCGTCCTCCGCCGCTTCCCCGGCAAGCGCGACCGCCTCGTCGGGCGAAATCGGGCGCGGCACGCTGCGCGGCTTCTTCGGGCCCTTGAGCCGGGGCAGAGCGGCCTGGCTCCCCTGCTCGCTCGCCGCGAAGGCGAGGAAGCCGCGCACCGCGGACAGCTCGCGCGCCGCGGAGGCGTTGGCCAGGCCCGAGGCTCGCCGCCGGGTCAGATAGGCGCGCAGGTCCGCCGGCTGAAGCGAGCACAAGGCGGCCCCGTCGACCGCCCCGCCGAGATGCTCGGCGAGGAAGGCGATGAGCCGGCGGGCGGTGGCGGCATAGGCGCGCACCGTATGGTCCGACCGGCGGCGCTCGCGGGAAAGATGATCCTGCCAGCGCCCCGCTATCTGTTGGGCGGGATGAGGGTTCAGGGGATCAGCCACCGCGCCATGCAGCGGGTCAGCACCCGGCCCAGGAAGATCAGGAGCTCCGAGCCATGGCGGGTGTCGAAATGCTGGGCGCCGCGCTGCCCTAGGGCGAGCACGCCGTTGGGCAGCGGCGGCTCGCTGGCGAGGCGGATCAGAGCCTCGGCGCGGATCAGCTCGCAGGCGGGCCCGAACAAGGGGTGGCCGCGCTCGACCCCTCGCAGCAGCACTCCGTCCAGGTCCCGGAGCGAGCGCGCGATCAGCCGCGGATTGACGAATTGCAGCCCTGAGGCGTCGGCGCGCACCCCGGTCTCGCCCGCCCAGAGGGCCACCGCGACGGCGTCCAGCCCCAATATTTGCGGCCATTCCTGGGTGACGATGTGGATCAGATGGTCGAGTCCCTCGGCTTCGATCGCCGCCAGCACGGCGGCGTGGATCGAGGCGACCGCGCCGGAATGGCCGCGGGCGAAGGCGATAAGGTCCTGGTTGGCCTCTTCGGCCGCGGCGACCCTGGCGCGCAACGTCGCCAGCGCCCGGTCCTCGAAGCTGATCACCCGTCCCATGCGGGGCAAGCTAACTCGAATATGGTTAAGAAGCGATGGCGGAATTCGTCGGCCGCCGCCGGCTTCGGGCGGCTCGTGCGGCAAGGAAGAGGAGCAGTCCGAGCGGCCCCACCATGAAGGTGACGAAGAGGCAGGGCGCGACCAGCCAGTGCGGCATTCCGAGCCGGCGCCCCTCCCCGACCTCCCACGAGGCCACCCAGATGTCGAAGGCGAGGTAGTGGACCCAGCCGAGCAGAAGCATCCGCGGATCGGAGAACAGCTCGCCGATCCCGGCCAGCGAATAATCCGCGGCAAGCGTCGCCAGTCCCTCCGGCGCGGCGACGAAGATGACGAGATAGCCCAGCGCCAGGACGGCGGCGGCAAGGCGGGCGATCCTGATCGCGGCGGGAACGGCGGGGGCGGCGAGGAGCACGATCCAGCCGACAGCTGCCGGCACGTGGGCCAGCCAGAACCATGTTTCGAGCGACATCCTCCCCTCCTCGTTCCGCCTCCCGCTTATCCGATCTTCTGCCCGGTCTTCTCCCAGTCGGCGAGAAAGGCCTTGAGGCCGTTGTCGGTGAGCGGGTGCCTGAACAGCTGGCGGATCACCGACGGCGGTGCGGTCATCACGTCGGCGCCGAGCTTGGCGGCGTCGTGGACGTGGATCGGGCTTCGCACGCTCGCCACCAATATCTCGGTGCGGAAATCGTAATTGTCGTAGATCAGCCGGATGTCGGCGATCAGCTCCATTCCGGGATAGCCGACATCGTCGTGGCGGCCGACGAAGGGCGACACGAAGGTCGCCCCGGCCTTCGCCGCGAGCAGGGCCTGGTTGGCCGAAAAGCAGAGCGTGACGTTGACCATCGTGCCGTCGCCGGTGAGCTTGCGGCAGGTCTTGAGCCCGTCGACCGTCAGCGGCACCTTGACGGCGATATTGTCGGCGATCTTCCGAAGCACCTCCGCCTCGCGCATCATCTCCTCATGGTCGAGGGCGACCACCTCGGCCGAGACCGGGCCGTCGACGATCCCGCAAATCTCACGCACCACTTCGAGGAAATCGCGCCCCGCCTTGTGGACCAGCGAGGGATTGGTCGTGACTCCGTCGAGCAGCCCCGTCTCGGCAAGGTCGCGGATTTCGGCGGTGTCGGCGGTGTCGACGAAGAATTTCATCGGCGCGAATCCTTGTTGCTCGTCCTCGACTAGACGAAGCCCACCGCCGGCGGAAGGCCTCCGCTTCGTCCTGGCTGCGGGCTCCACGGAGCCAGCAAGCCGCAATGCAAGCAGGGGTCGCCCGAGGTTTCGCGCCCACCCTTCAGCCGGCGAGGGAGGCAAGGCTTTCTGCCATGCGTGGCGGTGCGTGCCAGCGGAACCGGTCTCGAATGGTGACAACTTGATTCCGTCGATCAACTGAAGTGGTTCCGTGTTATACCGACATGCGACTCGGTCCTGGCGAAAGTCGACCTGATGAATAGAGTTCTGACCACCTTGCTCTCTATCACTGTTGCATTCATTCCGAGCGTCGGCCCCGCGCAAGGTGCCGTAGGGCAATCGGAACAACCTACGCAACGCCTCGATCGCGAGTGGCTAGATCGCGCCATCAACGCCCCGCGAACCAATAGGCCGAGCCAACCGTCCGAACGTCTCGATCGGGAGTGGCTGGAGCGGGCGGTTGGGGCATCCCGTCCCGTTCGTCAGCCGAACGTCGACCGGTACGCCCGGGCCCAAAGCGAGATGAATCGAAGTCTCGACGCCATCGTCCAGAGCGACTCCAGTGGCTGGGCTTCCCATGTCTACGATTCCGGGTCGATGCGGGACGCCTATGTCCGATCAGGATCGGCAGATGGCTCCACTTTTGTCGCCCGCGGCTATTATACTTACAATGGCGGAAACCCGGGATGGGTCGATGCGCGGATCAGCAATGGACGGCTTGATTGCGTCCAATATTGGAATTCGTGGTTCGGTTGCCGCCAACCTAATGCGCCAGGCCGGAATTCCTATACGGGGGCGATCATCGCTGGGCTAGTCGTCGCAGTTGTCGCCGCCGCCGCGATGGGACCTGACGGCGGCTATTCCGACGATTCGCAATCCGGCTGGGACGAGCAGCCACCCGGATCGAGTGGGCGCCGCGCCACCGCCCAGGAAAGGGAGCGCCGAAGCGAAACACCACGCATCGGCGGCGAAGGCGGGCTTTATGGCTGCGCCAGTCCGCCATGCTGGGATCGCCCCCCTCCAGAATAATCCCTCTTCCCCTTGATCGTGGGCGGCGTCCAACGGGATAGGGCGGGAGACATACGCCCACGCAGCGTAATTGGGATGCCCCTCTCGCCGTCAATCCAGCGCAAGTGAAACTCGCTGTCCCTGAAGAAGCAAGATGCCGGCTTGCGCTGGACGGACTGGCGGCAGCGGGCCTTTCCGTCCCCCGGCCGCGGCCATATGGCGAAGCGATGAGCCGAGCGCGCCTCATTCTCCTCAACGCCGCTTTGGGGCCGCTGGACTATCGCGTTCCGGCCGGCATGACCGCAGCCCCAGGCGCGATCGTGCTCGCGCCGCTCGGCCCGCGCCAGGTCGTGGGGGTGGTCTGGGAACCTGAGCGGGCGCGAACGGAGGAAGTCGGCGACAACCGGTTGCGGCCGCTGCTCCACGCTTACGATCTGCCGCCGCTGTCGGCGCCGCTTCGGCGGCTGATCGAATGGACGGCCGATTATTACCTTGCCCCGATGGGCGCCGTGCTGCGCATGGCGCTGCCCTCGTCGAGCGCGCTCGAGGGCGCCCGAACGGTTACCGAGTATCGCGCCACCGGCCATGTCCCGGAACGGCTGACCCCGCAGCGGGCCCAGGCGCTCGAGCGGATCGGCGAGCGGCTCGGGCTGATCCGCGAGCTGGCGATCGTCGGCGGAGTCTCCGACGGAGTCATACGCGGCCTGGTCAAGGCCGGGGCGATCGAGGCGGTCGAGGTGACGATCGACGATCCCTTCCCCCACCCCGATCCCGACCATGACCGGCCAGCGCTCGAGAAAGCGCAGGCGGAGGCCGCCGCCGAGCTGCGCGCCGCCGTCGAAGCGGCCGACTTCGCCCCCTGGCTGCTCGACGGAGTTACCGGCTCGGGCAAGACTGAAGTCTATTTCGAGGCGATCGCCGAGGCGGTTCGGAGGGGACGGCAGACCCTCGTCCTGCTGCCCGAAATCGCTCTGACCGAGCCCTTCCTGAAGCGCTTCGCCGCCCGCTTCGGCGCCGAGCCCGTCGCCTGGCATTCCGGCCTCCGACAGTCGCAGCGCCGCCGCGCGTGGCGGGCGATCGCGACCGGCGAGGCCCGGGTCGTGGTCGGCGCGCGCTCGGCCCTGTTCCTCCCTTATCCGAAGCTCGGCCTCATCGTCGTCGACGAGGCACATGAGGCCAGCTTCAAGCAGGAGGAAGGGGTTCCCTACCATGCCCGCGACGTCGCGGTGATGCGCGGCAAGCTCGAGCAGGTCCCGGTGGTGCTCGCCTCGGCGACTCCGGCGATCGAGACCCGGCACATGGTCGAGACCGGCACCTATGGCGAGCTCAGGCTCCCCGACCGCTTCGGCGGCGCCCGCCTTCCCGAGCTCGCAGCGCTCGACCTCATCGAGGATCCGCCGCCGCGCGGCCGCTGGCTGGCGCCGGCGCTGGTCGGCGAGATCGAGGCGAATCTCGAGGCCGGCGAGCAGTCGCTGCTTTTCCTCAACCGGCGCGGCTACGCTCCGCTCACCCTGTGCCGACATTGCGGCTACCGCTTCCAGTGCCCGAACTGCACCGCCTGGATGGTCGAGCATCGCTTCACCCGGCGGCTTGCCTGCCACCATTGCGGCCACGTCATGCCTACGCCGCGGGCCTGTCCCGAATGCAAGGAGGAGGACAGCCTCGTCGCCTGCGGCCCCGGCGTCGAGCGCATCGCCGACGAGGTCCACGCGCTCTTCCCCGACGCCCGCAGCGCCGTCGTCACCTCCGACACGATCTGGTCTCCGGCCAAGGCCGCCGAGTTCGTCGCCCGGATGGAGGCGGGCGAGATCGACATCGTCATCGGCACCCAGCTCGTCACCAAGGGCTATCATTTCCCGAACCTGACCCTGGTCGGGGTGGTCGACGCGGATCTCGGGCTGGCGGGCGGCGACCTTCGCGCCGCCGAGCGAAGCTTCCAGCAGATCCGCCAGGTCTCCGGCCGCGCCGGCCGCGGCGAGAAGCCCGGCCGGGTCCTCGTCCAGACCCACGATCCGTCGGCGCCGGTCATCTCGGCCCTGGTCAGCGGCGACGCCGAGGGCTTCTACGCCGCCGAGACCGAGGCCCGCCGAGAGGCCGGAATGCCCCCCTTCGGCCGGCTCGCCGCGATCGTCGTCTCCTCCGAGGATCAGGCCGAAGCGGCCGCCGCGGCTCGGATGATCGGCCGGGCCGCCCCAAGCCATGACAATATGGCCGTGTTCGGACCGGCTCCCGCGCCGCTGGCGATGCTTCGCGGCCGCCATCGCCTGCGCCTTCTCGTCCACGCCGCCCGAGCGGTGCCGGTCCAGGACATCATCCGCGCCTGGCTCGGCGCCCTTCAATGGCCGCGCGGGGTGCGAGTCGCCGTCGACGTCGACCCCTATTCCTTCCTCTAGACCGTCCATCGCCCGGCCCATAGATAGAGGCTCCCGGGGAGACGCGATGATCCGATTCCTGCTCATCCTGGCCGTGTGGCTGGCGATCGCGCCGCCCGCCCGGGCCGACGACATCTCCGCCGCGGGGCGCGGCGTCGTTCGGGTCGTCGTCATCACCTTCGGCGAGGATGGCGAGATAGCCGGCTTCGGCCATGGCAGCGGCTTCGCGGTCGCGCCCAACCGGATCGTCACCAACGCCCACGTCGTCGACCAGGCCCAGGAGAGCAAGAACGTCTCGGTCGGAGTCGTCCCGTCCGAAGGGGCGCAGGCGACCCGCGCCCGGATCGTCGCCGTCGATCCGGCGCGCGACCTCGCTTTGCTCGAGCTGGAGCAGGGAGCGCTGCCGCCGATCCCGCTCTATATCGGCCCGCTCGCCGACGGCGCCCCGGTGGCGGCGCTCGGCTATCCGGGGAATGTCGACCTCGCCACCGCCCGTTCGGCGGAGGACTATATCGTTCCGCTGCCGCCGACCCGCTCGGTCGGCATCTTCTCGAACGTTCGCCCGATCAACGGCATCACCACCCTCCTCCACACCGCCAACATCGCCCGCGGACATAGCGGCGGGCCGCTTCTCGACCAGTGCGGCCGGGTGCTCGGAGTCAACACCCTGATCACCCGCAACCAGGAGGGCGATTCGACCTTCGCCTTCGCCGTCGGCAACCGCGAGGTGACGACCTTCCTGCGCGAGGCGCGCCAGCCGTTCCAGGCGGTCGCCACCGAATGCGTCGGCATGGCCGACCGGCTTCGCCAGGACCAGGAGCGCACCGCCGCGGAGGAGCAGCGCCGGCAGGCCGAGGCGGCGGCCCGGCGGCAGCAGGCGCGCGACCGGGCGATGGCCCAGGTCGTCGAGGCGCGCGAGACCCGGCTCGCCGTCGCCGTGCTCCTGCTCGTCCTGTCGCTGCTCGCCTTCGGCGGCGCCGGAATCATGCTGGTCAAGAGCCGGCAGAAGGCGGCCATCGCGCTCGGCGGCGCCGGCGCGGCCTTGCTGATCGGAGCGGTGGTCGTGTTCTTCACCCGGCCCGGGCTCAGCGACGTCGAGGCGCGGCTGCCGGCCCAGGAAGACGAAGCCGCCGAGTCGGCGCCGACCGCTTATGCCGGGCGCAACAGCTGCCAGCTGGTCGCCGACCGGAGCCGGGTCACCGTGTCGGCGACGGAGACGGTGCCGCTCGAATGGAGCGAGACCGGCTGCGTCAACCAGCGCACCCAATATGCGCGCAACGGCGACGTCTGGACCCGGATCCTGGTCCCCGACGGCGAGCAGGCGGTGTCGGTGCTCGAGTTCAGGCCGGCGAGCGGCGAATATGTCGTCACCCGCTACCTGCTCGATTCCTCGGCGATGAGCCGGGTCCGGGCGATGCGCCGCGGGGTCGACGTCAAATCCTGCACGGCCGACCAGGAAGCCCGGACGGTTCTGGCCGACCAGCAGCGCGAGATCCGGGCCCTGCTCCCCCAGCTGCCCAATGAGCGGCTCGTCTATTCCTGCCGCAATGACGGCGCCACGCCCGCGGCTTCGGGCCTCCAGGGCGGCACCGGCTAGCCGGGCCGGTCATCCCGGCCGATTCAAGGCCGCGAATTCGATCCGGCCTTCCAGCCCTCGCGCTCGAGCAGCCTGGCCTTGCGCTCGAGGCCATAGGCGTAGCCGCCCGGCGAGCCGTCGCCGCGCCGCGCCCGGTGGCAGGGGATGAGGACGGCGACCTTGTTGGCGCCGCAGGCGGTGCCGGCGGCCCGCACCGCTCCGGGACGGCCGGCCCGCGCCGCGAGCGCGGCATAGCTCAGGCTCTCGCCGGGCGGGATCCGCGAAAGCTCGCGCCACACCGCCTCCTGGAAGGCCGTCCCCCGAACGTCGAGCGGCAGATCGTGCGGCTTTTCCGGCGCGTTCACCGCCGCCGCCGTCCGCCGCACCAGGTCCGCCATGGCGGCGCCGCCCGGCTCGATCGCCGCATTGGGGAAGCGGCGGCGAAGCCCCGCCTCGTCCTCGTCGAAAGACAGCCGGCAGATGCCCTTGTCGGTCGCCGCGACGAGCATGGTGCCGAGGTCGGTCTCGGCGGTCGCCCAGCGGATCGTCTCGCCTCGGCCGCCGCCGCGCCAGGCCGACGGCGTCATTCCGAGCCGCGCCTTGGCGTCGGCGTAGAAGCGACCGGGCCCCGAATAGCCGGCGTCGTAGATGGCATCGGTGATCCGGCCGTTCCCGGCCAGCGCCGCCTCGGCGCGGCGCGAGCGCAGGGTGCGGTAATAAGCGGCGGGCGTGACCCCGGTGGCGCGCTTGAACAGGCGGTGGAAGTGGTGGGGCGAATAGCCCGCCCCGGCCGCCAGCGCCTCCAGCGAGGGCGCCTCCTCGGCCTCGGCGAGGAGTCGAAAGGCGCGCTCCAGCGCCGCCGAATCGCGCGCGACCTCGTCGGGACGGCAGCGGAGGCAGGGGCGAAGGCCGGCCGCGCGCGCCTCCTCGCCGGTGGCGAAGAAACGGACATTGGCCCGTTTCGGGTGCCGCGCCGCGCAGGAGGGGCGGCAATATATGCCGGTGCTGAGCACGCCGGTGACGAAACGGCCGTCGAGGGCGCGGTCGCGCGCGAGCACGGCCGTCCAGGCGGCTTCGTCCGAGATGGGGCGGGAGTCGTTCACGGCAGCCGGTCTATCGCGGCCGGGATGGGTTGCAAGGCTTGCCACGGTTCAGTTCCTTTCGATGCGCGCAAGGAAGCAGCCATAGGCCGCGCTGTGCGCGTGGATGGTGTCGATGTCGGCGCGCTCGAACAGCTCGCGGATGCGCGAATCGGCCTCCCCCGGCATGGCCAGCAGCCCGCCGCGGAGCATGCCCTCGCTGTCGAAACCGCGCAGCCCAAGCGCCCTCGAGTCGAGGCAGGCCGGGGCCTCGTCGGTAAAGCATGCCGGCCGGGCGCCCTTGCGCACGTAGATCGCATAGGCGGTCCGGAACGGCGTCGGGACGTCGTTCGAGACGTGGTTGACCAGCACCAGCTCGTCGCCCGGCGCGGCGTCCTCGAGCGAGACGCGGCAGGGAAAGCCGAACGGCGAATCGGCCGTCACCCGCCGCGCGTGGCGGGCGGCGAGCTCGCCTTCGGTCATGCTGAACAGGCTCTCGAACGCATCCGGCGCCAGTCCTTCGATTCTATAGGCCATCGCGAAAGTCTCCTCTGCTTCGCCGACCCTTTTGCCGAATTCGAATCGCCGCCGCGTCCCGCCGCTTGCGCTCAAATCGCCCGGCCGGTTCCCAGGGGAATTCAAGCCCCCGCAGGCTTCGGACGACGGCGCCGCGAACGGCGGCGAGAGGCCGTTTTCCCCGCCTTGCATCGCAGCAAAGCCCCTGCTAGGGCGCCCGCGACCCTGCGGGAGCGCCTTGCGCGCGCCCCTTTCTATGGGTCCGAAATCCGATCCGGGAGTTACATCGCGCGTGGATATTTCCAGCGGCATTCAGGCAAGCCTGGCGGGGCGCTACGCGCTCGCCCTGTTCGAGCTTGCGCGCGAGCAAAGGCAGCTCGAGAGCGTCGGCGCGAGCCTCGCCGCGGTCCGCCGGGCGATGGATGAATCGGCGGATTTCCGCGAGCTCACGACCAGCCCGCTGGTCGGCCGGAACGATGCGGTCAAGGCGGTGACCGGCGCCGCCGAGGCGATGCGGCTCGATCCGCTCACCCGCAGCTTCCTCGGAGTCCTCGCCCAGAATCGCCGCCTCTCCCGGCTCGAGGCGGTGATCCGCGCCTTCAACATGCTCGCCGCCCGCCACCGCGGCGAGATCACGGCCGAGGTCACTTCCGCCCGGCCGCTCGACGATGATCAGGTCGACGCCATCCGGCACAATCTGCGCACCCGGATGGGCCGCGACATCGCCGTCGACCTCAACGTCGAGCCCGAGATCCTCGGCGGCCTGGTCGTCAAGATCGGCAGCCAGATGATCGACGGCTCGATCCGAACCAAATTGAACAACCTCGCCCAGGCGATGAAGGGCTGAAGGCCACAAGGGCTTCGACGAAAGGCTGAAAATGGACATCCGCGCCGCTGAAATCTCCAAGGTCATCCGCGATCAGATCGCCGGCTTCGGCACCGAGGCCCAGGTCTCCGAGGTCGGCACCGTGCTCTCGGTCGGCGACGGCATCGCCCGCGTCCATGGCCTCGACAACGTCCAGGCCGGCGAGATGGTCGAGTTCGACGGCGGCATCAAGGGCATGGCGCTCAACCTCGAAGCGGACAATGTCGGCATCGTCATCTTCGGCTCGGATTCGACGATCAGCGAAGGCGACACCGTGCGCCGGACCCAGACGATCGTCGACGTTCCGGTCGGCAAGGGCCTGCTCGGCCGGGTCGTCGACGGCCTCGGCAACCCGATCGACGGCAAGGGCCCGATCGAGGCCGCCGAGCGCCGCCGGGTCGAGGTCAAGGCGCCGGGAATCATTCCGCGCAAGTCGGTTCACGAGCCGGTTCAGACCGGCCTCAAGGCGCTCGATGCGCTGGTCCCCATCGGCCGCGGCCAGCGCGAGCTGATCATCGGCGACCGCCAGACCGGCAAGTCGGCGGTCGCGCTCGACACCTTCATCAACCAGCGCGAGATCAACAAATCGGGCGCGGAGAGCGAGAAGCTCTACTGCATCTACGTCGCCATCGGCCAGAAGCGCTCGACCGTCGCCCAGATCGTCCGAGCGCTCGAAGAGAATGGCGCGATGGAATATTCGATCGTCGTCGCCGCCACCGCCTCGGAGCCCGCGCCGCTCCAGTTCCTGGCGCCCTACACCGGCTGCACGATGGGCGAATATTTCCGCGACAACGGCATGCACGCGGTCATCGTCTATGACGACCTGTCGAAGCAGGCCGTCGCCTACCGCCAGATGTCGCTGCTCCTGCGCCGTCCGCCGGGTCGCGAGGCCTATCCCGGCGACGTCTTCTACCTGCACAGCCGGCTGCTCGAGCGCGCCGCCAAGATGAACGACGCCAACGGCAACGGCTCCCTCACCGCTTTGCCGATCATCGAGACCCAGGCCGGCGACGTCTCGGCCTACATCCCGACCAACGTCATCTCGATCACCGACGGGCAGATCTTCCTCGAGACCGACCTTTTCTTCCAGGGCATCCGCCCCGCCATCAACGTCGGCCTGTCGGTCAGCCGGGTCGGCTCGGCGGCGCAGACCAAGGCGATGAAGAAGGTCGCCGGCTCGATCAAGCTGGAGCTCGCCCAGTATCGCGAGATGGCCGCCTTCGCCCAGTTCGGCTCGGACCTCGACGCCTCGACCCAGCGCCTGCTCAACCGCGGCGCGCGCCTGACCGAGCTACTGAAGCAGCCGCAATACAGTCCGATGCCGGTCGAGGAGCAGGTGGTCTCGATCTACGCCGGAGTGAACGGCTTCATCGACTCGGTCCCGACCGAGGCGGTGACCCGGTTCGAGAGCGCGCTCCTCAGCCACATGCGATCGGATCATGCGGAGCTGCTCACCCGGCTTCGCGAAACCAAGACGCTCGACGACGACACCGCCGGCGAGCTCAAGGCGATCCTCGGCGATTTCGTGAAGACCTTCGCTTGATCTGTTCCCCGGCGAAAGCCGGGGTCCAGGCGGCGCTCCCGCGCCGTTCTTTGTTTAGGACTGGGCCCCGGCCTCCGCCGGGGAACGACAGAGGACCAGATGGCCAGCCTCAAGGCGCTCAAGAACCGGATCTCCTCGGTCAAGTCGACCCAGAAGATCACCAAGGCGATGAAGATGGTCGCCGCCGCCAAGCTCCGCCGCGCCCAGCAGGCGGCCGAGGCGGCGCGGCCTTATTCCGAGCGCATGCAGGCGGTGATGGCCAGCCTCGCCGGCCGCATCGAGCCGGGCCCGCAGAGCCCCAAGCTGCTCGCCGGCACGGGCGGCGACCAGACCCACCTGCTCGTCGTCGCGACTTCCGACCGCGGCCTCGCCGGCGCCTTCAACTCCAACATCGTTCGCGCCGCCCGCCGCAAGGCCGAAGACCTGATCCGCGAGGGCAAGACGGTCTATTTCTACCTGGTCGGGCGCAAGGGCCGAGCCGTGATCGGCCGACTGTTCCCGCGCCAGATCGTCCACCAGCACGACACCAGCGCGATCAAGTTCGTCAGCTTCGCCGACGCCCAGGCGATCGCCGACGACATCGTCGAACGCTACACGACCGACGGGATCGACGTCGTCCACCTCTTCTACGCCCGCTTCCGCTCGGCTTTGGTGCAGGAGCCGGTGGGCCAGCAGATCATCCCGATCCCGCCGCTCGAAGGCGCCGGCGAGGCCGACGGCGGAGTCCCAGCCGCGGTCGAGTATGAGCCGGACGAAGAGGAGATCCTGGCCGAGCTGCTGCCGCGCAACGTCGCCGTCCAGATCTTCCGCGCCTTGCTCGAGAACGCCGCTTCCGAGCAGGGCAGCCGAATGACCGCGATGGACAATGCGACGCGAAACGCCGGCGACATGATCAACCGGCTGACGATCCAGTATAATCGCACGCGGCAAGCGGCTATTACGAAGGAGCTGATCGAAATCATCTCCGGAGCCGAAGCGCTATGAAGACCCTCGCCCTCGCCCCGCTCGCCCTGCTGCTCATGGCGGCGACGACGGCGGCCCCAACGGCCGCGCAATTCAGAGCCGCGCTCGCGGCCGCCTGCCCCGAGCCGCGTGCCGCGACCCGCAACATCAGCTGCGCGCGCGCCGAGGAGACTTCGATCCAGTTCAGCTGCAGCTATGAAATGCAGCGCGCGGATGGCAGCTGGGCCGAGCACAGCGCCATCGTCCAGCAGGCCGAAGGCGAGTGGGTGTGGATCGACGGTCCGACGCTCTGCGACGAAGAAGAACCGAGTTTGAACTGAGATCGTGCCCCGGCGCAGGCCGGGGCCCAGACGAAGGCAGAACTGGACCCCGGCTTTCGCCGGGGAACAAGAAGGAAAGAGAAATGGCCACCGCCGCAACCACCGCCCCCGCCACCAACGTCGTCGGCCGAATCAGCCAGGTGATCGGCGCCGTCGTCGACGTCAGCTTCGAGGGCGAGCTGCCCGAAATCCTGTCGGCGCTCGAGACCGACAATGGCGGCAACCGCCTCGTCCTCGAGGTCGCGCAGCATCTCGGCGAGAGCACGGTGCGGACGATCGCCATGGACTCGACCGACGGCCTCACCCGCGGCCAGCCGGTCACCGACACCGGCTCGCAGATCCGGGTGCCGGTCGGTCCGAAGACGCTCGGCCGGATCATGAACGTGGTCGGCGAGCCGATCGACGAGCGCGGTCCGATCGGCCACACCGACACCGCTCCGATCCATGCCGACGCGCCCCTGTTCGTCGACCAGTCGACCGAAAGCTCGATCCTGGTCACCGGGATCAAGGTCATCGACCTGCTCGCCCCCTATGCCAAGGGCGGCAAGATCGGCCTCTTCGGCGGCGCCGGAGTGGGCAAGACGGTGCTCATCCAGGAGCTGATCAACAACATCGCCAAGGGCCATGGCGGAACCTCGGTCTTCGCCGGAGTCGGCGAGCGAACCCGCGAGGGCAACGACCTCTATCACGAATTCCTCGACGCCGGGGTCATCGCCAAGGACGAGGAGGGCAACGCCACCTCGGAAGGCTCGAAGGTCGCCCTGGTCTTCGGCCAGATGAACGAGCCGCCGGGCGCCCGCGCCCGGGTCGCTCTGTCCGGCCTCACCATCGCCGAATATTTCCGCGACCAGGAGGGCCAGGACGTGCTCTTCTTCGTCGACAACATCTTCCGCTTCACCCAGGCCGGCTCGGAAGTGTCGGCGCTGCTCGGCCGGATTCCCTCCGCGGTCGGCTATCAGCCTACTCTGGCCACCGACATGGGCGCCTTGCAGGAGCGGATCACCTCGACCAACAAGGGTTCGATCACCTCGGTGCAGGCGATCTACGTCCCCGCCGACGACCTCACCGACCCGGCCCCGGCGACCAGTTTCGCCCACCTCGACGCCACGACCGTGCTGTCGCGCGCCATCTCCGAGCTCGGCATCTATCCCGCGGTCGACCCGCTCGATTCGACCTCGCGGGTGCTCGAGCCGCGCACCGTCGGCCAGGAGCATTACGAGACCGCGCGACGCGTCCAGGAGGTGCTGCAGCGCTACAAGAGCCTGCAGGACATCATCGCCATCCTCGGCATGGACGAGCTTTCCGAGGAGGATAAGCTGGTCGTCAGCCGCGCCCGCAAGATCCAGCGCTTCCTGTCCCAGCCGTTCCACGTCGCCGAGGTGTTCACCGGAATCCCCGGCAAGTTCGTCGCCATCGAGGACACGGTGGCGAGCTTCAAGGCGGTCGTCGCCGGCGAATATGACCATCTCCCGGAATCGGCTTTCTACATGGTCGGAGGAATCGAGGAGGCGGTCGCCAAGGCCGAGAAGCTCGCGCAGGATTCCTGAGCCCGGTGCCGCTCCGCCTCGCCCTCGCCGCCGCCTTGCTCGCCTTCGCCGCGGCCGCCCCGGCGCAGGACGCGCCGCCGCCGATCGAGGAGGTCGCCGCGGACCTGGCGTACGGCTATTGCCCGCTCTACCTTGCCGGCCAGTTCCCGCTGACCGGCAATCCGCGGCTCGAGCGCTTCGGCTTCGGCGGTGCCGTCGCGACCGCCCAGCATCCGCGCGCGGGGACGATCGAGACGGTCAGCGCCGCTCACCGCGACGGCGAGGTCGCCTTCGGCGGCGCGCCGGGCTCGCTGTGCAACGTCACCGTCGGCGGCCCCCGCGGGGAGGCGGTTCTCGCCCGACTGCGCCGGGACATGTCGTTGACCGGCATCCAGTTCGCTCCCGACCCGGGCCAGAGCGGCGAGCGCGGCGGCGTCGCCGTCGAGTCGTTCAAGGGCCGGGTCGCCCCCCGAGCCATGCTCCACGTCCAATTGCTTCGGATGGGTGGAGCGACGCCCGTCGTCGCGGTCCAACTTTTTGCCACGGAAGAATGACATGGCCCTCCACTTCGAACTCGTGACGCCCGAGCGCCTGGTCCGCTCCGAGGAGGTCCACATGGTGGTCGTCCCCGGCACCGAAGGCGATTTCGGAGTCCTCGCCGGCCACGCGCCCGTCATGTCGACGATCCGCGACGGCGAGCTCGCCGTCTACCGCACTCAGGGCGCCGAGCCCGAGCGAATCGCCATCCAGGGCGGCTTCGCGGAAGTCAGCGAGCGCGGCCTCACCGTCCTCGCCGAAAAGGCCGACGTTCCGGCCTGATCAGGCGGGGCGGCCGATCGACGCAGCCAGCCGCCTGAACTCGGGGTCGCTTCGCACCGACCGGAAAGTCGGGTCGATCCGGACCATGAGCGCCAGCGGCTCGCGCCTCTCGATCGCTTGGCGCAGATAGCGCAGCGCCGCTTCCCTGTGGCCGAGGAGGGCGTGCGAACCTGCCACGACATAGGCAGATTCGCGGCCCTGCCGGTGCAACCGCTCCAGCCCCGCCAATCGCATCTGGAGCATCGCTCGCGGTCCGCCGCGAGCGAGCGCCCGCTCCATTTCCTCGAACAGCGCGACCCGCTGCCGGTCCTCGCGCAGGCGCTCGAGCACGAGCGAGTGATCGAGCGCGGAGCGATAGTCGCCAGCCGGCACGTCGTGGAAATAGGCCAGGTAGAATCGCGGCGAGACGAAGCTGGGTTCCTCGTCACACATTTCGCGGAGCAGGCCGACGCCCTCTTCGGTGCGCCCCGCCAGCAGCAGAAGCAGGCCGCGGTCGGCGCGGATCGTCCGCGATTGCGGATCGAGCCGCTGCGCCGCCGTCACCTGGGCGAGCGCGCCCTCGATGTCGCCGCTGTGCATCAGAGCCATCCCGTAGGAATGGCGGGCGAGCGCCGCTCGCGGATCGAGTTCTATCGCCCGCCGGTAGCGGCGGAGCGCCTGGCTCCAGTCCCACTCCCAGTAGAAATTGATGAAGGCGAGCGCCGTCTGCGCCTCGGCGAGATTGGGATCGAGCTCGACGGCCCGCTCCGCCGCCGCCTTCGCCCTCGGATAGGCTTCGGCCTCGGTCGCAGCCGAGTATTTGCGCGCCGCGATGTGCGCGTTGGCCAGCCCCGCATAGGCCTCGGCATATTCCGGGTCCCGGGCGATCGCTCGGCCGAACAGCTCGATGGCGCGGCGGATCCGATCCGGGGTGCGCCGCTGCCAATCGTAGCTGGCCTCCACGTAGAGATCGACGGCCTCTTGCGGCGGCTCATGGACTCGAGCCTGGTCGCCGGCCGGCGCGGTTCGGGAGACCGCGAGCGCGATGACTCCGGCCACGATCAGCGCCGCCGCTCCGGACAGAGTCCATCGGCGCCGGGAAGGCTCGCCCGCCCGCGGGTCGGCGGCAGGATCGGGGGCGCCCGGAGCGGCTTTCGTCCGGCCGGCGAGCCACGCCTGAAGCTCGCCCACCTCGGCATAGACCGTGGCGCGCGCGCCGCCCGGGACCCGCCGGACCGGCAGGCCGCGATTCTCCCAACGGCGAACCGTGCGCTCGTCGGCGTCGAAGAAGGCGGCGATCTCCTTCCAGCTTTTCAGCCGGTCGGCGCGCCTGCCATTGCCGTTATTTGTGGCCATGTCCGCATCCGCCCGTGTCTGACCGGATACGCCGACTATCCGGGCACTGGGCACCTCCCATAGCCTCTCTAGCAGAGGCGGCGCTCCGCAGGGAGACATAACCGGCTCCGCAAATGGGGGCGACGATGCGGCACCGACATGCTCTCCTGCTGGCCTTCACCGCGATCGGCGTCACCTTGCCCTGGTCGGAGCAGGCGTCCGCGCAGGCGGAGGTGGATGCCATCCCGGGCTTTCCCGGCGTCAGCTGCGGCGCCGGCGGCCCGATCCAGATCGAGGATGTCAGCAACGGCGGCGGCGCCGTCGTCGGCGAGGCATGCACCGCCGATTTCGACCGCCGCGCCGTCCGCTGGACCGCCTCTGGGGGCACGCAGGACATCGGCTCGCTCGGCGGCTTCTCCTCCGCTACCGGCGTCAGCGACGACGGGTCGGTCGTGGTCGGGGTCTCCGAGACCGACGACATTACGCCGAGCCCGGCCGAAGCTTTCCGCTGGACCCAGGGCGGCGGAATGGTGGGGCTCGGCTCGCTCGACGGCTTCGACGAAAGCTCCGCCTTTGGCGTCAGCGCCGACGGCGACGTCGTCGTCGGCAACAGCTTCGACCGCGAGAGCCTCACCGTCACCGGCTCGCGCGCCTTCCGCTGGACCCAGAGCGGCGGCATGGTCGATTTGGGTACGCTCTCCGGCATCACCGGTTTCTACACGGCCTATGCGGCCGATGCCGACGGCTCGGTCGTGGTCGGCGGCACCAACGGCGGCGGGCTCAGCCGGAACCTCGGCGGGCTCGTCGACCGCGACGGCGAGAACCTGCTGACCGCGTCGGACCGCGCCTTCCGCTGGACCCAGGCCGGCGGCATGGCCGACCTCGGCCGGTTCGATGGCGGCCCCGCCGGGGCGCGCGCCTACGACGTCGACGCCGACGGCAACGTGGTCGTCGGCCTCGCCCGCATCTCCGCTTCGGACAACCACGCTTTCCGCTGGACGCCGGGCGGCGGAATGGAGGATCTCGGCGCCTTTGCAGGGGCCAGGGTGAGCTCTTACGCGGCGTCGGTAAGCGCCGACGGGAACATCGTCGTCGGCGCTTCCGAGACCGACTGGGGACGCGCTCTCACCGGCCGTTCCGAGCAGCGCGCCTTCATCTGGACCGAGGGCGGCGGGATGGTCGACCTGCGCGCCCTGCTCGGCATGAACGGAGTCGCGGTGGCCGACCTCTCCTTCGCCGGCGAATTCTACCGCGGCCCGCAAATCTCGCCCGACGGCAAATATGTCGCTGCCTTCGATTACCTGATCCGCCTCCCCGACAATCTCGCGCTTCCCGCACCGCCCCCGCCGCCGCCGGCGCTGACCGGATTCGACGGCAGCCTCACCCGCCCCGGCGGCTTCGGCGACGATGAATTCCTGACCTCGGTGGCCGGCCAGCTCAGCGACGACGGCTCCGCCTTCGCCTACACGGTCGCCACCCAGTTCGGCGAGTTCGTCGAATCCTCGACCTATCGTGCCGTGCGATGGACGTCATCCGGCGGCGCCGTCGATCTCGGCTCGCTCGGCGGCGAGGACGGCAGTTCCTTCGCCTTCGGCATTTCCGGCGACGGGGCCACGGTGGTCGGCGAGACCGACAATGCAGACGACACGCCGCAGGCGTTCCGCTGGACCCAGGCGGGCGGAATGGTAAGCCTCGGAAGCCTGGACGGCGCCGACGGCTTCTCGCAGGCCCGCGCGACCAACACCGACGGCTCGGTGGTCGTCGGCCAGTCCGACGCGCCCGATTTCCTGCAGCGAGCCTTCCGCTGGACCCAGGCCGGCGGAATGGTCGACCTCGGCTCGCTCGACGGCGACGACGGATCCTCCTTTGCCCTGGACGTCAGCGGGAACGGCGCGGTCGTCGTCGGCGCCAGCTTCGAGAGCGATCCGGACGGGCCTCGCTCCAACTTCCAGCCGTCCCTGACCTTCCGCGCCTTTCGCTGGACCGAGGCCGGCGGGATGGTGGACCTCGGCAATCTCGGCGGCCCAGGCAGCAGCAGCGCCAACGGCATCAGCCGCGACGGCAACGTCATCGTCGGCTATTCGGCGACGGACACCTTCCGACACGCCTTCCGCTGGACCCAGGCCGGCGGGATGGTCGACCTCGGCTCGCTGCTCCCCTGGAGCGACAGCGACGCGCGCGACGCCAATGCCGACGGGAGCATCGTCGTCGGCATCGACACCACCGCCGAGCGGCAGGTCGCGTTCCGCTGGGCTCAGGGGACGGGAATTCGCGACCTCAACATCCTGCTTGCCGACGCGGGCGTCGACATGGACGGCGTCAACCTGCAGACGGCCGTGTCGATCTCGGCCAACGGCCAGTTCATCGCCGGCGACGCCCGCTTCGAAGACAAGAGCCAGCCGGAGGCCTATGTCGTCCGTTACGTAGCCGCCTCTCCGCCGCCGCCTCCGCCGCCGCCGCCGCCTCCGCCTCCGCCTC
>DATMVG010000059.1:0-8002 GCA_035563315.1 Allosphingosinicella sp. | reverse complement strand
CACCCAGGCGACCCGCCAGCCCGGATCCTCCTTCAAGCTGTTCGTCTATCTCACCGCGCTCGAATCGGGCTACAATCCGGACAGCGTCGTCCAGGACGCCCCGATCAGGATCGGCGGCTGGAGCCCGCGCAACGACAATGGCCGGCATGTCGGCGCGGTGCCGCTTCGCGCCGCCTTCGCTTACTCGATCAACACGGTCGCGGTGCGCCTGGCCCAGGACGTCGGCACGCGCGCGGTTGCCGACATGGCGCAGCGCTTCGGAATCTCCACGCGGGTCAACACCAACCCGTCGATGGCGCTGGGTTCGTCCGAGGTCCGCCTGATCGACATGGCGCGGGCCTATGCGGCCGTGGCGCGCGGCGGAGTCGCCGTCACGCCTTACGGGATCCGGCGGGTGACGACCGCCGACGGCACCCTGCTCTACCAGCATGAGGACGACGAGACCCGGGTCCTGGTCCAGCCCTGGGTCGCCGCCCAGATGACCGACCTTCTGCAGGGCGTCGTCGAGCACGGCACCGGCCGGGCGGCGCAGCTCGGCCGGCCGACCGCCGGCAAGACCGGCACCACCACCTCGAACAAGGACGGATGGTTCATCGGCTTTTCGAGCGGGATGACGACCGGAGTCTGGATGGGCCGCGACGACAATCGCGCCTTGCCCGGCCTCGCCGGTGGCCGCGCCCCGGCCCGCGCTTTCCACGATTACATGGTCCGCGCCGTCGCCAACCGCCCCGCCGAGCCGCTGGTGACCGAAGCGGCCGCTCCGGACTGGCAGATCGAGCAGAATGAGGAATTCTGGTTCGCTCCGCCCGAGGACGCCCCCACCGTCGATCCGGACGGCTACGCCGTCGAGCCGGTGCCCGACGTCCGCGAGGCGCCGCCCCGCTACGAGCCGGCGCCGCCGATCGAGGAGGAGCAGGAGGAAAAGCCCGAGCCGGAGCGGCTCGACCGGGAATGGCTCGAACGGGCGATCGAACGGCCGCGTCCGCCGCGCCGCGAGCCGCCGCCGCGCCGCCAGCCCGAGCCGCCCGAGGAATGGACGGCGGCGCCCTAGAGCGCGATCATTCTCCAGGAACCGCCCGTCCTGGGTCGGCGTCAGCCGCCCGAACGAGCGGTCGGCAAGGCCAGTCCGGTCGCAACCTAGCGGCGGCTGCCGATCCGGTGAAGCGCGGGTCCCTCGCGGCGCAACCACAGCCGCGCCGGTCCCGGGTCGGCGCCGAGCAAGGTCGCGACCAGGGCGTGGAACTCGGCGCTATGGTTCATGTGGGCCAGATGCGCGACTTCATGCGCCACGGTCGCCCGCCGCACGAAGGGCGGCGCCATCACCAGCCGCCAGCTGTAGCGGATCGCGCCGCCGTTCGAGCAGCTTCCCCAGCGTGACACCGGGTCGCCGACGCCGACGCGCGCCAGCGGCAGCCCGGCCGGTTGCGCCATCTCGGCGGTCTCGCGCTCGAGCAGCGCCAACGCCTGCGCCTTGAGCCAGCGCAGCACTCGGCCCTCCAGCCCGTCGGCGGGCCCACCGACGGTCAGCCGACCGTCCGCGGCCTCGATGCGCCGCGGCCGCCCGGGATCCCAGTCGATCCGGTGCGGCTCCCCGAACAGCGGAATCGAGCCGTCCGCGACGATCGCGGCCGCCTCCGGAAGGGAGGCGAGAGTCGTCTCCACCCATTGCCGGTGGCGAGCGGCCCAGGCGAGCGCCCGGCGGCGCGAGACCAACCGAGGCACCGTCAGGAGCACCGCCCGGGTCCGCGGATCGACCCGAAGCCGCATCCGCCGCGCGCGCGGCGACACCCGCATCGTCACCGGGACGCCGCCGAGGAGAAGCTCAGAGCTCACGGTCGACGAGGTGATGCTCGAGCTCGCCGGCCTGGTCCTCCGAGATCGTCCAGCCGCGCACCGACATGCCCGCGCTGTGGACGGTCTCGCGATCGCCGCTGACCAGATAATGCCAGTCGGCGAGCGGCTTGCCCTCGGCGCGCAGCCGGTAGGCGCAGGTCGACGGCAGCCAGTCGATGTCGGCGAGCCCCCGGGCGTCGAGCCGCACGCAATCGGGCACGAAGACGCGCCTCAGCTTGTAGTTGGTGCAGCGGCAGCTGGTCCGGTCGAGCAGTCGGCAGGCGACGTTGGTCGGGTAGAGCTTGCCGTCTTCCTCGTCCTCGAGCTTGTGGAGGCAGCATTTGCCGCAGCCGTCGCACAAGGCCTCCCATTCCTCGCGGTTGAGCTCGCCGAGAGGGCGCTCCCAGAAGCGCGGCCTCATCGCACCCACCGGTCGAGCTCGGCCGCGATGCCGGCCGGCCCCTGGTCGTGCGGGACGATCGCGATCGGCTGTCCCTCGGGTCCGTAGAGCACCGCCATCCGCGAGTGGTCGACCGAATAGCCGTCGCTGCCCGACGGCGTGCCGCGCTCGAAAAAGACTCCGTAGGCCCGGGCGACTCGGGCTATCTCCGCCTCGCTTCCGGTGAGGCCGATCAGCCGCGGATGGAAGGCGGCGACGTAGCGGCGAAGCACCTCCGGCGTGTCCCGCGCCGGATCGACGCTGATGAAGAGCGGCTGCACCCGGGCGGCCCGGCCGGGATCGTCCCGTTCGAACTGACGCAGGCCGGCCCCGATCGTCTGCAGGTCGACCGGGCAGACGTCGGGGCAGAAAGTGAAGCCGAAATAGACGAGGCGGTACTTGCCGGCGAAGGCGGAATCGCTGATTCGGCGCCCGTCATGGCCGGTCAGAGTGAAGGGGCCGCCCATCGTCGCCCCTTCGAGCGGCGGCGAGCCCGCCTCGGCGCGGCAGCCGGCGAGGATCAGGGCAAGCAGCAGGAGCAGCAGGCCGAAGGGGCGCGAAGCGGCGCTTTCGTTCATGACAGGAGCAGCCTTGCTTTGCTAGGACGCATCAATCAAGCTGAATAGATGCGGGGAAATTCAACACGATGCGCAGACTGAACCTCCAGGCCCTGGCGCCGGTCGCGCTGGCGCTGCTCGCCGTGCCGGCGGCCGCACAGAACTTTTCCGAATCCTTCACCTTCCTCAAGGGGGTTCGGGAACGCGACGCCGCCGCGGTGCAGGCGATGGCGACCCGGCCCAATCCGGCTGTGCTCAACGCCCGCGACACCTCTTCGGGCGAAGGCGCGCTCCACATTCTCGTGCGCGGCCGCGACCTCAGCTGGCTCGGCTTCCTGCTCAGCCGCGGCGCCCGTCCCGACCTGCAGAGCAATGACGGCACGACGCCGCTCATCCTCGCCGCCCAGCTCGGCTGGCGCGAGGGCGCCGAGCAGCTGCTCGCGCGCGGCGCCAACCCGAATTTGGGCAACAGCCGCGGCGAGACGCCGCTGATCTTCGCGGTCCAGCGCCGCGACCTCGGCATGGTGCGCCTGCTGATCAGCCAGCGGGCCAACCCCAACCAGACCGACAATGTCGCCGGCTATTCCGCGATCGACTATGCGCGCCAGGACCGCCGCGCCGCGGCGATCCTGCGCGAGCTCGAATAGCCTCAGTCGAGGCCGGCAAGACCGGGATCGAGATCCCCCGCCAGGCGGCGGGCGGCTCGACGCGCGAAGCGAAGCGTCTCGGCCTTGCGGCGGGCCGCGGCGAGCGGCCGGTGCGGCGCTTCGCGGAGCACCGCCGCATCGTAGCGGTCGGCGACGATCAGCCCGGCGCAATCGGGGCCGAGCGCCTCGCCGTCGAACGGCTCGAGGCCGAAGCCGGCGGGCACCGCCCAGTAGAAGCGGTCGCAATAGTCGAGATAGTCGCACCATTTATGGTCGCCGAGCAGGTCGGCTCGCGAGACCTTGATCTCGACGATCACCAGCTGCCCCTTCGGGCCGATCGCCATCATGTCGGCGCGCCTGCCGTTGGGCAGCGGCACCTCGCACAAGGCGAGCAGCTCGGAGCGGAAGAAGAGGCGGGTGACCCCGCGGGCGACGTCCTGCGCCGCCAGCGGCATGTCGGCGAAGCAGGGAACCTCCGGCGAATCGCGCAGCGTGGCCATGCCGCGAGCCTAGAATGAAACAGGAACGGAGGGAAGGCGCCGACGAATGGCCCGCTCTCCCGGGCACAAGAGAGCGGGCCCCCTGAAGCCGCGGGATTGGCGGCCTAGCGGTAGAAGACGTGGTTGCCGACGGTGGCGACCCGGGTCAGCCGCCAGCCCGGCCGCACGTGGCGCGCGTGAAAGAACAGCGCCCGCGGCGCTGAGCCGTCGGCGAGCTCCTCCATCGCGATTCGGGCGATGGCGACGGCGATTCGCCAGTCGCGCGCCCCCGCGGGCGGAGTCGGGATATGGCCTCGGCGGACGAAGGAGAATTGGCTGGGCTGACGGACGACTCCGCAGATCGTCGAGGCGAAGCGTCCGGAGCGGGAGCGGTTGATGATCACTTCGGCGACGGTCAGCTGGCCGGCCAGGGGCTCGCCCTTCGATTCGTAATAGACGGCCCGGGCGAGGCAATCGGTCTCGGCATCCGGGGTTTCGCTGCTCGCGAAATCGTCCACCAGCTGCGCGAGCGAGCGGCCGTTTCGGCGCTCCGGCGGGGCGGGGACGGAGGTGGGCGCGGATAGGGCCGGCGCCGCGACGTGCGCCGCGATCGGCACCTCCTCGGCAGGTTGGGCCGGGCCGACCGGATCGCGAAGGTCGTTGAGCCCGAGATTTTCCGCCGTCAGGCCGGTGGCGGCATGCTCCGCGTAGGAGACGGTCGGGGCGGGGTCCGCCTCGGAGGCGAAGGAAGGTCCGGCAAGTCCGGCAGTCGCGAAAAAGCTCAAGGCAGCCGCGGCATAGGCCGCGGCGCGAATGGAAAGCCGCAATGGAAACTCTATTCTGTGCGGTGGGCCGACCCAGGGCCGGATGAGATCATCACCCTGGCCGGTCCCCCCGTCTCGCGTGGCCGCCTACGTTTGGACAAACGCGGGCGCCCCCCGCTCTTGCGCCTGAAGTGCTGGGACCGGGCTAGCTACCGGTTCGTTAAAGCGTCAACCGGCGGAGTTCATTTCAGCGGCGAACCGTTCGGCTGACGGGATATCCAGTTCCACGATCCACAGGTCGCGGTCGAATCGCCGCCGCCGGTCGAGCAGCGACTGCAATGCCTCGCCGCCTTCGATTCGCGACTGGCTCTCCTGCCAGCAATAGCGGCCGTCCGGTTGCAGCAGCCGCTCGAAAAAGCGCGGATTTCCGCCACGTTCCATGAGGATCACAGCGACTGAGCCGGCCGTCGGATCGCCCTTGGCCAGGACGGCGCCGAAGCCGCCTTCGCCCTCGGCCCGGCGCAGCAGCGCCGAGACGAGGACGGAGCTGGCGAGTCGAGGCTCCATCAACCCGGCTGGTAGCCGGCGAGGCTGGACAGCGCGATCCGCGAGCGCATGAAGGTGCCGGTGCCCCGCGCCGCCTCCTCGCCGTCCGCCGTCAGCAGCCGCGCCTCGCCGACGAAGACCCGGCGCCGGCCGCTGATCCAGCGGCCCTCGGCGACCGCCGGGCCTTGCCTCAGCGGGCGGGTGAAGACGAGGTTGAAGGCGGTGGTGAGCAGGAAGCGGTCGCTGACCAGGCTGTTGCAGGCGTAGAAGGCGGCATCGTCCATCATCTTGAAGTAGAGCGTGCCATGGGCGGCCCCCGCGGCATGGAAGGCTTCCGGCGCCACCTCGAAACGGATCCTGGCGAGGCCGGGCTCCGCCAGCTCGATCTCGGAGCGAAAGCCGCGGTTGACCGGGGCGCTTCGGTAGAGGGCCTCGAGTGCGCGGAAATGCGCGGCTTGCCCGGCTTCAGGCGGCATCCCGAGTTTCCTCGCCCGCGAGCAGGGCGAACAGCGCGTCCTTGGACCGCGCGCCGCGAAGCTTGGCGAGCGTCTGCCGGTCGCGGAACCGGCGGCTGACGCTGGCGAGCGCCTTGAGATGCTCGGCGCCGGCGTCGGGCGGCGAAAGCAACAGGAAGACCAGGTCGACGGGCAGGCCGTCGACCGCCTGGAAGTCGATCGGCGTGGTCAGCCGGGCGAAATAGCCGAAGACGTTGGGCAGCCCCTCGATCCTGCCATGGGGGATCGCGGCGCCGCCGCCGAAGCCGGTCGAGCCGATCTTCTCGCGCGCGTTGAGCGCCGCCGCGGCCTGCTTGGCGGGCAGGCCGGTGAGCCGTGCCGAGGCGGTGGCGAGCTGCTGGAACAAGGCCTTCTTGTTCGCCACGGCAAGGGCGGCGTCGACCGCTTCGATGGTCAATATTTCGGCAAGATCGCTCATCAGGACACCCGGGGCGCGCGGCCCCTTTCGATTGCGGGATTGGGAGGGGCGGTAGGCTAGTCGCGCTGCGGCTCGACCCAGCCGATCGTCCCGTCGCCTCGTCGATACACCATGTTGAAATTGCCCGTGCCGCTGTTGCGGAACATGAGGGCGTTGGTGTCGCGAAGGTCGAGCAGCATGACCGCGTCGGAGACGGTGGCGCTGGGTATGTCGACTCGGGTCTCGGCGACGATCGGGGGATGTTCCGAGGCCTCTTCCTCCTCCGGCGGAGCGGCGAAGATGGTGTAGCCGGCGTCGGCGACGTCGGCCGTGGCGGCGTGGGCGGCCTGGGCGTGCCGGTCCTTGAGCCGGCGCTTGTAGCGCCTCAGCTGCTTTTCGATCCGCTCGGCGGCCTGGTCGAAAGCGGCATGGGCCAGGGGCGCCCCGCCATGGCCCTTGAGGACCACGCCTTGCGGCACGTGAGCGACGATGTCGCAGGTGAAGCTGTGATCGTAGGGCCCCCTGCCGAACGTCACCTGGGCGGAAATGGCGCGTGAGAAATATTTGTCCGCGATCGCGCTCAGCCGCTCGTCGACCTGCCCCCGCAACGCCTCGCCGGTGTCGATCTGATGCCCTGAGACACGGATGTCCATTCTTCGCTCCGCAAGCGTACGGCCGCGGGACTTAGGCCCCGGCTTAGCATGGCGTCAACCGTGGCTCTCGAGCCGGTGCCAGAGGGGGTCGGCGATGGTCGCGAGGAAGGCGGAGTGCCGCTCGAGCTCGGCGTCGGTCGGCGCATGCGGCCGCGGCGGCCGGATCGTCGCGACCAAGGTGGCCGGGTCGATCCGCGCCATGTCGGCGGCGCCCTCGTCTTCGACCTCGATCAGCTCGGCGACGAGGCCGAGCCCGATCTGGCGGCCGCCGGTCAGCTCGACATAGACCTGGGCGAGAAGCTGGGCGTCGATCAGCGCGCCGTGCTTGATGCGAAGGCTCCGGTCGACTCCGAAGCGGGTGCACAGGGCGTCAAGGCTGTGCTTGGCGCCGGGAAATTTCTGGCGGGCGAGGCTCAGGGTGCAGACCATCCGCGAGGTGCAGACCTGGGGCCGTCCGCACGCGCCGAGCTCGTGGTTGAGGAAGCCGAAGTCGAAGGCGGCGTTATGGGCGACGAGCGGCGCCTCGCCGATGAAGTCGAGGAGGTCGCCGCAGCGCTGGGCGAAGGCCGGCTTGTCGGCGAGGAAACGGTCGGAGAGGCCGTGCACCGTCTCGGCGTCGGTCGGCATCGGCCGGCCCGGGTTGAAATAGGCGTGGAAGCTGCGCCCGGTCTCGACCCGGTTGTAGAGCTCGACGCAG
Source organism: Allosphingosinicella sp. (assembly GCA_035563315.1). GTDB lineage: Bacteria > Pseudomonadota > Alphaproteobacteria > Sphingomonadales > Sphingomonadaceae > Allosphingosinicella. The sequence continues at coordinate 475 of DATMVG010000059.1, read as the reverse complement.
CCGATCTCGACGACCCGGTCGCCATATTGCGGGCTGAGGCCGGTGGTCTCGGTATCGAAGACGATCTCGCGCATGCCCCCGACTATGAATCGCCCCGTCCGCCGAGGCAAGCGACGATTCGGCGAACCGAGTCCCTCGTCTCCTCGAGCGGACCTCCGGTCGGGATGACGAAATCGGCCCGCGCCCTCTTCTCCGCATCGGGCAGCTGAAGCGCCAGGATTCGCTCGAACTTGGCCTCGCTCATCCCCGGCCGGGCCAGCACCCGCGAGCGCTGCACCGGCGCCGGCGCCGACACCACCGCGACCTTGTCGACCTGGCCGCGGCCGCCTTTCTCGAACAGCAGCGGGATGTCGAGCACGACCAGCGGCGCCCCCCGATGGCGGGCGAGGAAGTCGGCCCGCTCGAGCGCGACGGCGGGATGGACCAGCGCCTCGAGCCGGCGCAGCGCCTCGGGCCGGTCGAGGACCCGCTCGGC
>DATMVG010000058.1:0-39605 GCA_035563315.1 Allosphingosinicella sp. | reverse complement strand
CGCGGAGGAACCGCTGGAGCGCTCAGGCTTTTTGTCGATGATGCTATTCTTCGCTCGGCAGCCCTCCGCCGACCCCACCGGCCTGGTCCTGACCGCCGTCGAGGCGTCGCGCCAGCGCGCCCAGCGCCAGTTTCGTGCGCGGCTCGCGCGCGACGCCGCGGCGCGGCTGCTCGCGCTCAGCCGGCCATCGGCCGCGGCCCGAAGGAACGACTGAAGCCGCTGCTTGGAGCCGCTTCCCGGGAAAGCCGCGCCGGGCGATCGCGCGCGGGCTCGTAAAGGAAGCGGAAACCAGACTCCTCTACACTGTCAGCGGGGTCCGAATTGACTCCCGGCGGGGCTGATCGCTTTCTCGCGCGATCGAGCCTCTGCGACAGGGGTGCGCATGCTGGTTCGTTTGCTGAATGCACTGATTCGACGGAGCTACGCCCTCGTGTTGGCCGCGGCGTGCCTCGTCGGCGTGACCGCCACCCTCACCGGGGTGACGGCGCCGCTTGAGAACTGGCTCGAGGAGAGGCGCAACTCGCTGACGGCGAAGCCTGTCTCCGGCGAGGTCGTCGTCGTCGAGATCGACGCCCGCAGCCTCGAGGAGGTTCATGCCTGGCCCTGGCCGCGCAGCATCCACGGTCGGCTGGTGGACATACTGCGCGAAGCCGGCGCTCGGCTCATCGTCTTCGACATCGATTTCAGCTCGCAGGCGAGCGATCCGCAGCAGGACCGCGCCTTCGGCGCCGCGATCCGGCGGGCCCGCGGCCGGGTCGTCCTCCCCGCCCTTCTCGAAAATGCCAGCGGCCAGTTCGGCGAGCGCGTCGAGGCCCTGCCGACCGCGGTGCTGAGGGAGCATGCCCAAATCGCCTCGATCTGGATCAGGCTCGACAGCGACCTGTGGGCTCGGCGCGTCCCCTACAGCGTCGAGATTGCCGGCGCTCGGCGGCCTTCGCTGGCCGCCTATCTCGCCGGACGCCCCTCGCAGCGGACCGGCGAAATCCCGATCGACTGGTCCTATGCGCGCGAAACGTTTCCCGACATCAGCTATACCGACGTCCTTAACGGACGGTTCGATCCGAACTTCTTCAGGAACAAGAGCGTTCTGATCGGCGGCACCTCGACCATGTTGGGGGATCGCTTCACGGTGCCCAACCAGGGGCGGATCCCGGGCCTCTTCATCCAGGCGACCGCGTCGGAGACGATCAGGCGCGAGAACCCGCTGCCGGTCGGCGACTGGCCGGCGCTCGCCGCCGTCTGCGCGCTGATCGCGCTCGCGCTTCGCGGCCGCCGCAAGGGCGTCCGGATCGCGCTGATGACCGCCACCGGCGCGGCGACGCTGGCCGCCCCGCTGCTGCTGAAGGAATATACGCCGCTGATCGTCGGCAGCGCTCCGGCCCTGCTGGCGTTCGTCGCGGCCGCCATGCTGCAGACAGCGCTGGGGACCGCGGCCAACGTCACCTCTCGGCTCAACCATGCGCCCGGAACCCTGCTCCCCAACCTCGCGGCCATGACCGCGATGTGGTCGGGACAGGCGGCGACCACCGTCGCGGTTCGAGTGCGCAACTATCTGGAGACGACCGCGCTGCTCGGGCCGGAGGCGCAGTCGGAGCTGCTTCGCAAGGTCGCCGACCGGCTCTCGCTGGCCGCACCCGATTCTCCGGTCTTCCAGATCGACGATCACAGCTTCGCCTGGCGGACCCGGTGCAGCCTCGATGCGACTCTGGAGACTCTCGACGGGCTGAGCGCATTGTTCAGCGGCGGCATCGCCATCGGCGAGCGAATGGTCGACGTCACCATTGCCACGGGAGTCTGTGCCGATCCGCACCTCGACGTCCAGACCGCGGTGGCGGCGGCGCTGCTGGCGTCCGACCGTGCCGCCCGGCGGGGGATCAGCTGGAGCCGCTACGAACCCGCCGACGACGACGAGAAATGGCGTATCTCGCTGCTCGGCGAGATCGATCGGGCGATCGAGGAGGGCGATGTGTGGGTCGCCTATCAGCCCCAGTTCGATCTCGCCACGGGCGCGATCATGGGCGCCGAGGCGCTGGCGCGGTGGCGGCATCCCGACCATGGCGAGATCAGGCCCGAGCTGTTCATCCCGATCCTCGAGGAGAATGGCCGGATCGACAAGCTCACTCTCCATGTCCTGCGCCTCGCCGTTTCCGACTTTTCGACGCTCGACGAGAACCTCTCGGTGTCGGTCAACATCTCGATGCGGATGATCGGCCGCGACCGGTTGCTCGAGCCGGTGCGGGCGCTGCTCCATGAGTTCGGCTTCGAGCCGCGCCGGCTGACGCTCGAGATCACCGAATCCGCGGCCATCTCCGACCCGTCGCACATCGACGAGCTCAAGCAGCTGCGCGCGCTCGGGGTGATGATCTCGATCGACGATTTCGGCACCGGACAATCGACGCTCAGCTACCTCAAGACCCTGCCGGCGACGGAACTGAAGATCGACCGCAGCTTCGTCCAGATGATCGGGACGAGCCGGAGCGACGCCACCATGGTCGAATCCACGGTCAAGCTCGCCCATGCTTTGGGTCTGATCGTCGTCGCCGAGGGAGTCGAGAATGCCGAGGTCGCCGCCATGCTCAAGAGCATGGAGTGCGACATCGTCCAGGGCTATTATACCGGCCGGCCCGCCGCCTTCGAGGAGTTCAGGGAGCGCATGAAGGCGCCGCCCACACTCCCGGTCAGGGCCGCTCCGATCGCCCTCGTCCCGCGGGCGGCCGACAAGGCCTCCCGGCGGGAAGCCGCCCGCCGCTAGCCGCCGCCCCATCCCGGCTTCGCGCCGCAAGTCCGCCCGCACTTCGCCGCCGCAGCCGCGCTGTCATGCCGATCGGCAGGCCGGAAGGTGGTGGACAGGGCTGGATTCGAACCAGCGTAGGGCGAAGCCCGGCAGATTTACAGTCTGCTGCCTTTAACCACTCGGCCACCTGTCCTTGGGGAGCCGCCATATAGGGCGGCGGCTGCCTTGGCGGAAGGGGCGGCGGCTGTCAACGCGGCGGCCTCGGCCTCCCGCCGGGTCAGTAAGGCGACGGCTTGGCCCAGCGGCCGTGGCGTCGGTAGATTGGGAGCCAGCCCTCGGCGACCGCCGCCAGCGGCGCCGGACTGATGCCGAACGCCTCGAAGCCGGGCTGGTCGCCGCTCGCGACATTGTCGCGCTGAAGCATCAGCCATTGGTCCCAGCTCAGCGGCGATCCGGGGAGCCAGCCGAGCAGGCGCGCGGTCAGCCGCCCGATCGCGTCGGGAATGTCGGCGACCGCCTTCGAGCCGTGGCCGGTGGCCTGGCAGATCCACTGGTTGATCTCGCGCATCGAGACGATCTGGGGCCCGCCCAGCTCGTAGGTCCTGCCCGCATGGGGGCCCGGATCGAGCGCCGCCTCGGCGATCGCCCGGCCGAGATCGGCGGCGTGCACCGGCTGCAGCTTCCAGGCGCCCCGCATCACCGGAAGGAAGGGCAGCAGCCGTGCCAGGCCGGCGAAGCGATTGACGAAATTGTCCTCGGCTCCGAACACGATCGAGGGGCGGATCGCGGTCGCGGCGGGAAACGCGGCGCGGACGGCGAGCTCGCCTTCGCCCTTCGTTCGGCCGTATTCCGAGGGGCTGTCGGGGTCGGCGCCGATCGCCGAGACGTGGACCAGGGTCCGTGCCCCGGCCGCCGCGGCCGCACCCGCCACATTGGCCGCTCCGGCGACGTGAACGGCCTCGAAATCTCCCTTGAGGATGCCGACCAGGTTGATCACCGCCTCGGCGCCGGCGACGGCGTGCTCGACCTCGTCGCGGCGGACGATGTCGGCGCGAAGGAACTGGATCTGGCCGAGGCCGCACAGCGGCTTGAGGAAGAAGGCCCGACGCGGCTCGCGCTCCGCGATCCGGACCCGGGCGCCGGCCTTGAACAGGGCCTGCGCGACGTAGCGGCCGACGAAGCCGCCGCCGCCGAACAGGGTGACCAGCCGGTCCGTCTTTGCCGTCATCGCGAGCGCCTTTGCGGAGGATGCGCGGCTCCCTTGCCCAGTCGCGCACGGCTTGGCAAGCAGGCCGGGCCGGCGCGTTGACAAGCACGGTCCCGCCCCCTACCTCGCGCCTCCTGCCCCGTGCCCAGGTGGCGGAATTGGTAGACGCACCAGCTTCAGGTGCTGGCGCTCGCAAGGGCGTGGAGGTTCGAGTCCTCTCCTGGGCACCATTGCTCCCCCGCCGGTCCGGCCGCCTTTCACGACTTGCTTACCTGTTTGGGGTAGTCGACGGCGGATGAGCGCAGAGGGGAAGTTCGAGGCGGCGCCGCCGGCGGACCCGCGACCGAGGTCGGCGGTCAGCGGCGGCGTCGGCCTGGTCGGCTTCGCCGGCCTGCTCGCCTGGATGGTCACGGCGCGGACCTTCAACATGGACGGTCCCTTCGCCGCGCTGATGGCGCTCATCGCCTGCGCGGTGCCGATGCTGCTCTGGTCGGTGCTGGTCGACAAGGTGCACCGAAGCCCGACGACCGGCATCGATTGGTCGCTAAGGCGGCCGCTGGCCGAGACGCTCGACATCAGCATCGCCAAGCTCGCCGGCCTGTGGGGCGTCTGGGGCGTGATCGGCGCGCTCTACTGCATCGCCCGCTGGTATTGGGACGGGGCCTATCTGTTCGCCATGCAGGTGCTCGGGGTCGCCGCGATCCCGATGCTGGTCCTGTCCATTCCCTACGTGATCTGGCTCGATCGCCGCCTCAAGGAGCCGCGCGACGGGGCGTGGCATTTCGGCCAGCTGCTGATCGGCCGGGTCGAGCTCGTCGACCGGGAAGTCCTCTACGATTTCTTCCGCGCCTGGGCGGTCAAGGGCTTCTTCCTGGCCTTCATGATCTCGATCGTGCCGGGCAACTGGCAGGCCACCGTCCGCACCGAGGGCAGCTGGATCGTCGACAATCCGGTCAATCTGGCGAACTGGCTGATCAGCGCGATGTTCACCGTCGATGTCGTCATAGCCACCGTCGGCTATGTGCTGACGATGAAGCCGCTCGACGCGCACATCCGCTCGGCCAACCCTTATGCCGCCGGCTGGCTCGCCGCCTTGATCTGCTACCCGCCCTTCATCCTGATGAATCCGGGCGGGCCGCTCGATTACCATATCGGGCTCGGCGACTGGTCCTACTGGCTCGCCGACTATCCGCTGGTGACGGCGCTGATCGGCCTCTGGCTCGTCTTCCTGACCGCAATCTACGCCTGGTCGACGGTCGCCTTCGGCCTGCGCTTCTCCAACCTCACCCATCGCGGCATCCTGACCCACGGGCCCTATGCCTGGACCAAGCATCCGGCCTACGTGTCCAAGAACCTGTTCTGGTGGTTCGCCGCTCTGCCTTTCCTCGCCACCACCGGCAATCCGGTCGACATGATCCGCAACACCGTCGTGCTTGGGATCGTCAGCGGCGTCTATTACTGGCGCGCGCGCACCGAGGAGAAGCACCTGTCGGCCGATCCCGCCTACCGGGAATATGCCGAATGGATGGAGCGCAACGGGCCGATCCCGCGCCTCGTCAACCGCCTCAAGCCGCGCTGGGCCCGCCCGCCCGAGCCGGTGGCGGCGGAATGATTACTGGCTGACCCACAGCCGGTAGGCGCCGGTCCCCTGCCCATAAGAGGTGACTCGAACGATATAGTCGCCGGCCTCCTCGGGAGCGAAGGCGAGCAGAGCGTTGAGACCGGCTCCGGCATCGTCGTCGCCGTCCAGAGTCTCGACCGGAACGCTGTCGCGCGCGGCGGGGAGAAGCAGCTGGACGAGCGGGTCGAAGCTCGACGAATCGACCGAGATATAGCGCGTCTGGCCGGCCTCCACCCGGATCAGGTAATCGTCATAATGCTGGCCGTCGAGGTCGGCGTCGGCCGGGCCGAGCTCGCCCTGCCAGAGCGACCACGTCCCGCTGGTCGTCACTGCCGTCCCGGGGCTCGCGATCGGCGCCGGAAGCGGCGGCATCGGGGCGACCTCGGCCGTGTAGGCGCCTCGCGCGTCGGCCGAAAAGCCGATCACCCTCAGCACGAAATCGCCGCCGGAGGGCGGCGCATAGGAGATCCGGGAGTTGAGGCTTGCGCCGCTGTCGTCGTTCTCAGCGACCGGCTCGTCCTCGCCGGCGCGATACAGCTGGGCGACCGGATCGAAGGCCTCGGACTCGACCGAGATGCGATAGCGCTGGCCGGCTTCCAGCCGGACGGCATGCTCGTCATAGCGATGGTCGCCCTCGCCGGTCGAGCGGTCGCTGTCCTGGAGCTCGCCGGCGACCGACCAGGGGGCCTGCCCGGCCGCGGGAACGGCGGAAAACGCCGCGGCGAGCGCGGCGAGCGAAGCGGTTGCGGTGTGTGAGCGCATTCTGGCGAGTCCCCCCTCGGGCCGGCGAATCGGCGATGCAAAGCCTAGCCGGAGGCGGCGGCGCGCGCCAGTTTCGCCCGTGCAACGATCAATTCGAGCCGGCGAAGTGGTCGGTGGCGCGGATCAGGCCGTCGAGGATGCCGGGCTCGTTGAACAGATGGCCGCCGTCGGGGACGATGTTCAACACCGCGTCCGGCCACGCGCGGTGGAGGTCCCAGGCCGCGGCGGGCGGCGTGCAGCAATCGTAGCGGCCTTGGACGATGACTCCGGGGATGCCGCGCAGGACGGCGGCATCGCGGAGCAGCGCGCCCTCCTCGATCCAGCCCTTGTGGACCATGTAGTGATTCTCGATGCGGGCGATCGCGATGGCGAAATCGTCGCCCGTATGGGTCTCGATCACCTCCGGATTGGGCAGCAGCGTGACCGTCTCGGCCTCCCATTTGCTCCATGCCTTGGCGGCGGCGAGCCGCTCGGCGGGGTCGGGGCCGGTGAGTCGGCGGTGATAGGCGGCGACGAGGTCGCCCCGCTCCCCGTCCGGGATCGGAGCGAGGAATTCCTCCCACTTGTCCGGAAAGATTTCCGACGCGCCATAGCGGTAGAGCCAGTCGAGTTCGGTCTGGCGGAAGGTGAAGATGCCGCGCAGCACGAGCTCGGTGACTCGCTTCGGGTGGGTCTGGGCGTAGGCCAGCGCCAGCGTCGAGCCCCATGATCCTCCGAACACCATCCAGCGCTCGACCCCCGCCACTTCGCGCAGCCGTTCGATGTCGGCGACCAGGTCCCAGGTGGTGTTCGCCTCGAGCGAGGCGTGCGGCGTCGAGCGCCCGCAGCCGCGCTGGTCGAAGAGCAGGATGTCGTATCGCTCGGGATCGAACTGGCGCCGGTGCTCCGGGCTGCAGCCGGCGCCGGGGCCGCCATGGAGAAAGACGACGGGCTTGGCCGCCGGCGTTCCGCAGCGCTCCCAATAGAGGCGGTGGCCGTCGCCGACGTCGAGATGTCCGCTCCGATAAGGCTCGATCGGCGGATAGAGGGTGCGGCGCTCGTCCATCAGTAGCTCTCTTCCTGGTAGATACGGGTGACGTCTTGGCCCCATTCGCCGTGGAACCTCTCGAGCAGTCGCTCGGCCGGGGTCTGCCCCGAAGCGAGGATGTCGCGCAGCGGGTCGAGGAATCCCGATTCGTTGTCGCCCGACGCGTTGAGCTTCCCCCTCGCCTTGAGGCCCGATTCGGCGATGGCGAGGACCCGCCGGCCGAGCTCGAGGAGCGGCTCGCCGTCGGGGGTGAGGGCATTGAGGCCGAGCCTGGGCACGGAGTCGCGCAGCCGCTGCCGGGCTTCGAGCGGCCAGTGCTTCACTTCGTCCCAGGCGGCGGCGAGCGCGGCGCCGTCGTAGAGCAGACCGACCCACAGGGCGGGGAGGGCGCAAATCCGGCCCCACGGCCCGCCGTCGGCGCCTCGCATCTCGAGGAAGCTCTTAAGCCGCACCTCCGGGAAGATGGTGGAGAGATGGTCGGTGAAATCGGAGACGAGCGGCTTCTCGCCCGGCAGAGCGGGGAGCCGTCCGGCGAGGAAATCGCGGAACGACTGGCCCGAGGCGTCGATGTAGCGGCCGTCGCGGAAGACGAAATACATCGGCACGTCGAGCGCGTAATCGAGGTAGCGCTCGTAGCCGAAGCCGTCCTCGAAGACGAACGGGAGCATTCCGGTGCGGTCGCGGTCGGTGTCCGACCAGATATGGCTTCGGAAGGAGAGGAAACCGTTCGGCCGGCCCTCGGTGAAGGGCGAGTTGGCGAACAGGGCGGTGCCGAGCGGCTGCAGGGCGAGCGCGACCCGGAACTTCGTCGCCATGTCGGCCTCCGAAGAATAATCGAGGTTGGTCTGGATGGTGCAGGTTCGCAGCATCATGTCGAGGCCGAGCTTGCCCACCTTGGGCATGTAATCGAGCATGATGGCGTAGCGGCCCTTGGGCATGACCGGCAGGTCCGAGCGCGCTTTGTCCGGCCACATCCCCAGGCCGAGGAAACAGACGCCGAGCTCGTCGCCCACCTCCTTCACCTGGCGCAGGTGCCGTCCGGCCTCGGCGCAGGTCTGGTGAAGATGCTCGCACTGCGCGCCGGAAAGCTCGAGCTGGCCGGCCGGCTCCAGGCTGACGGCGCCGTCCGGGCCGGTCAGAGCGATGATATTCCCCCCTTCGGTGACCGCTTGCCAGCCGAAGCGCGTCAGCGCCGTCAGCAGGTCGCGAATGCCGCCCGGCTCATCATAGGCCGGAGCGCGGTGATCGGCGCAGCGATAGACGAACTTCTCATGCTCGGTGCCGATGCGCCATTGCGCCGCGGGCTTCTCGCCTCCGGCGAAGACGGCGAGGAGATCGTCGCGACTCTCGATCCTGTGATCGCCTCTGAGCGGGCCGGTGCGCGTCGTCATCGCGGCTCCTCTAGCGGCCGGGCGAAGCCGCCGCCAGCGGGTTTCACCCTGCTACCGATCGGCGCGCCAGTCTCCGGCAAGAGCCATCCACAGGCTGAGCGCGGCGATCGCGGCCGTGTCCGCGCGCAGGATGCGAGGGCCGAGCGACACTGGGCTGGCCTGCGCGAGGGCGCGCACGGACTCGCGCTCGGCGTCGGCGAACCCGCCCTCTGGGCCGATCAGGATCGCCGCCGGGCCGGGCCGGACGGCGACGTGCATCGGCTCGCCGCCCTCTTCGTCGGCGAAATAGAGGCGGCGGTCGGTCGGCCAGGCCTTGAGCAGCGCCTCGAGCCGGGCCGGCTCGGCCAGCTCCGGAAGAGCGGTGCGCTCGCATTGCTCAGCCGCCTCGATGCAGTGCGCGCGCAGCCGCTCGAGGTTGAGGCGCTCAACCACGGTGCGCCGGGTGACGACGGGCACCAGCCGGGCGGCGCCGAGTTCGGTCGCTTTCTCGACGAGCCAGTCGATTCGGCCGCGCTTTATCGGCGCGAAGAGCAGCCACAGGTCGGGCACCGGCTCGCGCGGCCGAAGGTGGCGGGTTACGGCCAGCGTCGCGCGTTTCTTTCCGCCGGCGACGAGTTCGCCCAGCCACTCGCCGGTCCGGTCGTCGAACAACTTCACCTGGCTCCCGGGCTTCAGGCGCAGAACGTTGGCGAGATAATTTGCTGGGGGTCCCTCGAGGGTGAGCATCGTGCCGAGCGCCAGCGTCTCTTCCACGTAGAGGCGCGGCGAGCTCGCCAGCGGCCAGGCAGGGATGGCGGGCATGATCACTCCCTATCCGTTCGGGCTGAGCCTGTCGAAGCCCCCCTTTGCGGTTGAGAAAGAATGGCCTTCGACATGCTCAGGTCGGGCGGTATCTGTGCATGCGTGCAAGACAACTTACACGCTCCCACCGACATCGTCCCCGACAGCGAGCGGCGCGGGCTGATCGGCATGCTTCCGCCCAGGATCCGGCCCTATGCCTCGCTGATCAGGCTCGACCGGCCGATCGGCGCCTGGCTGCTGTTCTGGCCGGGCGCCTGGGCCGTCGCCCTGGCCGGCATGGGCGAGGGCGGCTGGCCGCTGATCGCCTGGCTCGCGCTGGGCGCCTGGGCGATGCGAAGCGCCGGCTGCGTCTATAACGACATCGTCGACCGCGACCTCGACCGGCAGGTGGAACGGACCCGGCTGCGGCCGCTGGCGAGCAACCGGATCGCGCTCGGCGGCGCCTGGGCGATGCTGGTGGCAACCAGCCTGATCGGCCTCGTCGTTCTCCTCCAGCTCGACCGCTCGGCCCAGCCGATCGCCCTCGCCAGCCTCGCCCTCGTGGCGGCCTATCCGTTCATGAAGCGGATCACCTGGTGGCCTCAGGCGTGGCTCGGGCTGGTCTTTTCCTGGGGCGCGCTGGTCGGCTGGCCCGCGGTCACCGGCGAGATCGGCCTGCCCGCTCTGCTCCTCTACGCGGGCTCGGTCTTCTGGGTGATCGGCTATGACACGGTCTACGCCCTCCAGGACCGCGAGGACGACGCCCTGGTCGGGGTCAAGTCCTCGGCGCGGGCGCTCGGCCGCCACGCGCGGCTCGGAATCGCCGTCTGCTATGCGCTCGCCCTTTTCCTCTGGGCCGCGGCGTTTCGGGAAGTCCGCCAGGAATGGTATGCCTGGCTCGGCCTGCTGCCGGCGGCGCTTCACCTGTTCTGGCAGGTGGCGACGCTCGACCCCGCCGACGGGAGCGATGCCCTAGCCAAGTTCCGCTCCAACCGACTCACCGGCCTGCTCATGTTCCTCGCCTGCTTCGTCGCCGGCACGGCTTGAGGCTTGCTTTTGCCCGGGCCGCGTCTAACTCCGCCCCATGCTCACCGTCGAGGAAGCCGAAGGGCGCGCCGCAGCCCTGGTCGAAGCCGCGCTCAGGGCCGGAGCGGACGCCGCCGACGTTCTCTATATCGGCGACTCGGCGACCGAGGTCCAGGTCAGGCTCGGGGCGCTCGAGGATGTCGGCCGTTCGGAGGGCGAGGAGATCGGCCTGAGGCTGTTCGTCGGCCGGCGGTCCGCCTCGGTCGCATCCTCGGACCTCTCGGCGGACGCCTTGCACGCCCTGGTCGAGCGGGCGGCGGCGATGGCGCGCGAGGCGCCGGAAGATCCCTATGCCGGCCTCGCTCCTGAAGACCGGCTCTACCGCGGCGGCGCGCCCGACATCGAAGGGGACGACGGCGCCGACCCTTCGCCGGCCGAGATCAAGCAAAGGGCGCTGGCGATGGAGGATTCGGCGCGGGCGGTGCCTGGCATCACCAATAGCGAGGGGGCCGGAGTCAGCGCCGGGCGCAACGTCGTCGCCCTCGCCACGAGCCACGGCTTCGTCCAGGGCTATACGACGAGCGGCTATAGCGGCGGGGTCAGCGTCATCGCCGGTTCGGGCTCGGCCATGCAGCGCGACCATGCGTCCCACAACGTCCGCCATTATACCGATCTCGACGCTCCCGACGCGCTCGGGAGGCTCGCCGCCGAGCGCGCGCTCAAGCGGCTCGACCCCGCCCGGCTGGCGAGCGGGACGATGCCGGTCTTCTTCCATCCCCGGGTTGGCGGCAGCCTGATCGGAAGCCTGCTTTCGGCGATGACCGGGCCGGCGATCGCTCGCAGGACCAGCTTCCTCGTCGACCGCGCCGAGGAGCAGCTCTTCGCCGAGGACCTGGTCCTGATCGACGACCCCCACCGGCGCCGCGGCCTTCGCTCGAAGCCGTTCGACGGCGAAGGCGTCGCCACCGCGCCGCGCCGTCTGGTCGACGGCGGCAGGCTGACCGGCTGGCTGCTCAACGCCGCCGCCGCGCGCCAGCTCGGCCTCGAGCCGACCGGCCACGCCACCCGAGGCATTGGCGGCGCGCCCGGGGCGTCGGCGACCAACGTCCATCTCGAGCCGGGGCCTATGAGCCCCGCCGAGCTGATGGCCGACGTCAGGCGGGGGCTCTTCGTCACCGAGATGATCGGCCAGGGCGTCAACCCGGTGACCGGAGACTATAGCCGGGGCGCGTCCGGGTTCATCATCGAGAATGGCGAGCTCGCCGCGCCGGTGGCCGAGATCACGATCGCCGGCAACCTCATCGACATGTATCGGCGCCTGACTCCGGCGAACGACCTCGACCATCGCCGCGCGGTCAACGTCCCGACGCTGCGCGTCGAAGGGATGACGGTCGCCGGTGCTTGAGGAGGTCGCGCTCATCGCCGAGGAAGCGGGCCGGATCGCCGCCGGGCGCTGCGGCACCGCCTATCGAAGCTGGGAGAAGTCCCCCGGCCAGCCTGTCTGCGACATCGACCTGGAAGTGGACGCCTTCCTCCACGATCGGCTGAGCAAGCTCGACGCCGAGGCCGGCTGGCTCTCGGAGGAGACGATCGACCTTTCCGACCGGATCGAGCGGCGCCGGCTGTGGGTGATCGACCCGATCGACGGCACCAAGGATTATCTCCGGCGCCGGCCGGGCTGGTGTGTCTCGGTCGCCCTGGTCGAGGACAGGGTGCCGGTGCTCGGGGCGCTCGCCGCGCCCGCGCGCGGCGAATTGTGGACGGCCTCGCGCGGCCAGGGCAGCTGGCGCAACGGCGAGAGGCTCCGAGTCAGCCCGCGCCGGCGTCTGGCCGGGGCCCGGGTCCCCGCCGATGAGCTCCCCGACGCCGACCGCGACCTCGTCGCGGTCGCCAAGCCCAATTCGATCGCGTTGCGGATCGCCCTGGTCGCCGCCGGCGAGGCCGATCTGGTCGCGACCCTGCGCTGGGGCTTCGAGTGGGACATCGCCGCCGCGGTGCTGATCGCCGAGGAGGCGGGCGCGACCGCGACCGGCGCGCTCGGCCAGCCGCTCGCCTTCAACACCGCCTCCGGCGAGGCTTTCGGAGTGCTCGTCGCGACTCCGGGAATCCATGCGGCCGCGGTCGAGCGGCTGCGCGAGCGGGCCATGACTTTAGTGTAATTTTCCCCGATTCGGCGTAGGAGGATGTGCGGGAGGACGACCCATGCGACTCTCCTTTCTCACCGGCCTGATCGCCTTGGGCGCGGCCGCGCCGCTCGCGGCCCAGCAACCGACCGCCGAGCAACCCGCCGAGCCGCGCATCGAGATCACCGAGTCGATCGATCTGGAGCGCGACCGCACCCAGCGAATGACCGTCCCGGTCAGCATCGACGGCCGCGGCCCCTACCGATTCATCGTCGATACCGGCGCCGAGCGCACCGTCATCTCGCGCGAGCTGGCCAACGAGCTCGCCCTCGATCCCGGGCGAACCGCCACGGTCTACAGCATGAGCGAGGTCAGCCGGATCGGCACCGTCGTCATTCCCGCGCTCGAGGTCGGGCGACGGACGGTCAACCAGATCCACGCCCCGGCGCTGGCGCGGCGCGATCTCGGCGCCGAGGGCCTGCTCGGGATCGACAGCCTGCGCTCGCAGCGGGTCGAGCTCGACTTCGTGCGGCAGGAGATGACGGTGACTCCGTCCCGCCGCGAGGAGCAAGCCTGGCCCGACGAGACGATCGTCATCACCGCGCGCAGCCGCTACGGCCATTTGATGCTCGTCGACGCCTCGCTCGACGGGGAACGAATCTACGTCATCGTCGACACCGGCGCCCAGGTCACCGTCGCAAACGACGCGCTTCGGCGGCGGCTCGAGCGACGCGGACGGCTCGGCCCGCTGCAGCCGGTCCAGCTGATCAGCGTGACCGGGGGCAGGATCGAAGCCGAATATGGCATTGCCCGCCGGATCCGCCTGGGCGGCGCCGGGATCAACAACCTTCCGGTCGCCTTCGCCGAGGTTCACCCGTTCCAGCAGCTGCGCCTGACCGAGCAGCCGGCGATCCTGCTCGGCATGGACGCTCTGCGGCTGTTCGAGCGGGTGTCGTTCGATTTCGCCAACCGCCGGGTCCGGCTGCTGGTGGGCGGAAGCTCGATGCTCGAGCGGGAGGTGCGGACCGCGGCGCGGCCCGACCTCGCGGAGCCGGTCAGGCGACCGGCGGCACCCTGAGCCTGGGTATCTCGATCTTCGGGCAGCGGTCCATCACGACCTTGAGGCCGGCCGCCTCGGCGCGCTCGGCCGCCTCCGCGTTGACGACTCCGATCTGAAGCCAGACCGACTTCGCGCCCGCCGCGATCGCCTCGTCGACCGCCTCGCCCGCCGCCATCGGGCGACGGAAGATGTCGACCATGTCGATCGGCTCGCCGATCTGGGCGAGCTCGCGCCAGACATATTCGCCGTGGACATGCTCGCCGGTTATCTGAGGGTTGACCGGAAGCACCCGGTAGCCGCGGCCCTGGAGGAAGGCCATGACTCCGTAGCTCGGCCGGTCGGGCCGGTCGGACGCCCCGATCATCGCAATGGTCCGCGTGGCGGCGAGCAGGTCGTAGATATCCTCGTCGCGGGTGAGCGGCATCAGTCGCCGGCCCGAGGGCTGCGGTCGGCGCGCATCATGAACCATCCGGTCACCGTCATCACGATGCCGATGAACATGAGGCCGAGGTAAAGCTCCGTCACGACTGATCTCCCAGACAATGCCGGACCCGGTGCAGCGCCAACAGGGCGAGCCCCATCCGTTGCTGTTCGCTCAACGCCGGATTCATGGAATCGCCTAACACAATTCGCTGCGCGATCGAACAACCTTGCTCATGCGACCGCTGTCGGCCCGTCGCATAGATCTCTCCCAATCCGAAGCTGCTGGTGATCATGGCGGCCAGCCCGAAGGTCATGACCAGGCTGCCAAAATGCTTCCAGCCACGAGGCGCGGCAGGCCTTTCTGACCGTTTTTGCTGATTTAGGCGTTCGGCCTCCGGCATTTTCGTACAATAAGCGGAGGGCAAGCGGAGCGCAATCAGGCTTGCCCGCGGTGCTCCAGTTGCTCGGCCAGTCTCTCCGCAAGCGCGCGGAACATGTCGGCTTCCTTGCCCTCGCCGGCGGCCGGCGGCCGGCCGGCGTCCGACGCCGCGCGGATCGAGAGGGTCAAGGGGAGGCGGCCGAGGAAGGGGATGTCCATCACCCGAGCCGCCGCTTCCGCGCCGCCCGAGCCGAACGGGTCGCTGACCTCGCCGCAATGGGGGCATTGATAGCCGGCCATGTTCTCGATGAGGCCGATCACCGCCACGTCCATCTTGCGGAACATGTCGATCGCCCGGGTGGCGTCGATCAGCGCCAGGTCCTGCGGGGTCGAGACGATCACCGCCCCGGCCGGCTTCCATTTCTGGATGAGCGTCATCTGGACGTCGCCCGTGCCCGGCGGAAGGTCGACGATCAGCATCTCGCAATCGCCCCAGTCGCCCTCCATCAGGCTGGAAAGCGCGCTCGCGGTCATCGGCCCGCGCCAGGCGACGGCCGTGCCGGGCTCGATCAGCTGGCCGATGGAGAGCATCCTCACTCCGTGCGCCGGGACGGGGACGATCTGCTCGTCGATCAGCTCGGGTCGGCCGGACTGGCCCATGATCCGCGGCTGCGAGGGGCCGTAAATGTCGGCGTCGACGAGGCCGACCTTCCTTCCCATCCTGCCCAAGGCGACGGCGAGGTTGGCGGCGACGGTCGACTTGCCGACGCCGCCCTTGCCGCTTCCCACCGCGACGATGGTCCGCTCGAGCTTCTCGGCGGTCATGGCGACGCGGATGTCGGCGACTCCCGCGACGCCGATCAGCGCCGCCCTGACCCGACGCTCGAGCTGGCTGCGCTGCTCGGCCGAAATCCCGCTTGCGTCGAGCACCACCGTGGCGACGCCCTCCTTGAGGCGGGTCATCACCAGCCGGTCGCCGATGCCATCCATCTCGGCCAGCACGGCTCTTACCGGGTCGTTTCCTTCGGTCACGGCCCGGCGATACGGAAAGCCGCTCGGCTTGGCACTGTTTTTCCGCCGAAGCGCTTTATATAGAGGCGGCATGAAACGGTTCTTCGGGTGGGTTGGGCGTCCAGGCGCCGCCATGAGCGACAATCGGGGCGGTCCCTGGGGCCCCAGCGGCGGCGACGATGGCGGCTCCGGCGGTTCCGGCGGCGACGGTCCCCGCAATCCGTGGGGGCAGCCCCCGCGGCGGCGGCGGCCCAAGGGCTCGGGCGAGGTCAGCTCGCTCGACGAGTTCCTGAAGAAGAGCCGCGACCGGATCGGCTGGCGCTTTCCCCCACAGGACGGCCGCCCTTATTGGCTCTACGGTCTGGTCGCCTTCGCGGCGCTCTGGATCCTTTTCACCAGCGTCCATCGCATCGCCCCGCAGGAGCGCGGAGTCGTCACCACCTTCGGCGACTATGAGCGCACGATGCAGCCGGGCATCGGCTTCTCCTGGCCGGCGCCGATCGGCCGGGTCCAGAAGGTCGACGTCGAGAATATCCGGACCATCACTATTCCGGAGAGCGCGGGGACCGAGAACCTGATCCTCACCGGCGACCAGAACGTCATCGATCTGGCCTATTCGGTCCGCTGGAACATCAAGGACCCGCAGCGCTTCCTGTTCCAGATCGCCCAGCCCGAGGAGACCATCCAGGAGGTCGCCGAGAGCGCGATGAGGGCGGTGGTCGCGCGGGTCTCGCTCGACGACGCGATCGGCGCCGGGCGCGCCGAGATCGAGCAGAGCGTCGAGCAGAACATGCAGCAGCTGCTCGACGATTACGGCGCCGGAATCCGGATCCAGGGCGTCGCCATCAACCAGTCGGTGCCGCCCGGCGCGGTCAACGAGGCCTTCCTCCAGGTGTCGGCGGCGCAGCAGCAGGCGCAAAGCTACATGAACGACGCCCGCGCCTACGCGCTTCAGATCACCGCCAAGGCGCAGGGCGACGCCGCCGCCTTCGAGAAGGTCTATGCCGAGTACAAGGCGGCTCCGGAAGTGACCCGCCGCCGAATGTATTACGAGACGATGGAGCGGATCCTGTCTCGGGTCGACACGACCATCGTCGAGGCGCCCGGAGTGACTCCCTATCTGCCGCTGCCCGAAATCCAGCGGCGCTCGTCCCAGGGCCAGCCGCAGGCCCAGCCCCAGCCGCAAGGAGCGCCGGCGCGATGAACCGGATCGTCCGCAATCCGATCGCCCTGATCGTCGTCGCCATCCTGCTCCTGATCCTTGTCGGAAGCACCTTCGCGATCGTCCCGGAGACCAAGCAGGCGGTGATCGTCCGCTTCGGCGAGCCCCAGCGAACGCTTAACCGCTACCGCGCCAACGAGACGTTCGGAGCCAGCGGCGCGGGCCTCGCCGCCCGGCTGCCCTTCCTCGAGCAGATCGTCTGGATCGACAAGCGCATCCTCGCCATCGACATGGAGAACCAGCAGGTCCTGTCGACCGACCAGCTTCGGCTCCAGGTCGACGCTTATGCCCGCTACCGGATCGTCGATCCCCTGCAGATGTACAAGGCGGCGCGGACCGAGGACCGGGTCAGCGAGCAGCTCCGGCCGATCCTCGCCTCGGCCCTGCGCAACGAGCTCGGCCGCCGCCCGTTCGCGGCGTTGCTGAGCCCCGAGCGCGGGCAGATGATGGACAATATCCAGAACGCCCTCAACCGGGTCGCCACCCAATATGGCGCGCAGATCGTCGACGTGCGGATCAAGCGTGCCGACCTGCCGGACGGAACGCCGCTCGAATCCGCCTACGACCGGATGCGCACGGCCCGCCAGCAGGAGGCGCGCTCGATCCAGGCGCAGGGGCTCAAGCAGGCCCAGATCATCCGTGCCGAGGCCGACGCCGAAGCCGCCAACACCTATGCCGGCGCCTTCACCCAGGATCCGGAATTCTACGATTTCTACCGCGCGATGCAGTCCTATGAGGCGAGCTTCATCAGCGAGGGCAACAACCCCAATGCGCGCGGCCGGACCAACATCATCCTGTCGCCGAACAACGAATATCTGCGCCAGTTCAGGGGACAGCGCTGAGCGGGCGCTGGAAACGAAGGCCATTCAAATTCCGTTCAGCCACCCCATCTAGCCTGAGCGCGAGAAAAGCTCGGCCAGGCCGATGACTCCGCCGGCGCGGCGGGTTCGGCGGGACGAAGGTCAAGGAGGATTGCACAGGTGCGTTACGTCTATGGAGTTTCCGCTGCCATTCTTCTGGGCGGAGCCGCGGCGACGCTGACCCTCAATCCGGTCGGCGCCCAGACGGCCCAGAACGAGCCGGGGGCGATCGCCGCCGCGGCGCCGCGCGGAGGCGCTCCGATGAGCTTCGCCGAGCTCGCCGAGCGGCTGCAGCCGGCGGTGGTCAACATCTCGACCCGTCAGAGCGTCCAGGTCCAGCAGCGCCGGCTGCCGCCGGGCTTCGAGGAATTCTTCCGCCGCTTCGGCCAGGAGGCCCCCGGCGGCGGCGAGGGCGAGGGCGGCACCGTCACCCAGCGCGGCGGCTCGCTCGGCTCCGGCTTCATCATCTCCGCCGACGGCTATATCGTCACCAACAACCACGTCGTCGCTCCGGCCCGGCCCGACGCCGTGGTCGAGCAGATCACGGTCACCCTGGCCGACCGAACCGAATATGAGGCCGAGGTGGTCGGCCGTGACGTCGTCTCCGACATCGCCGTGCTCAAGGTCAATCCGACCCGGGCGCTGCCCTTCGTCCGCTTCGCCGATTCGACCCGGGTCAGGGTCGGCGACTGGATCGTCGCGATCGGCAATCCGTTCGGGCTCGGCGGCACCGTCACCGCCGGAATCGTCTCGGCGCTCCACCGCAATATCGGCGCCGGCAATTACGACCGCTTCATCCAGACCGACGCCTCGATCAATTCGGGCAATAGCGGCGGCCCGATGTTCGACCTCAACGGCAACGTGGTCGGGATCGCCACCGCCCTCATCTCGCCGACCGGAGGCAATGTCGGCATCGGCTTCGGCATTCCGGCCGAGCAGGTCCGCCCGGTCGTCGACGCGCTCCGCCGCGGCGAACGGGTCCGGCGCGGCTATATCGGGGTCGGCCTTCAGCAGATCGACGAGGGCGTCGCGGCGGCGCTCGGCATCGACCGCAACCGCGGCGAGCTCATCCGAACCGTCACCCCGGGCGGACCGGCCGACCGGGCCGGAGTCGAGCAGGGCGACGTCGTCATCAGCGTCGCCGGCCAGCCGGTGACGCCCGACCAGACGCTCGCCTACCTGGTCTCCCAGCAGCCGATCGGCTCGCGCATCCCGCTCGAGCTCATCCGCAACGGCCAGCGCAGGTCGGTCAACGTGGCCATCGCCGAGCGCCCGTCCGAGGAGGAGCTTGCCCGGCTCAACAATATCGAGCCCGACTCGCCGGCGGTGGCCGAACCGGGCAAGGACGACCCGCAGTCGACCGGCCAGCGCTCCACCCAGGGCAGCCTCGGGCTGAGCGTGCAGACGCTGACGCCGCAGATCGCGCGGCGGCTGCAGGTGACCGATCCCAGCGTCCGCGGAGTGGTCGTCGCCGGCGTCGACCCGAACAGCGATGCCGGGCAGAAGGGCATCCAGGTCGGCGACATCATCCTGTCGATCAACCGCGCCTCGACGCCGACGCCCGAGGCGGCCGCCGCCGCGATCGAGGCGGCGCGCCGCTCGGGGCGGAACACCGTGCTCCTGCTCATCCGCCGCGGCAACACCACCCCGGCCTATGTCGGAGTCGAGCTCAACCGCCAGTAAGAGGCGCTTGCCCGGGCCCGGCGATTGAGGTTAGGCCGCGGATCGATCCGGGGCGCAGCGGCCGCCTCGCCTGAGGGGAGAGCGGCCTTGTCCAGCCATTCGGGAGCCGCGGAAGCACCGGCGGACGCGATGCTCGAGCTTACGCTGAGGTCGATCCTCCTCGGCGGCGCGATCACCTTGGTGTTCACCGCGGCCAACGTTTATCTCGGCCTGCGCGTCGGCCTGACCTTCGCCACCTCGATCCCGGCGGCGGTGATCTCGATGGCGGTGCTGCGCTGGTTCGCTTCCTCGACCATCCTCGAGAACAACATCGTCCAGACGGTGGCTTCGGCGGCGGGCACCCTGGCGGCGATCATCTTCGTCCTCCCCGGGCTGGTGATGATCGGCTGGTGGAGCGGCTTTCCCTACTGGATGACCGCCTCGGCGACGGCGGTGGGCGGAATCCTCGGAGTCATGTTCTCGGTGCCGCTGCGCCGCGCGCTGGTCGTCGATACTCCGCTCCCCTATCCGGAGGGCGTCGCCGCCGCCGAGGTCCTCAAGTGCGGCGCCGGCTCGCGCGAGGGCGACGAGGAGAATGAGAAGGGCCTGCGCCTGATCGTCGTTAGCGCACTGGCCGCCGCCTTCTTCACCCTCGTCGCCAAGACCCGCCTGCTCGCCGAGGAGGCGGCGGCCTTCTTCCACGTCGGCGCCTCGTCGACTGGCATTTCCGGCGGCCTCTCCTTCGCCCTGATCGGCGCCGGCCACCTGGTCGGAATCTCGGTCGGCATGGCGATGCTCGCCGGACTGGTCATCGGCTGGTGGATCGTCCTCCCAATCCTCACCGGCGGACTGCCCGGCTCGGCCGAGGAGGTCGCGACGACCGTCTTCCGCTCCGACGTGCGCTTCTTCGGCGCCGGAGTGATCGGGGTCGCCGCGATCTGGACCCTGCTCAAGATACTGGGCCCGATCCTCGGCGGAATCAGCTCGGCGATGGCCGCCTCGAAGCTGCGCTCGGCCGGCTCGTCCACGCTGCCTCTGGTCGAGCGCGACATTCCGATCAACACGGTCGGCGCGGTCATCCTCGGGTCGCTGGTGCCGATCGCCGTGCTGCTCTGGCTGTTCATCGCCGGCGGCCCGCTCGCCGGAGCGGCGGTGCCGCTGATCCTCGGCACCTTGCTGTTCGTGCTCGTCGCCGGGGTCGTCATCGCCGCGGTCTGCGGCTACATGGCCGGGCTGATCGGGGCCTCGAACAGCCCCATATCGGGCATCGGCATCCTCGCCATCCTCGCCGCCGCCCTGCTGCTCGCGGCCGGCTTCGACGGGGCCGGCGAGGGCGAGGTCAGGGCGCTGATCGCTTATGCCCTGTTCGCCACCGCGATCGTGTTCGGGATCGCCACCATCTCCAACGACAACCTCCAGGACCTGAAGACGGGACAGCTGGTCGGAGCGACTCCGTGGCGCCAGCAGCTCGCCCTGGTCTACGGCGTCCTGTTCGGATCGATCGTGATCCCGCCGGTGCTCGACCTGCTCAACACGGCCTATGGCTTCGCGGGGGCGCCCGGCGCCGGCCCGGACGCGCTTCCGGCGCCGCAGGCGGCCTTGATCTCGGCGCTGGCCACGGGCGTGCTCGGCGGCGACCTCAACTGGCGGATGATCGGCCTGGGCGCGGGAGCCGGAGTCGTCGTCGTCATCGTCGATGCGCTGCTCGGCCGGGCCAAGCTTCTCCGACTCCCTCCGCTCGCGGTCGGGATCGGCATCTATCTGCCGATGGCGGTGACCCTGCCGGTGGTCACCGGCGCCGTGCTCGGCAAGCTCTACGACCGCCGCGCCGAGCGGGCCGAGCATCCCAAGTTCACCAAGCGGATGGGGGTCCTCCTCGCCACCGGCCTGATCGTCGGCGACAGCCTGCTCAACGTCGCCTTCGCCGGAGTCGTCGCGGCGACGGGGAGCGGGTCGCCGATCGCCGTCGTCGGCGACGAGTTCGAGACCGTCGCCCTGCTCGCCGGCCTCGCCGTCTTCGCGACCCTGCTCGCCTGGCTCTACCGCTTCACGGCCCGCTCGGCCGCGTTCGATCGTCAGTAGCCGAAGCCCGGGACGGCCCGCCCGCCCAGCACATGGGCGCGCAAGTCCTTGGCGCTCCACATCAGCTCGACGCCAGCCTCCGCCTGCTTGACCAAGGCGACGATCCGCTCGTTGACCGGCGCCCGCCGGCCGAGCGAGTGGGCGAGCCTCACCACCTCGCCGTTGAGATAGTCGATCTCGGTCTCGCGCCCCGCGGCGAAATCGTCGGCCATGGACGAGCGCGCGCTGGCGTCGATCTTCTGCGCCTTGAGCACGGTGTTGCGGAAAATGAGGTCGGGCGCGGCGATGACGTGGGGCAGGAGCTTGGGCGGGATCGGCCCGATCTGCGCCGGCACGATCCCCGCCGCCTCCAATATCTCGAGGGCCTCGACCTGCGAGGCGGCGACGACGCGCCGGTATTCGCGGTCGCTGAGCTGCTCGAGCAGAGTCTTTCCGGACAGCGCGTTGACCGCGTTGTTGAGGTTGATGAGAAGCTTGCCCCAGGCGACCCCCTCCATGTCGGCGGCCAGCCGCAAGCCGCCGCCGAGCTTGCCGATCCGTTCGGCCAGGGTCCGAGTGACCGGATGGTCCTCGGCCCAGAGCGCCCCCGCCACCCCCTTGTGCCAGCGGCCGTTGCCCAGCCGCGCGACGTTGAAGGGGATCATCCCGCGCAGGACGGCGAAGCCGGGCAGTGCCGCCTTGAGCGCGTCGGCGTTGCTGATCCCGTTCTGAAAGCTGAGGATCGCAATTCCCTTGCGGGCATGCCGGCTAATCTCGCGAGCGGCCGCCGCCGTGCCGTTGCTCTTGACGCACAAGGCGACGATGTCGGCGCGGGCGAGCGCCTTGGGCCTGGTCGAGAAGTCGATCTCGTCGGGACGCGCCTCGAGGCGGCGGCGTTCGCTGTCGGTGACGGTAAGGCCGTTGGCGGCGATCTCGTCCTTGACCTCCTGGCGTCCGAGGAACGACACCGACAAGCCCGCGGCCAGCCAGGTCGCGCCGATATAGCAGCCGACCGAGCCGGCGCCGTGGATGACGATGTGCGGAGGGCCCGGCGGCGATGCTTCGGCCAATTCTAGCCCCGCCCGCGATACGGAGCGACGCCCTGGTCCGGGATCCAGAGCCCGCCCGGCGGCTCGCCCGACTGCCAGAAGACGTCGATCGGAATGCCCCCGCGCGGATACCAATAGCCGCCGATGCGCAGCCACAGCGGCTTCATCTCGCCCACGAGCCGCTCGGCGATGCCGACCGTCACCGCTTCGTGGAAGCCGCAATGGTTTCGGAACGCGGCGAGGAACAGCTTGAGCGACTTCGATTCGACGATCAGGCTTTCCGGAGCGTAGTCGATGACGAGATGGGCGAAGTCGGGCTGTCCGGTCACCGGGCATAAAGAGGTGAATTCGGGCGCGGCGAACCTCACCAGATAGGGGCGGGCAGGGCTGGGGTTCGGCACGTAATCGAGCTTCGCCTCCTCCGGCGAGGCGGGGATCGCGCTGGTCCGGCCGAGATGGGTCAGGTCCATGGCCGTTCTCTAGCGGGTCGGGCCGCCGCTCGTCGAACAATTCCTGTGCGGCCGACCTTGGCCGCTCGACAGGGGATGCGCCGCTAGCCGGAGCGATCGGGGCACGGCCGAGCGGCTAGGGTCAGTGTGAAGAGCGCTCCGCCGCCGTCACGGTTCAGGGCTTCGAGGCGCCCGCCATGGGCCAGCGCGATCTGGCGAGCGAGCGTGAGGCCGATGCCGGACCCGCCCGACTTGGTGGTGAAGAAGGGGACGAAGATTTCGTGCAGCCGGTCGGCGGGGATGCCGGGGCCGTTGTCGGCAACGTCGAAGGCGATCGCCGGCCCGCGCGATTCGCAGGAAAGATGGATGACCGGCGAGTCCACGCCCGCCACCGCCTCGGCGGCATTCTGCAGCAGGTTGATGAGCGCCTGCGACAGCAGCTCCGGATCGCCGTCAAAGGCGAGGTCGGGAGGTTGGACGGTCCGTCGGTAGGCGATGCGGCGAGCGTCGAGCCGCGCCTTGAGGACCGCCTCGGCCTCGCCGATGAGGTCGCCGGCGTGGATCGGTCGCAAACGCGGCTCGGGCAGATCCGCCAGGTCGCGGTATCGTTCGACGAAATCCAGCAGGTGGAGGCTGCGCCGGGCGATCGTGCCGACGGCGCTCGAGACCTCGCACTCCGGCTCGCCGCGGGACGCCATCAAGGCGGCAGCGCTTTCGGCGAGCGAGGCGATCGGAGTCAGCGAGTTCATGATCTCGTGGGCGAGCACTCGGGACATGTCCTGCCACGCCCGCAGCTGCACGGCATCGAGCTCGCCGGCGACGATCTGGAGCGAGACGAGCTTCTGCGGAGGCTCGCCTGGCGTCGACAGGCCCACGGTCCAGACCAGCGCGGGACGTCCGTCGGCGAGCGTGACGATGCGCCGGGCGCCCACCGGCGAAGCGAGGATCTCGGCCGCGGCGTCCGGCCCGAGGCTGCTGAAGTCCGCGAGCCTGCCCGGGACCGCGCCGGCGAGCTTGCGGGCCGCCTTGTTGGCGAAGCGGATTCGCCCGTCTTCGGTCGTCGCGACGAGCGCGACGGTGACCGCGTCGAGCAAGGCCGCAAACCGCTCGATGTCCTGCGAAGACCGGCGGTGCCGCGTTTCCTGATCCGCGACCGGAAGCGAATGCCCGCCCTCGAGTCGCGAGGCGTCCCAGACCGTGAGGAGGGCAAGGCCGGCCAAGGCCGCCGCGGTGGCATAATATTGGGTGCCGGCCAGCACCTGCAGGAAGGCGAAGGCGAGGCAGCCGGCGAGGAGCGATCGCAAGGCAACGGATGTGGCGAGGCGCCCGGTCCTGACCCTAGAGGCCATGCCGGGCCATGCGCCGGTAGAGGGCCGGCCGGCTCAGGCCCAGACGGGCAGCCGCCTGAGCGACGTTGCCGCCGCTGTTGACGAGCGCCTGTTCGATCGCGTCGCGTTCGAGGCTATCCAGCGGCCGGCCGGCGCGGGCGGCCCGCGTCGCCTCGCTCGCCGAGCGCACGGCGGCGAGAAGGTCCCGGTTGCGCCACGGCTTGAGCATGAAATCGTGAGCGCCCCGTTTCAGCGCGGCGACGGCCAGCGACACTCGCCCGAACGCCGTCATCAGGACCACGGCCAGCGAGGGATCCCGGGCCTTGATCCGAGCGAGGAAGTCGATGCCTTCGCGGCCCGAGCGCTCGCCCACCACGTAGTTCATGTCGAGCAAAACGCATCCGAACCGCCCGGGGACGAGCAGCGAGGCCGCGTCATCGGGCGATGCGACCGCGTCGCTCGCCTCGACATAAGGATCGAGCGCAAGCCGGGCGGCGTGCCGGACGTCGGCGTCGTCGTCGACGATCAGCAGTCGGGGAAGCCTGTCCATCGCCGGATACTAGGCCGATCGGCCGGGCCTGGGCAACGTGTCCGCTTCCGGACGGATCGGCCCGGCGGAAATGACTCGCCGTCGTCCAACCGCTTGGAACCGCGCATTTTTCTCCTGGGCCGAATCGCCGTAAAATGGGCCCCGTGCCGCCGGCTGAGGGAGCCTCGGCCTCGTGGGAGGACCAATGCTGACGCTCGCGGATCTGCGCAAGACCTACCGGACGGCCGAAGTGGAGACTCAGGCCGTGGACGGGATCTCGGCCGAGATCGCCCCGGGCGAGTTCGTCGCGATCATGGGACCGTCCGGCTGCGGCAAATCGACCCTGCTCAACATCCTCGGCTGCCTCGACCGACCGAGCGGCGGCTCCTACCGGCTGATGGGCGAGGAGGTCTCGGCGCTGGGCGAGGCGCAGCTCGCGCGGGTTCGCCGCGCCCATGTCGGTTTCGTGTTTCAGAGCTTCAACCTGATCAACGACCTCACCGTCGCCGAGAATGTCGAGATCGCCTTGCTCTATCGCCGACCCGGTCACTCGCGGAGGACGCGTATCGCCGAGGCGCTGGATCAGGTCGGGCTCGCCCACCGGGCCCGGCATCGGCCGCAACAGCTGTCGGGAGGCCAGCAGCAGCGCGTCGCCATCGCGCGCGCCCTGGTGTCCGATCCCCAGGTGATCCTCGCCGACGAGCCGACCGGCAATCTCGACACCGCCAACGGCGAGGCGGTCATGAGCCTGCTCAAGCGGGCCTGGGAAGGTGGGACCACGATCGTCATGGTCACCCATTCATCGCGCCACGCGGCCGAGGCGCAGCGAAGGATCGACATGCTCGACGGGCGCATCGTCGGCGAAACCGGCGCCTGAGGAAGCGGGACCATGGCTCGAGACATCGTTGCAGCCGCGCTCAAGTCGCTGATGAGCAACCGGTTCTACGCGCTGCTCAACATTGCGGGCCTGGCGACGGGCCTGGCCGCCGCAATCCTGCTTCTGCTCTACGTCCGCGACGAGGCGACCTGGGACCGAATGTTCCCGGCGGACGTCTACCGGGTGTCCTCGGCGATCACGATGCCGGGAGGCGAGACGGTCGTGTTCGACGGGACCGATTATGCCCTGGCCCAGGGATTGAGGCTCGACGTTCCGGAGATCGCGGCGGTGGCCCGGATGATGCCGCAGGACTGGACCGTCCGTCGCGGCGACTTCGAGTCGAACGAGACCGTCTACTGGGCGGACTCCACGCTCTTCTCGGTGCTGCCGATGGCCGCGATCGCCGGCGACCCGGCGACGGGGCTCGACGAGCCGAACTCGATCGTCCTCACCCAAAGCATGGCGCGCAAATATTTCGGCGAGGATGCGCCTCTCGGCCGCACTCTCCAGCTCAACCGGGACCGCCTGATGCGAGTCACCGCAGTGATCCGCGACCTGCCCTCGAACACCCATCTCGCCGCGCGGATCTTCGCGTCCGGCAACACTCCCTTCTCGAACCTGGCGATCATGGACGCGCAGACCGGCTTTCATTTCGACGGCACAACCTACACCTATTTCCGGCTGAAGCCGGGCGCGTCGCTCGGCGCGGTCCGCCGGGCGCTGCCCGGTCTGGTCGTCAGCCGCCTCCAGATCCCGCGGGACAATCCGTTCGGAATTTCGGTGACCCTGACGGCGATCCCGGTCCGCGACATCCATTTCGCGCCGGCGGGGATCAACGCGATGAAGGCGCCGGGAGACAGAGCGACGGTGGCGGCGGCGGCGATCATCGCTCTGCTGATCCTGGCCTGTGCCTGCGTCAACTTCGTCAACCTCGCGACGGCGCGCGTCTCGGGCCGCGCCGTCGAGGTCGCCGTTCGCAAGGCGGCCGGCGCGAGCCGGGCGGCCCTGGCGCTTCAGTTCGTCGCCGAGGCGGTGCTTCAGGTGGCCGCCGCGATGGTGCTCGCGCTCGCCGCTGTCGAGCTGCTGCTGCCGAGTTTCAACGCCTTCCTCCAGCGGGAGATCGTCTTCGCCTATTGGCGGCCCGGAATGCTCGGCCTCCTGCTCGCCTCTGTCGTCGCGGTCGGCCTGCTCGCCGGCGCCTGGCCGGCCCTGGTGCTCTCGGCGCTGCGCCCGGCGGTGGCGCTCCGCGGCGGGCCGAGCGGGTTCGACCGCGGCCGCCTGCGCCGCTTCCTCGTCGTCGTTCAGTTCGCCATCCTGTGCGGCCTCGTCATCTCGACGGCGATCATCTGGAGCCAGACCCGGTTCGCTGCGCAGTCGGCATCGCGCCTCAGCGGACGGCAGATCGTGCTCGTCGCCGCGCCGTGCACAGACTCGCTCAGGAACGGCCTTGCGGGCCTTCCCGGGATCGTCGGCGTAGCCTGCTCGCAGCCGACGATGATCAGCACCGATCGGGAGGTCGAGATGATGGAAACGTCGCCTTCGGCGATCCACTCGCTCGACACGCTCTCGGTGGCTCCGGGATTTCTCGAGGCCTACGGTCTCGCGCCGCTCGCCGGGCGGCTGTTCGCGGAGGAACAGCCCGGCGATGTCGTGGCGCCGCCGGCCGAGGGCGAGCCGCAGGAGGTTCGAATCGTGATCAACGGCACCGCCGTTCGTACGCTCGGCCTTCGCGATCCCGCGGCGGCGATCGGCCTTCGCCTGCAGGCGTCGGCGGCGCGGGGCATGCGCTTCTTCACCGTGATCGGCGTGGTTCCCGATTTCCCGACCGGATCGGTGCGCGTGCCGGTCGCCTCGACGGCCTACTTCGTCGACCCCTCGCGCTTCGGCATGCTCAGCGTCAGGCTGCGGCCCGGCGGGATGAGGGAAGGGATGGCGAGGATCCGCGAGCTGTGGGTCGCCACCGGCCAGGAGGGCCTGCCCAAGATGCTTCCGCTCGAACAATATGCCGAAGGCCTCTACCGGGACATCGAGCGCGAGGGGGTGATCCTCGCTTTGGCCGCTGCGATCGCCCTGCTGATCGCCTGCATCGGCCTGTTCGGAATGGCTTCCTTCATGGCCGAGCAGCGGACCAAGGAGATCGGCATCCGCAAGGTGCTCGGGGCGACGACAGGGCAGGTCGCCGGCCTGCTGCTCTGGCAGTTCACCCGGCCCGTGCTGTGGGCGAACCTCGTCGCCTGGCCGGTCGTCTGGTGGCTGATGCGCCGCTGGCTGGCCGGCTTTTCCGCGCAGGTGCCGCTCGAGCCCTGGCTGTTCGTCGCCGGGGGCGCCTTCACCTTGGCGGTCACGCTGGCGACCGTCGGCGGCCAGGCGTTCCTGGTCGCCCGAAGATCGCCGGTGACGGCGCTCAGATACGAGTGAGACGGGGCCGGTCGCCGGGCTCGCGAAGCGGACGTTCCAGGCTCAACGCCAGCCCGCCTGCTTCAGGGCCGCCGCGCAGCTTCGGCTGACCGGAGCCACTATCCCCCCCGCCAGACGCGCCTCGCCGCCGCCGCGCTTCCAGCGCACCGCTTCGATGGCTTCGGCCGAGGCCCACCACGAGCGATGCAGCCGATAGCCATGGGCCTGGGCGAGCAACTCGACGGCCTCGGCAAAGCGAATCGAAACGAGCTCAGCGCCGGCATCGGTATGGACCCGGACATAATGGTCCTCGGCCTCGAGAGCGATCAGCCTCGCCCCGCGTCGCCGCGCCGACAGCCGGAGCCGGAAGGCGCGCTCGGCCTCGGGCAGCGGCGGGACGACGATCGTTCGGGTCTCGACGATTCGCCGCCACAGCAGCGCCCGAAGCGCCATCAGCAGCAGCGAGACGACGAGCACCTGCCAGGCGAGCTGCCAGAGCAGCCACGGCCGCCTCGGAAGGTCGAGCATATGGGCGTTGAGCGCATAGATGAACGGGGTGACCGGGAGTGTCATCACCAGCGCAACCGCCGCGATCCGCACCCAGAATGCGCGGATCCGCGGTCCGATCGCGAGGTCGACGACGATCCCGGCGAGCCCGGCGCCGATCACCGCGACGAGCCAGTAAGCGGTCCTGACCAGGTCCGGGACGTCCAGGGTGCGATACGGCCCGAGCGCCGCCATCGCCAGCCCGACCCCGACGAGCAGCAGAAGGTCGACGGAAAGCCGCTGCCGCCACCCCCTCGGCACCGTTCGCGAACCAGATGCACCGTTCACGCGAAACCCCCTTTTCACACGGAGCGGCCAGGCAACCATGCGCGCACACAAGCAAGCGGGAGCTTATCATGATCCGAAGCCCAATCTACTCGATCGCCTGGCGCTCGGCCGTCATGCTGCTCACGGTGGAGATCGCGACCGTGTCGGCGCTTCGCTATTTCACCGGCAGCGAAGCGCCGCCTCCGCCCATCGTCGCGAACGCCTTCGCCCAACCCTTCCTGGTCGTCCATGTCGCCGGAGGCGTGATCGCGCTGCTCGTCGGGCCGCTTCAGTTCGTGCGCCGGATCCGGGCTCGCCGGCCCGCTTTGCACCGCGCCGCCGGCCTCGCTTATATCCTCGCCTGCGCGATCGGAGCGCCGGCCGGCTTCATCCTCGCCCTGGGAACGACGGCGGGACCGGTCGCGGCCGTCGGATTCGCCATCCCTGCCGCGCTCTGGCCGGTGTTCACCTGGCTCGGCTATCGTGCCGCCGTCGAACGGCGTTTCGCGGACCACCGGGAGTGGATGCTCCGCTCCTACGCGCTCACCGCGACGGCGATCACGCTGCGGCTGATGCTTCCGGCCGCGGCCTTTCTCGGCCTCGAATTCCTCCCGGCCTATCGGGTCATCGCCTGGCTCGGCTGGATCGTGAACCTGGCATTGTTCGAATATTATATCCGCCGAAGCCGCGCTTCGCCCGATTCGCCGCGTTTCGGCAGCCTCGAGCAGCTGGCTCGTACGTGAACCTTTCGCGAATTCCGCGCTTGGCCGGGCGACGGCGCGCCTCGGATGCCCGGCTCACTCGCAGCGCAAGGTCGGCCGGTACACCTGCATGGCGTTGGTGCCCGAATTCCCGCCCAGAGTGATCCCACCGCCCGGAAGGAAGATCCGGCCGCCGATCACCGCGCTGCCCTTGAGGCCGTGGACGGCGATGGGGAGATCGGGAAGCCTGGTCCAGCGGTCGGCGCGAGGATCATAGGCGTAAGCACTGGGCGTCAGCCCGAGCACGTGGGTCCGCTCGCCCTCGCCGCCGAAGACGAACATGCAGCCGGCATGGACCGCCCCGGTGATCCCGCCCCGGGGCGCCGGAAGCGGTGCGCCCCGGGTCCAGCGGCGGGTCGCGGGATCGTAGATTTCGACCACGTCGACCCGCTCGGCCATGGCGCCAGGGCCGGTGCGACCGCCGGCGACGATGATCCGCCCGTTCACGGCGGCCATGGCCAGGTGATTGCGCTGGGTCGGCAGGTCCGGAAGCCTTTCCCACCGGTCGGTCGCCGGGTCGTAGACCTCGAAGGCCGAGCCCCCGGGCGGGCGGCCGCCGGCGACGTAGATCCTGCCGTCGATCACCGCCGCGCCGCCGCCGCTCCTTGGCGTCGGCATCGGCGCACGCTGGACCCAGCCGCCGACCGCCGGATCGTGCATCCAGACGTGCGATACGAAGATTTCCGGCCGTCCCGTGCTCGCGCCGTCGATCTCGCCGCCGATCACATAGAGCCTGCCGTCGACGGCCTTGGCCATGATGTGGTGGATCGGCTGGGGCAGGCGAGGGCCGAGCGACCAGCGGCTCGTGGCCGGATCATAGATCTGGACGAGGTTGGAAGGGAGCCGCCCCGGCGGATAGCCGCCGAGCACCCAGATCTTGCCGTCCAGTTCGACGACCGCATGCTCGGAGCGAGCAAGGGGCATCGCATGGCCCATGCTCCATCCGTCGAACTCGGGGAAGGCACCTACCGGGGGACCTTCGCTCACCCGCTCGTTCCAGGTCTCGACGAGCTCGTTCTCCTGGACGGGGGTAGCCGGGCGGGGGGGCGGCGCCCCGCCTCCGCCGCCTTGCAATGCCGCGGCAGCCGGCGCCGGTCCGACGAGCGCCAAGGCGATCGCGCCGGAGAGGATGCACTTCAAAGGCTTCATGGTCCCGGCTCCCTGGGTTTGTCGACCGACGCCAGCTCGGCGGAACCTGGCTGACACGCCGAACGGGTCAAACCGGCTTCCCCGGCGCGGGGCCAGCGCTGTCCCGAGTTTGCGGCAACGTCGCCAAGCCCGCGCCCTGTCTCCGTCATCGGTGCCTCGTCTCCGCCAGACTGGCCGGTGTAGCGCTGCGGGGATCGACGAACCACCCTATCGTTTCGACGAGCGTCATCGGCGACTCCTCTCGTCATGCCCGACTCCATCCCGCATCCACCGTCCTGACGCCCGAAATTAGATGGACCCCGGATCCGGTCCGGGGTGACGATTCGTGGCCAAAGCGGACGCATGGTCGAAGGCGGAGGCTGTCCAAGGCGGCATGGAACGTTCGGCCCGGCAGGCGGCATTAAGGGGGGCTTAGGCGTGTTGCGCTATCCCCCCGCCGGAGCCGGCTGACGGGGGCGCAATGGAAGACA
This sequence comes from Allosphingosinicella sp., assembly GCA_035563315.1. Lineage (GTDB taxonomy): Bacteria > Pseudomonadota > Alphaproteobacteria > Sphingomonadales > Sphingomonadaceae > Allosphingosinicella. The sequence continues at coordinate 8,434 of DATMVG010000058.1, read as the reverse complement.
GGATCAGGCTCGCTTCCAAGCCGGCCGCCACGCCCGCCCCTTCCGTTTCGCCTTTCCGGATCCGGCTGGCATCTTCGGGCGAAGCCGAGCGGCTCCCCTTTCTCGAGGCGCGGCTCGCCTATCCGCGGGTGACCGCCAAGGCGCTTCGGGCCGTATCCGACATGGCGGCCGCCCGCTTCTACGTCCCGCCGGCAATGCTGGCCCGCATATTGCGCGAGGCGGATCCGGTCGCGACCGTCAGCGCCGAAGCCGTCCGGTTCGAGGGCTTCTCGGCATGTTGCAGCGCCTATGCCCGGCTCGACCTCGACGACGAGGCGCTCGCCCATGTCGATCAAAGATCGAGCGGCACGACGAACGTCGATTTCGGCAAGGAGATGAAGCAGGCCCTCGCCAGAGCGGGCCCCCAGGCGGACATGACCTTGCGGATCGGATCGGAGGGGGTCGCGATCCGGCATGAAGGCGGGGGTGCAGCGGAAGCGAGGGTGCCGCTCCCGCTGCGCTGGATCAAGGGCTTCGCGGAAGTCCAGCATCACCTCGCGGCCATGGAGCACCGCTTCTCGCTCAGCCGGATCGGGGCGCTGCATTTCCTGCGCCGCCTGCCCCGCTCGAAGGACGACCGGAGGAGGTGGGTCGGCGGCGCGGGAGGACTCGCGCGCATCGCCGCGTCGCCGAGCAGCGGCGCGGTGCCCCTCAAGGGCGCGCATCGGCTCGCTCCTCTCGAGCCGCTTTGCGTCTTCGCCGCCGGCATGGACGTGTTCCACAACGAGGCGCTGGGCAGCTCGGCCTGGGTTCTGAACCTGCCGGGACAGCGGCTTGCGATCGTGCTCAACGCCGAGCCGTGGCGAGGATTTTCGGGAGACGGCGGCATCCTCTCGGCGCTTGCCGGCGGCAGCGCTCGCCATGACGCCTTGCTCCGCGCACGGCTCAACTGGCAGACCAGGCTCGACGAGCCTGTCCTGGCCGAGGCCAGCGGGCTAAGGCGGGAGGAGATCCGGAGCGGGCTGGCGCGGCTCGCGGCAGCCGGGCTTCTCGGATACGATCTGGCTCGCCGATCCTGGTTCCACCGAGTCCTGCCCTTCGACCTCAGCCGGCTCGAGCCGCTCAATCCGCGGCTGAGGGCCGCGACTCGGCTGGTCGAGAATTCGGCGGTGACGATCGGAGCGGACGGGCGAAGCGCACAGGTCGCCGGCGCCGATGCAGTCCACAAGGTGAGCGTGAATGCCGACGGGCATCGTTGCACCTGCCCATGGTTCGCCAGGAACGGAAATATGCGGGGCCCGTGCAAGCATGTGCTCGCGGTCGAACTGACCTTGCATGGAGCGGGCAATGATTGACGATATCGAGCGGTTGATCTCCACGTCGACCGCGAGCGACGTGCTCGCGGCCCTCGCGCCCATTGGCGAAAAGGAGCGGCGTTCCCACGCCGGCCCGGTGAACGCTCTGTTCCGCCAATGGTATGGCTATAATCTGGGTTACAGCTTCTCGAAGTCCGAACCGGCGCTCAACGACGCCGATGCGGTCAAGGTCGCGATGCTGGCCACCGCCACTCGAGCCGAGCTCAAGCAATATCGATTTCACGTCATTCCCAGATCGCCGCCGATCGTGGAGGTCATGGGCGCGCTGGCGCCGTCATGGATCGACGGCTGGGTCGAGGATCTCGTCGAAGGCAATCCGCCTTCCGCCTGCGACGTCGCGCCGCTGTGGCGGTCGGGGCTCTGCCGGCGGCCGGAGAGCGACGCCCTCATTCTCGCTTACTACAATACGTTCAGAAGGCCCGGCTTCACCGATCACCCCGAGGTGTGGGACGAGCATGTCTGGCGCTTCTTCGAGGTCGAAGGGGGCGGCGAGCTCAGCCTCGCGACCCACGACAAATATTGCAAGCAGCCCAAGACCTGGTCGGACGCGCTGCTCGAGCAGGCCGAAGCCGGCAGGCTCGACCGCTCCCGCTTGCTCGATGCCTCGCTCGATGCCCTGGAGCGCGACTTCGGCCAGTTCCGCGCGGGATGGTATTCCCGCTTCCACTCGGCGCTGGAGCCTTCCCTTGAAGAGCAGGCGGCGAGGGTCGATCGCTACCTGCGCCTGCTGGCAAGCGCCGTCCCGCCCACTGTCTCGCTGGCGGTGAAGACGCTGAAGGCGCTGGACAAGGCCGGCAAGGTCCCGGTCGACGATCTTCTGGCCTCGGTCACTCCGGCCCTGCTGGCCCGCCAAAAATCGGCTTCGACGGCGGCGCTTCAGCTGCTCGCCGCCGCAGCGAAGCGGGCGCCGGCGCGGGCTCCGGAGATCGCGGGCACGGGCCTTTCGGCGCTCGTCTCGGAAGCGCCGGAGGTGCAGGGGCTCGCGCTCGATCTCGTCGAGCGGGTCGGGGCCACCGGCCTTCCGGTCGTTCAGGCCGCGCTTGCCGAACATCGCGAGGTCGTGGCGCCGAGCGTAAGGGCGCGCCTTGCCGGGATGGCCCGGGATCCTGTCCGGGCGACCGCCGCCGAGCCTCGGGACGAGGCGGGCGAGGCCGATGCCGCTTCGTTCCGGCCGATCTTCCCCGCCGCTTCGCTCGACGAGGCGCTGGCGGCCTTTCTCGAGGTGCTGGAGGACCCCCGCGATCCGCTGGCGGTCGAGAGGGCGATGGATGGGGTCTCCCGCTTCGGCGCGACCTGTTCGCCCGGCTCCACCGAGCTTTCCCCGCTGGCGAAAAGGGCAAGACAGATATTCGGCACCGCCGGCTATCAGAAGGTCAAGATGGCGCTCGCGGCCTGCGGCCGCGCCTGGTGCGGGGAGGGGATGCCGGGCGAGCTGGTTCGGAGCGCGCTGGCGGACTTCGGAGTCGCTGGCATTTCGGGCGAGATCCTTGCCGCGACGTTCCTCGAGCGCTGCGACGAAGTGATGGCGCGGGTTCGGCTCGGGCAGGCCTTGCCGCTGCTGTCGCTCCCCTCCGATACGAGCGGGCAGGTCGCGCCCGGCGATCTCGTCGACCGGCTGGAGCAGTATCGCGCGGCCGGAACCGTCCCCGGCAGTGTCGACGCGGCGCTGGCCCTGACTCGCCTCGGCCGGGAAGGAAGGGCGCTCCACCGGGGCCGCGTGGACGTGAGCGACGACATCGGCAAGGCGATTGCCTTCGCTCTCGGCGCCGGCACGGCTGCGTCCGACCAGAGCCCGGTCTGGGCCGCGGCCTGGCTGGCGCGTTCAGCCGAGGAGGAGAAGCCCGAGACGCTGTGGCCGTTCGCCGATCGGGAGCCGGATGCCGGAGCGAGCCCGGAATATCGCCTGATCGTCGAGCGGGACGAGGCCGGCGGCTATCCCTGGTGCCGTCCCGGAGTGCTGACCGTTCCCGAGCTGCGGCGGCCTGACCGGCGGATGCCGGCGAGCCTGCTCCATCACCGTTCCAGGCGAGGCTGGGGAGTGAGCGTGCTCGGCTGCAGCCATGTCCCGGCGGACATCGCCTGGGCCTCGCTGGTTCGGCCGGGCGATCCGGAGGCGTTCCTCGCCAATGCGATCAGCTCGCTCGATTCGACCGAGAGGGTCTCCGATCCGCCTTGCCTCGCCTATCTCGACGCCTTCGACCGGCTGATCGGGGAGCCGGGGCCGATCGCCCGCGCGACCCTGGCTTATTATCTGGCGGCCGAGGACAAGGCGGTCTGCGCGATGGCCGTGGACAAGCTGACCCGGCTGGCCGGCGAGCGGCGCATCCCCGCCGCCCGCTTCGCCACCGCCATCCTTCCGTTCATGCTCGTCGGTGTCTTTCCATCGATGCGCTGGACGCGCGGTCTCGCCGCGGTCGCGGCTACGGGGCCGAGCTATCGCGCCTTCGTCCGCGACGTCCTCGCGGGCCTGATGCGCTTCTACTCGGCACAGGCTCCGCGCGACATCGGCGGCATGCTCGAGCTGCTCTACGAATTGCAGGTCGATTGCCGGACTCCGTTCGACGACGGGCCGGCGATCGCCTGCCTCGAATCGGCGGACCTCGGCGGCAAGGCCGCGAAATTCTCGAAGAAGCTGCTGGCCCTGCAAGGCGGCTGATTCCAGCGAGCGGGAAGATCATTATTGCGAACGGCCGCGGGGGCGACCGCGTCCAGCTGGTCAACTATGCGCGTTCGGTGGGAAGACCTGCCTCCTCATGCGCGGGGACAGCAAGGCTATCGTCCGCTGGACCCAGCCGTCCCTTCGAAGCCGACGCAGCCGACGCGCGATGGCCGATGACGGCAGCGGCACCTGCTCGGCGGGCTCGTTCGCCGTTTGCGAGCTGTCGCGTGAGCGGCGTTGAGCAGGGCAAAATCGAATTGGTCGAGCACGAGCCACTGGTGCCAAATTTTGGCACCGCGCGCACTCAAATTGCGCCGCCTAATCGACAAGGCAATGCTAAGTTACGCTAAACGTAGGAGTTCGGCCATTGCGTACCATCGTTTTGACGCTTGCGGCGTCGGTTGCATGGGTGCCTCTGATTGCGCAAGCTCACCTTCCTGCGGCGTCGCGAGCGCAGCAGAGCCCGTCCGGTGCCGATGCCGCCGACCCAGAGAGCGACGCGCCGCTCAGCGCGGCCGAAGCGCGCGAAACGGCGGCCGACTTCGCGCGCATGCTGGAGGAGAATTATGTCTTTCCGGACATCGCAAGGAGATATGCGGAGACGGTGCGCACTCGTGCGGCCAGAGGCGAATATGACGATCTAGGAACGAGAGACGCGTTGGCGGCCGCGCTGACCAGGGATGCCCGGGCCGTTCACTTTGACGGGCATCTCAGGATCTGGCCTGAGTCCGCCGATGCGGGAGCATCGCCGCAGATGGGGTCGCCTCCTCAGGCGCAGCAGGGTCCGCCGGAGCCTGCAACGCCGGGACCGGGAGAGCCGATCGAGGAGGCGCGATGGCTCGCCCCAGGCGTCGCCTACATCCGCTTCACGATCTTTCCGTTCGATCCCGCGGTCACGGCCGCCGCCGCAAAGTTCATGAACGACCATGCCGATGCCGAGACAGTGATCTTCGACCTTCGTACCCACAGGGGCGGCGGGATGGGGCAGGCCGCGGCGATGCTTCCCTTCCTCTTCGACAGAGAAACAATATTCGTCAGCCAAGGGGTGCGCGCGTCGACGGCGGAGGGTCCGCCCATGCCGCCGTGGATGAGGCCGGCGTCATCGTCCGTGGAAGGCGTTCGCACGACGGAGATCTTCGTCACGCCTCACCCAAGCGAGCGGCGGATGTTCGACGCGAATGTCTATGTCCTCACGTCCAACTACACCGTCTCCGCCGGCGAGGCTTTTGCATTCGGCATGAAGATAACCGGCCGGGCGACGCTGATCGGCGAGACCACCACTGGCGCCGGCCACTTCGCACCCCCGGGACAACGGGTGAACGACATGTTCAGCGCTTTCGTGCCCATAGGCAGGGCTTTCGATCATCGGACTGGCGAGGGATGGGAAGGCACCGGCGTCGCGCCGCACATCGAGGTTCCTGCCGAGAGGGCCCTCGTCGAGGCGCTCGTACGCAGCGGCATCGCTCCGGACGAGGCCGAGAGGCTTTCCGGTTCGGTCCACCCGCAAGGCCCGATGAGAAGGCCGCGCCGGGCTAGCTGATCCACGGTCCTCATGCAGTTTCGAACCGGCCCTGTCTGAAGCTAACACGTGAAGGAGATGAACCGATGAAAAGAGCTTTCGCCACCATGGCCGTTGCGCTCGCGGTTGCCGCGCTTCCGTCAGCCTCGATCGCCGAGAGGGCACAGAGGGCGGCGATCGGTGTCGCCATTCACGTTCAGGGCAACCGGGTGCTGGTCGCCGAGGTGATGCGGGGAGGCACGGGAGATCTGATGGGAGTCCGTGCAGACGATGTGATCACTCATGCCGGCGGCCGCCCGATCAATTCCGAAGAGAGGCTCGCGGACTACATTCGCCGCCTGAACGTTGGCGATCCTGTCGAGCTGACCGTGAGGCGTAGGGGAGAGAGTCTGCAACTCACCGGGACGGCCATGGCGCGGCGTTGAACGTCCGCTTTCTCGCTGTGCATGGCAGCACACGGTGTCCTGGCGGCCCGGAGCGGCGCCGAATCTCCGGCTGCCAATGCCCCCTTCGGATCGACCAGGCGAGGCAGCGGCGCCGCGTCCGGCCGGGCCAAGAACCCGCCGGCTTTAGTCGAACAATTCCTCGAGGAAGGACTTGCGGCGCTTGGGGCGGCCGTAATGACGGCCGTCGTCATAGTCGCGGTAGGTTTCCCGGTGATGGCGCGGCTCCGGCTGCGGCGGCATCGCCGACGGCGGGGCGGCGCTTCGCTCGATGATCTTGTCGAGCTCGCCGCGGTCGAGCCAGACTCCGCGGCAGGTCGGGCAATAGTCGATCTCGATGCCCTGCCGCTCCGACATGGTCAGCGGCGTCTTGTCGACCGGGCACATCATCGGTTCGGTAGCCATCGCCGCCATGTGGAAGCGGCCGGCCCGGGTGTCAAGCGAGCGCCGCCATTGAAAAAGGGATGCCGAAGCGGTCCGGCTTGGGCTAACGGGCAGCAATGGCCGACGAGGCAGCTTCGACGATCGCCGCACGGCCGCCCGGGACCCGGGTGGCGGCGCTGGCGGTCAGCCTCGCCTTCACCGCCGGCGCCGCAGTCGTCACCTTGTGGTTCCTCCACGAGGTGGTGGCGGCGGTGCTCCTGCTCTTCTTCGCCGTCGTCGTCGCGATCGCCTTGTCGGCGCCGGTCGCCTGGTTCGAGCGGCGCGGCCTGTCGCGACACATGGCGGCGTTGCTCACCCTCATCCTCTTCTTCGCCGCGATCGGCCTGATCGGCTGGCTCGTCATCCCCCGGCTGGTCGGGCAGGTCGTCCTCCTGGTCAACGATCTGCCCGCATTCATGGCCGGGATCCGGGCCCAGCTCGCGGCCTTGCTCGCCAATTATCCCGATCTCCAGGCCTTCGTCAGCGTCGACGGCGGCGGCGGCCAGGACCTGGTCAACATCTTCCGCGGCGTCGGCGCCTTCTCGCTGTCGCTGATCGGCGGAATCGCGCTCACCATCATCTTCTTCAGCACGGTCGCCTATGTCGTGCTCGATCCGCGCCCGATCCTGCGCTTCTATCTCGGCAGCCTGCCGCGCGATTCGCGCCGGGCCGGGATGCGCGCCTATCGCCGGGCCGCCCGCGCGGTGATCGGCTGGACCAAGGCCAGCCTGGTCATCGGCGCGATCCAGTCGGTCGCCGTCTTCATCTTCCTCACCCTGATCGGCGTGCCCGGAGCGCTGGTGTGGGCGGCCCTGGCCTTCTTCGCCGACTTCATTCCGCGCATCGGCGGCTACATCATGGCCTTTCCCCCGGTCGTCCTGGCGCTGACGCTCGGGCCGATGACGGCGGTCTGGGTGGCGCTCTTCTACCTCGTCAGCACCGAGATCCTCGGCAGCGTCGTCGCCCCGAAGATCCGCGGCGCCACCATGCAGCTCCATCCGGTGCTTCTGATCTTCTTCACCCTCGCCTTCGCCCTCGCCTTCGGGCTGATGGGAGCGATCGTGGCGACTCCCGCGGCCGCCTTCGCCTCGGCCTTCTACAGCGAATTCTACCTGAAGCGGCCGCTGGTGCGCTGATGGACCTGGGCATAGCCGGCCGCCACGCGATCGTCTGCGCCTCGAGCCGGGGCCTGGGCCGGGCCTGCGCGTCGGCGCTCGCCGCGGCGGGAGCCCGGGTCGTGATCAACGGCCGCGACCCCGACCGGCTCGAACGGGTCCGCGACGAGCTCAGCGCGGCGACCGGCGCCGAGATCGAAGCGGTCGCGGCCGACGTCGCCACCGAGGCCGGGCGGGCGGCCCTGCTCGCCGCCGTCCCGCGGGTCGACATCCTCGTCAACAACAATGGCGGGCCGCCGCCGCGCGATTTCCGGGCGCTTCGTCCCGCCGACCTGGTCGCCGGGCTGGAGGCGAACATGATCGCTCCGATCGCGCTCATCCAGGCGGTGGTCGACGGCATGGTCGAGCGGCGCTTCGGCCGGATCGTCAACATCACCTCGGGCTCGGTCAAGATGCCGCTCGCCGGGCTCGAGCTGTCGAGCGGGGCGCGGGCCGGGCTGACCGGCTTCGTCGCCGGGGTGGCCAGGGCCCTCGTCCACGCCAACGTCACCATCAACAACCTCCTTCCCGGGCAGTTCGACACCGACCGGATCGCCGCCCTGGTCGAAAGCGAGGCGCTTCGAAGCGGCCGCGGCAGGGCCGAAATCCGCCGCGAGCGCGAGCAGGCGATTCCGGCACGGCGGTTCGGGGATCCGGCCGAGTTCGGCGCCGCCTGCGCCTTCCTGTGCTCCGCCCAGGCGGGCTATGTGACCGGCCAGAGCCTGCTCATCGACGGCGGCGCCTTTCCCGGCATATTGTGAGCTTCGCTCGGATGAGGTGCGCGATGGACTCGCTGGTTTCGACGGAGTGGCTGGAACGGGAGCTGGGGGCGCCCGACCTCAAGGTGATCGACGCGACCACCTTCCTGCCGGGCTCGGAGC